>JACJYZ010000003.1:300000-600000 GCA_020635855.1 Flavobacteriales bacterium | reverse complement strand
TCGAAATCGTCACCACCCAGGTGGGTATCGCCATTGGTGGATTTCACCTCGAACACACCTTCACCCAACTCGAGGATGGAAATATCAAATGTACCACCACCCAAGTCAAACACAGCGATCTTCAGGTCTTCCATCTTTTTATCCAACCCGTAGGCCAACGCCGCAGCGGTGGGTTCGTTGATGATGCGCTTCACCGTGAGACCGGCGATCTCACCCGCCTCCTTGGTAGCCTGCCTTTGGGCATCGTTGAAATATGCCGGAACCGTGATTACGGCTTCTGTCACTTCCGTTCCCAGGTAGTCTTCGGCGGTCTTCTTCATTTTCTGCAACACCATGGCCGAAATCTCCTGCGGTGTATATAACCTGTCGTTGATACGAACGCGGGGGGTGTTATTATCCCCTTTTTCTACCTTGTATGGTACCCGCTTGATCTCCGACTGCACTTCATCAAAAGAGGCTCCCATGAACCGCTTGATTGAATAGATCGTACGTTCCGGATTGGTAATGGCCTGACGTTTGGCCGGATCACCTACCTTGCGCTCTCCGTTGTCCAGAAATGCCACAATGGAAGGAGTCGTTCTTTTACCTTCACTGTTTGGAATCACCACCGGCTCATTTCCCTCCATTACAGAAACACAAGAGTTGGTGGTTCCCAGGTCTATTCCTATTATTTTTCCCATGATTAGTCGTGTTGATATAACTGAGTAATTTGTTTGATATGCTTTTTACAAGCACCATACCATCACATGCTTATCGCAATATTGACAGCAAGCGGGGGAAAATCTCCGGCAAAAGACTGACATCAACTGCCAAAAAGACATAACAACGGAGTGAACGTCAGAGGAATCCGAGGTGCTTGGTGAAGCGTCCATCACGGAGAGAGTCGAGGGAAGTGAGGGTCATCTGTTTGTCGTAAACACCTTTGGAGTACCTGCAAGAGAACAGCCCGATGCCATTTTCCAGGTTGGTGTATTCAGGTTTTTCCTGGATGATACCGGTAGACGGCTTGTTCACCGCCATGTAGGTATTGAATTCATCACCGGCTACATCTATAATGAAATCAATACCGTCGGCTTTGCGGTCCACATCCGTATTTTCTTCAAGGTGGCTGGCCAGGAACTGGTAAAAATTATCGCCGGGCAAATCAACCTGCATGTTTTCTCCTCCGGTGATTCCCAGTGATTCGGTGGCGGGTTGCACCCACTCGACGTATTGATCGGTCACCGTATAAGGCGAGACCTTCAGTGTTTCCGTGTAGTGAAAACCGATGCGGAGCTGATACAGCTTTCCATTTGTACCAGTCGTCCATTTCACGCTGTATTTGTTGGTCGCCGCCACCCAGTTCACCAATTGGCCGACAGAAGAAGTGGGTTGTGTGATGGTCACATTCTGCACCAGACTGGTTGTGCCGGTGACGGTTTTGCCTGTTTCGGTATTTTTCACAATCAGCCGGTATTCCACAGCCGGATCCAGGGCTTCACTGTTCTTATAAACAACCTGGAAAGGGTAAGAGAAAATTCCGGGGTCTTTCGACATGGACGAATCCCTGGAGAAAACGAGGGTTTTCTTGAGGTTACCGTTCAGCCATTCCTGCACGTATACCTCAATTTGTTTGGCGTAGCTGATGGAATCGTAAACGGCTGCCATCTCCAGTGCATTTCCTTCACCCAGGAAAGCTTTGTTCACCTTGATATAATGGTTGGCATCATTCTGGTTCAACAATCCATAAACGATGGTGGTTTCCGTCCATTCATCATTCACATCAAAATCCGTTTCGCAGGCCGGAAGCACTACAATACCACATACCATCAGGAAATAAAATAACTTCTTCATAAGATCAGCAACAAAGTATAAACTTCTGGTTTGATGAACCGGGCCGGGCAAATTTCTGCATATTGCACTAACTACACAAGGGGGAAAGGCTGTAAAGATGCAAAATATAGGCAAAACATCAAATTCTCCCCATCCTCTATTTTTGTAGTTTTGCATGTCATCAACCCTATCGTTGACTCCAAATATTCAGGTCACCTACTTTAAATTCAGATGGGCTCACAAAACATCAAACAGGTTAAAAGAGTAACCACCCATGTACTTCAGGAAATGAAGCGGAGGGGGGAAAAAATCTCCATGCTTACATCTTACGACTTTTCACTGGCGAGGATTGTGGACCAGGCCGGGGTTGACGTCATCCTGGTTGGTGATTCCGCTTCAAACGTAATGGCGGGCCACGAAACCACTTTGCCCATCACACTTGACCAGATGATCTATCACGCTTCATCGGTGATCAGGGCGGTGCAACGTGCATTGGTGGTGGTTGACCTGCCCTTCGGTAGCTACCAGGGCAACTCGAAAGAAGCGCTCAATTCTTCCATCCGCATCATGAAAGAATCCGGCGCACATGCTGTGAAACTGGAAGGCGGACGGGAAGTAAAGGAATCGGTTGAACGCATTGTATCTGCCGGGGTGCCCGTGATGGGACACCTGGGACTGACCCCCCAATCGATTTACAAGTTTGGCACCTATGTGGTCCGCGCAAGAGAAGAAGAAGAAGCCAAAAAGCTGCTGGAAGACATCCGCATTCTGCAGGATTCCGGTTGTTTCGGGGTTGTACTTGAGAAGATTCCCGCCAGGCTTGCCGCACAAGCTGCAGCCAGCGTAGACATTCCCGTGATTGGAATCGGGGCCGGCAACCAGGTAGACGGGCAAGTGCTTGTGCTACATGATATGCTGGGGCTGAACCAGGAATTCAGCCCGCGTTTCCTGCGCAGGTACCTCAATTTATTCGAAGACATCAAACAAGCTGTGAGCAGATATACACAGGACGTCAAGGAAAAGAAATTCCCCAATGACAAGGAACAATACTGACGGTGCAATCCTGCCCGACGTGTTATATGAAGACAACCACCTGATTGCCGTGAACAAGCGTCCGTCGGATATTGTTCAGGGTGACAGGACGGGAGACGTACCCCTGAGTGAACAGGTGGCCGAATACATTGCAGCGAAATATGAAAAGCCGGGCAAAGCTTTCATTGGAGTAACCCACCGGATCGACCGGCCGGTAAGTGGCGTGGTGCTGTTCGCCAGAACATCCAAAGCGCTTGCCAGGATCAATCAGATGTTTCGGGAAAACACAATACGCAAAACGTACTGGGCCGTGGTGAGTGCACGACCACCTCAAACGGAAGGCGAACTGACCAACCACCTGCTGAAGCATGCCGATACCAACAAATCGGTGGTGGTTTCTCCAGGAAAAGGCAAGGAAGCAATCACACGTTACAAACTGCTGTTATCTAGCGATCGTTACCATCTGCTTGAAGTCAAGCCGCTGACAGGACGCCACCATCAGATCCGCGTTCAACTCGCACACATGGGTTGCCCGATCAAGGGCGACCTCAAGTATGGCGCCAAACGATCCAACCAAGACGCTTCCATCCACCTGCACGCCCGCTCAATTCATTTGGAGCATCCCGTCAGGAAAGATGAAATGGAAATTGTAGCCCCTCCTCCGTCCGGAGATCCGCTCTGGCAGTTTTTCACCCAACAATTGCAGGTAGCAAAGTGAGACAATATCTGAGGGAATACATCATCATGGCCTGGCGCTCTATCCGGAGCACCTTGCTGCGGACCATCCTGACCATCGTGATCATTGCCGTTGGCATTACGGCACTGGTTGCCATCTTAACCGCTATTGACGTATTGAAGATCAGCCTGACCGAAAGTTTCTCCAGCATGGGCGTCAACACCTTCAGTATCCGCAACCGGGGCATGGGCATCCGCATCGGTTCCGGCGGTGAACGTCCGAAACAATTTGAATCCATCACCTATGATGAAGCAATGGCCTTCAAGGAACGATTCGGTTTTCCGGCAGACATTTCCGTAACCACACGCGGAACCGGTTCCGCCACGATCAAATACAGGGATAAGAAATCAAACCCCAACAATTCCGTATTGGGGGTAGACGAAGCATATCTCGCCACGTCGGGATATGAATTGGCAGCTGGTCGTAATTTTACACAGCAGGAGGTCAACCTCGGATATCCCAGCGTAATCATCGGTAGGGAGATCGCATCCTTTTTCTTTGGTAGCGCCAGCAAAGCACTTGATCAAAACATCAAAATTGCCTCCGGCACCTACCGGATCATAGGTGTATTGAAGGAAAAAGGCACATCCGTGGGCATGAACAACGACCGGGTGTGTATGATACCCATCCAGAATGTTCGTCAGCAGTACGGCAGACCCGATATGAACTTTGTTATCCAGGTAAAAGCCGCCAGCATTGAAATGATGGAAGCCGCCATCGGTGAAGCCACGGGATTGTTCCGGATCATTCGCGGCGTACAACGTGGCGAAGAGGATTCATTTGAGATTTTCAAAAGTGACAGCCTGGCCAATGTGCTCATCGAGAAAATTGCATGGATGGGCCTTGTGGGTACCATCATCGGAATCATCACGCTGATGGGAGCCGCCATCGGTTTGATGAATATCATGCTGGTTGCCGTAACAGAACGTACCCGTGAGATTGGCATCCGCAAGGCACTTGGTGCAACAAGAAGGGCCATTATGTGGCAGTTTCTGATCGAAACCATTGTCATCTGCCAGTTGGGTGGCATTGCCGGTATCGTGTTCGGCACAATCGTTGGCAACCTGGTTGCCCTCGTTATGCATGTGGGTGCAGTACTGCCGGTTTTGTGGATGACGTTGGGATTGATCATGTGCATGATCACGGGGCTCCTGGCCGGCCTGATCCCTGCCTTGAAAGCATCCCGCCTTCCGCCCATTGAAGCCCTTCGGGTGGAATAAGCCCGAACCGTTTACCATACCCATAGCAACAAAAAACCCTGTCCGCAATGCGAACAGGGTTTCAGACATAGTTGGGGAATCAGGACTTATTCGCTTACCACTTCGAATTGAACAGTGGCGTGGATGTCCTTGTACAGTTTCACATCAGCGCTGTAAGCACCCAGTTCCTTAATGGGTTCTTCCTTGATGGTGATGAATTTGCGATCTACGGTGTGACCGGCTTCCTTGATGGCATCTGCAATTTGCAGTGCGGTAACGGAACCGAAAATCTTTCCGGACTCTCCCACTTTCGCACCAATCTTGAACACCTTGTCTTTTAACAGGCCAGCGAGATCCTCAGCTTCCTTACGAATCTTCGTCTCCTTAAAGGATGACTGCTTCATGTTTTCCGCCAGCACCTTTTTGTTGGTTGAATTGGCAATGACACCCAGTCCCTGTGGGATCAGGAAGTTGCGGCCATATCCGTCACGAACCGTGACGATGTCATTTTTCTCGCCAAGGCCTTTCACGTATTGCTTCAGTATGATTTCCATCTCCGTAAATTATTTAAGCATGTCACCAACATAGGGGAGCAACGAAAGATGACGCGCACGCTTGATAGCGGTCGACAACTTTCTCTGATACTTCAGAGAAGTACCTGTGATCCTGCGGGGAAGAATCTTGCCTTGCTCGTTCACAAAACGAAGCAGGAAGTCGGGATCCTTGTAATCAATGTAGTGGATCTTGTTTTTTTGGAACCAGCAGTACTTTTTCTTTTTTACCTCTACCGTCGGAGGGGTGAGGTACCTGATTTCTGAATCAGCTGACATAGCAGTTGGGGTTATAGAGATGTAAAGTTGTGATTATGCTTCTTCTGGCTGCGGCTTCACGTCCTCGCTCTTCTTGCTGCTCTTGTCGCGCTTTCTTTCATTGTAAGCGACCGCATGCTTATCGAGCTTCACCGTGAGGAACCTTAGCACACGCTCATCCCGTTTCAGTTCCACCTCAAGTGCATCAATGGCGGTGCCGGGTGCAGCGTATTCCAACAGGTGATAAAAACCGGTTGATTTCTTTTGAATGGGGTAAGCCAGCTTCCGAAGCCCCCACTTGCGTTCATGGATCACTTCAGCACCTTCATCTTTCAGCAGATTCTTGATCTTGGAAACTGTTTCTTTCAACTGTTCATCGGACAGAACGGGTGTCATGATGAACACTGTTTCATACCTGTTTTTGATCTCAGACATAGATTTGCATCCTTAAAAATAGGACGGCAAAGGTACGAAAAGTTTGATTCCAAACAAATCATTTGGCAATTATTTCACCCCCTTCCGGGGCACGTCCCCTGCCGCCATCAAAAAGCATAAATATACTATCTTTGTATTCCCCCGGCAACCGGGAAACTGCACCATGGAACCATTTATAGTATCCGCACGAAAATACAGACCTTCCCGCTTCGATACGGTCATCGGTCAGGAGTCCATCACCTCCACCCTGAAGAATGCCATCCGCAATCATCACCTGGCACAGGCATTTCTTTTTTGCGGACCCCGCGGTGTGGGCAAAACCACCTGTGCGAGGATACTGGCCAAAACCATCAACTGCGAAAACCTGACCGAAGAAGGCGAAGCGTGCAATGCCTGCGTCTCCTGCCAGTCGTTCAATGAAGGGAAGTCCCTGAACGTATTCGAGCTTGATGCCGCATCCAACAACCATGTGGAAGACATAAGAAGCCTGATTGACCAGGTACGGTTCTCTCCGCAGGCAGGTCAATATAAGGTGTACATCATCGATGAGGTACACATGCTATCGCAACAGGCATTCAATGCATTCCTGAAAACCCTGGAAGAGCCTCCCGCCCACGCCAAGTTTATCCTGGCAACCACGGAAAAGCAAAAAGTGCTGCCGACCATCCTGTCGCGTTGTCAGATCTTCGACTTTCGCAGGGTTGGTATTGAAGATATTGCCAAGCACCTGGCTTTCGTTGCCAAACACGAAGGCGTAGAAGCGGAAATGGAAGCCCTCCATGTGATTGCCCAGAAGGCCGACGGCGCCCTCCGGGATGCCCTCTCCACCTTCGACCAACTGGTCAGTTACAGTGGGCACCAGCTTACCTATAAGGATGTGGTGGAAAACCTCAACATCCTTGATCACGATGTATTCTTCCAGATGACCGATCACCTGCTGGAACATAATACCACCGGTGCGTTCCTTTTGTTTGACGAAGTGATCACTCGCGGATTTGATGGCCATCATTTTATCAACGGACTGAACGGACACATCCGCAACCTGCTTGTAAGCAAAGATCCCCAGACCATCCCACTGATCGAAGCCAGCCAGAACATCAAAGACCGATACCTGGAACAATCCAGGCGTTGCTCCCACCCGTTCCTTTTACGGGCACTGGATCTTGGCAATACCTGCGACCTGCAATATCGCGGGTCTAAGAATCCACGGTTCCTGGTGGAACTCACCCTGATGAAAATGGCGGGCGGTTCAGCCGAACAAGAACCTGCAGCCGCACCCGCCCCTAAAAAGGAAACATCATCGTCCAAACCGCCGGCAACGAACCCGATACAACAGGAAAAAAAAGCAGAAAAGAAAGAACCCGCTCCTTCACAGAAGCCTGAGCAAAAGTCACCCGCCGCAGCGGCTCAACCGGCAAGGGAGGAAATCGCCACACCTCCATCGCCCTCGGAACCGACACCACCATCACATCAGTCCAAAACAATTTCCATCTCCGGTATCCTTCAGAAAAAAGGAGAACCCGGCAACGACACCTCACCTGTAGAAACAACCCCTGAAGAAAAACACCCGTTCACGCAGGAAGAACTGATGGTGCATTGGAGGGCATTTGCCCTGCAGTCCAAGGAAGAAGGCCGCGCCAACCTGCACGCAACCCTGATGAAGCGGGAGCCTGAAATCGGGGACGATTTCCGGTTGATGTTGCTCATAGACAACAAAGCCCAGGAAGAAGAACTGGAATCTCAGAAAGCCCACTTGCTCGGTCACCTCCGCAAACAACTGCGGAATTCCGCCATTCAGCTTGAAACAGAGATCAACCGGGAAGAACAGGACCAAACCCCATACACCGCCAAGGACAAGTTCGATAAGATGGCGGAGAAAAATCCGAACATCCAGAAACTGCGCCAGCAATTGGATCTGGATATCGACTATTAACCCCGCCGCATACCAGAAGGAAGTAATATTGCGTTGCAAAAAACCTCCTTTTTGCAGAATCACGGAATATTGTAGTTTTGCACTGCCGCATCATTCATAGAAGAAACGGAGTTTAGTCATAACCCGGCCGGACAAACCGGTCAAAGAATGTAACAAATGAAAATCGTTATCAATCTCGTTCTGGCTGTTGTAGCTGTTGTTCTTGCCGTGCTCCTTTATATGGAGATTCAAAGGCCGATCGAATTCAATAAGGAAAAAGAGATCAGGTACGCCAAAGTGATTGAACGGTTAAAAGACATTCGCAAAGCCGAGTTTGCCTACAAAGCCGTACGCAACCAATATGCCGATAGCTTTGAAAAGCTGACCGATTTTATCATGACCGATTCTTTCCCCGTGATCAAAAAGATCGGAGACATAGAAGACTCTGTGGCCGTTGCCATGGGACAGGTGGTTCGTGACACCAGCATGGTCAGTGTTCGTGACTCATTGTTCCCACCTGACTACCATGTAGACTCATTGGGCCTTGTTCCTTACACAAAAGGCAAACCGTTTAAAATCAACGCCGGTGAGATTGACGTAAACGGCCTCACAGTAAAGGTCTTTGAAGTGATCGACGGTGCACCGTTTGACCCCAATCAGGTGCTCAAGGTGGGCTCCATGGAAGAACCATCTACAAATGGAAACTGGGAATAACCACCCACAACCGCTTCCACCGCTCGCCCCCACATTTCATCTGACCGGATCAGCCTTTCAGCCGGATCAGCCAGAACAATACAGGCTTACCCTTGAGTTGGACGGATATTTTCTGAAGTATACCGCACTCCACGTTGCCTCACGCAGGTTTGAAAAAGTAGGCCGGATAGAACTGAACCAGGCAGCACCCGCCCCCTGGGCCGATGCATGGAAACAGCTTTCCTTACCCGGAGAAGCGTTTGCCTCCACCCACCTGATCCTCCACAACAAAGCTTATACCCTTGTTCCCCAGGGACTCTTCGATGCCGGCGGAATCAACGATTACCTGAATTATCATTACGGAGAAGACCCTCAAGCCATGTCCCAGTTCATGCCCCTGCCGGTCATGAACGCGGTGGGGGTATTCCGGGCCGACCGGAATCTGCACGCCTGGGCCTTGCAACATCTGCCTGGCGGGCATATCGTTCACCCGATGTCCATCCTGATCGAATCCCTGCTTTCGTTATACAAACACGAACCCAAGGCCCAGATGTTCATTCATGTACGCACCGGTTTTATTGACGTTGTGGTGATCAGTAACCGCGCCCTGCTGCTCGCCAACAGCTTTGAATGCCATTCGCCGGAAGACCATCTGTACTATGTGTTGTTCGTGATGGAACAACTGGCCCTCACTCCTTCGGAAACGGAAACAGCCTTGATGGGAGACATCCTGGAAGGTGATGCACTGCACCTGCTGATGGCCCAGTACCTTCATCATATTCGCTTTGAAGGTCGCCCGCTCACAATCGACTACGCCGACCCATACCGGGATATCCCCGCCCACCAGTTTTTTATCTTACACCAGGAATACCTGTGCGCATCATAGGCGGCAAATACAAAGGCAGGTGCTTTCAACCTCCCGCCAAATTATCACTGAGGCCCACGACCGATTTTGCCAAAGAATCGCTGTTCAATATTCTCACCAACCGGTTGGACTGGGAACAATGCACTTGCCTGGACCTGTTCAGCGGCACCGGTAGTCTGACCTATGAATGTTTGTCAAGAGGTGCAGCCGGCGCCTGGGCCGTGGAAAAAAACCGAGCCTCAGTAAATTTTATCCGCAAAACCTTGACAGACCTGAATGAAAATGCCACGGTGATCCAGGAGGACGTATTGCGCTTTCTGAAAAAACCCGGCAGGGAATTTGATCTGGTACTGGCAGACCCACCTTACGATCTGCCAGAACTGGCTGAATTGCCCGAACTCGTGCTGAACCAGGGATGGGTTGGAGCGGATGGTTTATTCGTGCTTGAACACGGAGCCGATCATTCATTCTCCGATGTACCGGAGTTCCTGGAAATGCGGAAGTACGGAAGCGTGAATTTCAGTATCTTTTCTGCACGGTCCAACATGACTTAACCAACATACACCCATGGAACGAATCGCCGTATTCCCGGGGTCATTCGACCCCATTACCCGAGGCCACGAATCCGTGGTGCATCGCGCCCTGAACGTATTCGACCGCATCATTGTGGGTGTAGGTCACAACTCCGCGAAACAATACATGTTCCCGATCGAGCAACGTGAAGCATGGATACGGTCGGTATTCAAAAACGAAAGCCGCGTAACGTGTGAATCCTACGAAGGGCTAACCGTAGAATTCTGCCGAAAGGTTGACGCCCGGTTCATCCTGCGCGGGATCAGGAACACGAACGACTTCGAATTCGAACGCACCATAGCCGCCATGAACCATGCCATGGCCCCTGAGATTGAAACGGTATCTGTATTCCCCGTACCCGAGGTGTTTGCAATAAACTCAACCGTTGTCCGTGATATCCTAAAGCACGGCGGAGATGTGAGCCAGTTCGTGCCTTCATCCGTTCAAATTCCCTGACATGCTGCATCGGTTTCTTCTTCTTACCACTTTGTTGTTGAGCCTGACCTGCGGCGCCCAAACGGTGATCGAAGGAAGCGCTCCTGAATACAAAGGAAAAACCGTGTACTTCCGCACGTATGGTGAACAGTTGCTGTTCAATGAAGAAACACTCGGAGAAGCCAAGGTGGATGCTACCGGGCATTTCAAAACCGACTTACTCCTGCTGGAAACAACCGCTGTATTTATTGATGTGGACGGAACGAGGAAACTGCTGCATGCAGAAAAAAACATCCATTACAATGTGGAGATCCATGCCGGAAGGGACATGAACGGCGACCCTGTTCCAATGAAAATACTCAAAGAGGGTCCTTCCAAACTGAATGAGAAAATCCGCGACTTCGATGGCAGGTACGCTGCATTCCGCAAAAAGAACCTGAACGTACTCAACACGGAAAAAGGACCGGAAGTTGTAAAAGAATTCCTGGCGGAGGTCAACAAAGAAGCAATTGCCAGTCAGCTGCCCTACTACAAAACCTACGTGACGTATGAAACAGCCGAGTTGTACATGCTGGAAGAAATGGACAACCGCAAATTCATCCAGGCATACTTCACCGACCGGCCGGTTTACCCGAACCACATCTCCTACATGTATGCATTCAACAATGCATTCAAAACCTATCTGCCGGAACTCCTGGTCAGCCGCAAAAGCAAATCGCTCTGGCCTCCCCTGCTCGACCGGAAACTAAATGCGTTTTTAGACAGCCTCGGAAAAGACCCCCTACTGAAGTCTCCGGAATTGAGGGAATGGGTTACCCTGAAAGGCATGATATCCCTTTACGCCACGCCCAACTCCGACAAACCCATGATCCTTTCGATGATCAGCCAGTTCTACAATAGGAAAGTGGTTCACACCACCAACAAGGCGGCGGGACTGATCTACAGACAGCTGAACAAAAGTGTGGAAGATGAACCTCTCCCCGACATCAACATGACCGACCTGACCGGCTCAGCCTATACCTGGGAAGATGCCGCCCACCGTCCTACCTACATCATGTTCATGGTTACCACCGACCCCAAATGTGTGGGAGAACTGGAATTATTGAAATCCTACCACGAATCGTACGGCACCCTGGTACGTTTCGTAGCGGTGAGCCTGGATGAATCGGAACAGGCATACAGGAAACTGGCGGAGCGTTCAAAACCCGAGTTCGATTTTGTACATGCCTCCGACCCAAAAAAGGTGGCGGAACTTTACAACCTGCCGGTGTTGCCCCAATACATCATGGCGGATGAACAGAAAAAGATTGTACACGCCGGAGCCCCCTCTCCTGCGGAAAGATTGCATGAATTCCTGCTGCCGTATGTAAGGAAAAAGTGATCCGCGTCAGTTCACGCGGCTCGCTACCTGTGCCACCAACTCTCCAAGTGCGGGGAAAGCCATGTTCGCCACAAATTCATCCACACCGATCCACGCAGCCACCGATATTCCTTCACCTTCCTGTGGTATGGGATCAAAAGCGGGCGATTCAAACCGGTACCAATGGCATTCCTTGAGCGTGCGTTGATCCTTTCTGAAAAAAGTATGGTAGGTCACAGGCAAAGTTCCGGTATTGGTCAGTTCGCCGGCTCCGCATTCTTCCCTGATCTCCCGTTCGGCGGTTTCCGGTAACGTTTCCCCTTTCTCCGCTTTGCCTTTGGGCAGGTCCCATCCTTCACCGTGCTGGGGCCTTTGGATGGCCAGGAGCTGTCCTGACGGATCCGTTACCCAACCACCGGCGGCCACTTCCACCACGAACAGTTGCTTGAAGTGTTCCAAGATCTCATCGGCCGAGTCACCATATACCACCACCTGATCTACCGCCAGCATGCCGCCTTCGAGCATGGTTTGCAGCGCCAACAGGGAAGTCTCATCACCGTACTGCAACACGAAATGACTTCCTTCCGGGTCGACCTGAAAGTGGCCATCTGTCAGTAGCAACGGAACCTTGTTGACGAAAACTTTATACATTTGCGGCATGATCGTGCAAGAAGAAGTGGCGGTTAAAACCGCCGAGTTGTTGTTGCAAATTAAGGCAATTAAACTGAATCCGTCGAACCCCTATACGTGGGCTTCCGGGTGGCGTTCTCCCATCTATTGTGACAACCGCAAAATCCTTTCCTATCCGAAGGTACGTACCTTCATCCGGCAGCAACTGGCAGCAGCCATCGAATCCAAAACCGGTAAGCCGGATGTGATCGCGGGTGTTGCCACCGGGGCCATCGCCCACGGCGTGCTTGCAGCCCAGGCATTGGATCTTCCGTTCATTTACGTACGTCCCAAACCGAAAGAACACGGACTGGGTAACCAGATTGAAGGCGAAGTGGAAGCAGGGAAACGTGCCGTGGTTGTGGAAGACCTGGTATCCACCGGCATGAGCAGCCTACAGGCATTGCAAGCTTTGCGTAGCGCCGGTGTGGAAGTGAAGGGCATGGTGGCCATTTTTGATTACGGATTCCAGGTGGCCAAAAAGGCCTTCAACGAAGCCAAATGCGATCTGTTCACTTTGTCTGATTACCCAACGCTGATCCGTGTAGCAATGGAAACCAACTACATCAAGGAAGCCGACCTGAAAGCGCTGACCGCGTGGAGGAATCATCCGGACACATGGCAACAACCCAAATCCTGATGCCCTGATGAAACAACGCAAATAGAAATGCCACAAAGGCACGAAGACACAAAGGGCATTTCCCATTCTTCGTGCCTTCATGTTTTTGCAGCTCAACAACAAACAATCCTCACAACTATCCAACCACCATGGCCAACACCGTTATTTCCAGCCAAACCTACGACATCCCTGCATCCCAGGAACGCGTGTTTACATGGCTTTCCGATTTGAGAAACCTGGAATCGGCGATGCCTCAGGGCAAGATCAGCAACTGGAAGGCAACGGAATCCGATTGTTCATTTATCATCAAGGGCATGTCCACCATCGGCATGGAAATCAAACCGGGCATTCCACCACAACAGGTGCATATGCATTCAAGCCGCGTGAGTCCGATTGTTTTTGATCTGTACGGGCACATCGACCCCACCGATCAGGGATGCAGGTTGCGTTTCGAGATGATCACCGACATGACTCCGTTTGTAAAAATGGTGGCTGAAAAACCCCTGACCAGCTTTTTCGACAGCATGACGGCCAACATCAAAGCGCAAATGGAGGCCCATCCCCAAAGCTGATCTCCTGGAAACCGAAGGCATGCAGATTGCCGTCGCGGAAAGACATCAGCAAACGTCCGGCTTCATCAACACCCCGAATCAACCCTTCTTTCCTAACTCCTCTTATCACGTACGGGCGCCAGGCTCCCCTGCCGAACATGTATGCTTCATAATCTGCCTGTAAAGCACCGACACCTTGCATGCGCAACTTCTCATAGACTTCATCAAGCGAAACACATACGCCTTCGAGGAATGCATCCAACTCATATGGCCTTCCTGTTTGTAAACGCACCGAAGTAGCCCCGGGCAGGTCATCCGGAAACCGATCCTGGTTCACATTCAGTCCGATTCCCGCAATGGCATGGGCGATGCGCCCCTGCTGCATGGCGGTTTCTATGAGGATACCCGCGATCTTCCTCCCCCCTACCAGCAAATCGTTGGGCCATTTGATGGCCAGGGTTCCGTCGGGAAAACCGGACAATGTTTGCAGGTAATGAAGAAGTCCGAGCGCCGCCCATTGATTGAGCGCAAACGATTGCATGGGGGTTAGAAATCCGGGGTACAAGGCAATGCTGAAGGTGAGGTTTTTTCCGGCCTCGCTCCACCATGATTTACCTGTCTGCCCCCGGCCTGAGGTTTGTTGTTTCGCTGCAAACAAAGTGCCTTCGGGGGGTGCATCGCTCCTCAACTGCCGGGCGCAATAAGCATTCGTGGAATCCACTTCGTCCAATAAAATCTTCCGCTGACCGATGAGCATGGGCAAAAACGCTGATTTGCAAAAGAAATGAGTATTTTTGTTTTTTC
This sequence comes from Flavobacteriales bacterium, assembly GCA_020635855.1. Classification (NCBI taxonomy): domain Bacteria; kingdom Pseudomonadati; phylum Bacteroidota; class Flavobacteriia; order Flavobacteriales; species Flavobacteriales bacterium. Next base: position 585,496 of record JACJYZ010000003.1, on the reverse strand, counting down.
CGAAAAACACGTTTACCGATCCGCTGTTCTCCCTGCAGCGGACGCAACTTGAACATGAAAAAAACACAAAGCTCAAAAAAGCTGGCCGATGCAGTAGTTGCAGGCATGCTTGAAAAAAAAGCAAAACACATTGTGCTGCTGAACATGAAAGGAATCGACCATGCCTTTTGTGAATACTTTGTGATATGTGAGGGAGACTCCCGGACCCAGGTGGAAGCCATCGCCGACTCCATCGAAGAAATTGTCCGGAAGACCATCAAGGAAAAACCCTGGAGTACCGAAGGCTACGACAACGCCGAGTGGATCCTGCTGGATTACGGAACCGTTGTGGCCCATGTATTCCAACCTCAACAACGGGATTTCTACAGGATCGAAGAGCTTTGGGCCGACGCCAAACGTCAGGACATCCAGGAAGAATCCTTTGTCCCCAAGGCGAACTGAGTCCAATCCCAATTTCACTGCCTGAAATTTTATGAGTACAGAAACCAATCATACAAACAGCAACTACCGCAAATCTGAGAAAGACAGCGGTACCCCCGGCGGGCCGCCGCGTAAACCCAAATTCGGTTTCAACCTGTATTGGGTTTACATCATCATCATTTTCATTTTCATTGCCATTCACATTTTCACCAGTTACAGCAAAACGGTCAACAACATCTCGTGGCAGCAATTCAACAAAGAAATGCTGCAACAACACGACGTGGATAAGATCGTGGTGGTCAACGGTGAAGTGGCTGAGGTGTACATCAAGAAAGACAGCCTCAAGAAGGCCACATACGATGACGTGCGTCAGCGGACCCTGGGCAGCTTTGAGAATGCCGGGCCTCACTACGAGATCAACATCGGGAAAGAAGAGATTTTTCGTGAAGACCTTCGTGATGCCGAGAAAGAATTCAGCCCGGAAGACAAAGTCAATGTATTCTATGAAACCCGAAGGGATGTGCTCGGCGGCATGCTGACCTGGATTCTTCCGCTCGGCCTGTTCGTTGCCATCTGGGTCTTCCTGATGCGCCGCATGAGTGGCGGCAGCATGGGAGGCAGCCAGATCTTCAACATCGGCAAGTCCCGCGCAACCCTGTTCGATCGCAATACGCAGGTATCGGTGACATTTGATGATGTGGCCGGACTGGAAGGCGCCAAAGTAGAAATCAAAGAGATCGTTGACTTCCTGAAGAACCCTTCCAAGTATACCGACCTGGGTGGTAAAATTCCCAAAGGCGCACTGCTGGTAGGCCCTCCCGGAACAGGTAAAACCCTGATTGCAAAGGCCGTTGCCGGCGAGGCCAAGGTGCCGTTCTTTTCGCTCTCGGGTTCTGACTTCGTTGAAATGTTCGTGGGTGTGGGCGCGTCCCGCGTTCGTGATCTGTTTAAACAAGCCAAGGAAAAAGCACCCTGTATCGTGTTCATCGACGAAATCGATGCCATTGGAAGATCCCGCGGCAAAAGCCTGACGCAAGGCGCCAATGATGAAAGGGAAAATACCCTCAACCAACTCCTCACCGAAATGGATGGTTTCGGCACCAACAGTGGCGTCATCATCCTGGCCGCCACCAACCGCGCCGACGTACTCGACCGCGCATTGCTGCGTCCCGGCCGCTTCGACCGACTCATCTATGTTGAACTTCCCGATTTGCACGAGCGTGAAGCCATTTTCAAGGTACATCTGAAAAACCTCAAAAAACTGGATAGCACCGTGGATATTTCTTTCCTCGCCCGCCAGACACCGGGGTTCTCAGGTGCCGACATCGCCAACATATGCAACGAGGCCGCACTGATCGCCGCACGGAAAGACAAGGCCTTCGTGAGCAAGCAGGAATTTCTGGATGCTGTGGACCGCATCATCGGCGGCATGGAAAAGAAGAACAAGGTGATCACGATGGACGAGAAAAAAGTGATCGCTTACCACGAATCCGGACACGCCACCGTGAGCTGGCTAGTAGAACATGCCAGTCCGCTTGTGAAAGTCACCATCGTGCCGCGGGGCAAATCACTGGGTGCCGCATGGTACCTGCCCGAAGAGCGACAGATCACCACCACCGAACAAATGCTCGACGAGATTTGTGCCACCCTCGGCGGAAGAGCCGCAGAAGAAGTGATCTTCGGCAAGATCTCAACCGGTGCGCTCAACGACCTGGAAAAAGTCACCAAGCAGGCGCAAGCCATGGTGATGATATACGGACTGAACAGCCGGATCGGTAACCTGAGCTACTACGACTCCACAGGTCAAAGTGAGTATTCCCTCACCAAACCTTATAGCGAACAAACGGCACAGATCATTGACGAGGAAGTGTCCAAGATCGTAGAAGCGCAATACCAAAGAGCCAAAGACATCCTTTTGAAAAACAAAGACAAGCTGGTATTGCTGGCCGAAAAACTATTGAAGGAAGAAGTGATTTTCAAGGAAGACCTGGAGGTGATCTTCGGTCAACGGCCATTTGTAAAGAACGGTCAGGAAGTCAATGCCCCATCGCAGGCGCCGGCAGAACCGATCCAACCATCAGGTCATCATACCCCCGGTGCCGGTCCGTCGTCCAGCACCGAAACCAGCGGACCGGATGATGAGAAGTCCAGCGATCAGCAACAGTTTGAACTGAACCTGTAAACCACCATGCAGGATAGCACATCCAAAGAAAAGATCCTGAAGAAGATCCGAAAGGCGCTTATTCAAAAGAATGACAGTCCGTACACATCCCTCGATTACGAGACCAATGTGTTCCCGGCTCAACAGGAGACCCTTGATATCACCTTTGCCCAGGCCTTTGTTGCCGTAGGCGGTCAGTTCCAGTTTTGCGAGTCCCTGGAGGATTTGGCGGACGGACTTCGTTCTATTTTGCAAGAGAAGAAATGGGATCACTTCCATTGCTTTGAGCAAAACCTGAAAGAGGTGTTGGACAAAATGAACCTGCCTTATATAGACAACAAGGAAAAGTTCGATGAGATCGAAGCATGTATCACCACCTGCGAATTCCTGGTGGCACGTACAGGCACCATCGTTACTTCTTCGGCCAAGTCATCCGGCCGCAAACTGCCCGCGTTCACACCGGCGCATATCGTGATCGCCTCCTCAAACCAATTGCTTTACAACATGGATGACTGCCTGGAGGCATTGCGAAAAAAGTACGACCAGCAGGTGCCTTCCATGATCTCGGCGATCACCGGTCCCAGTCGCACCGCAGATATTGAAAAGACATTGATCATCGGCGCCCACGGCCCCAAAGAGATTTATGTATTTTTATTGGATGCAGGTAACGCCTGATACATGGACCGTAACTGGGTTTCCGTTTTCACAACCACAAAGAACCAGGCGGCTGTTCTGATGATGAACCTCCTGGAACAAAATGAAATTGCCGCGGTGACCATGAACCGCATTGATTCCGCCTACCCTTTGCTGGGTGAAATCATGATCCTCGTGCACCCCGACGACGTGATCCGTGCCAAGCACCTGATCAATAAAAACCTCACCCCATGATGCAGCGGGCGATTACCGGTGCCATCTTTCTGGTGGTGATGATCTCGGGTATTCTTTACAGTGAGTGGTCGCTGTTTGCCCTGGTGATGCTGATCACCGCCGGTGGCCAGTGGGAATACTACCGCATGATCAACACCACCGATGCCAGGCCCAAGCGTTTGCTGGGCACACTCACGGGGCTTACCCTCGTAGCCGGGGCGTTCATGTGTGTAAAAATGCATGACCCCACCTTGCTTGTCGCCACCCTCCTCCTTCCCTTTTTCGGGATTGCAGACACGGTATTCAACAAGTCAGCCAAACCGTATCACGACATCGCCCATACGTTTTTCGCTGTGCTGTACATCGCGTTACCGATGGCATTGATCGGCATCATGGGACTTCAGGTATCCGACCGGTACCAAGCCGGTGTTGTCATGTTTTACTTTGCCACCATCTGGATCTATGACACATTCGCCTACCTGTCAGGGCGCTTTTTCGGAAAGCACAAACTTCTGGAGCGGGTTTCCCCTAAGAAAACATGGGAAGGCGCCGCAGGAGGTTTTCTGACAGGCATTGCGGCTTCCTATTTTGCCACCCCGTTCATGCCCGAGGGAACCGCGTGGTGGCAGTGCGCAGCATTTGCAGCTGTGGTGATGGTAACCGGTACGTTGGGTGATTTGTCGGTTTCGGTGATCAAGCGCAGTGTGGGTGCAAAAGACACAGGCGGATTGCTGCCCGGCCACGGAGGCCTCCTGGACCGGTTCGACAGCCAGTTGCTTTCTGCGGCACCTGCTTACCTGACCCTTTGGTTGTTGATGTGAAGGAAGTCGGTATACACTATTTCAAAAAATCTTTTTGCTTAGGTTTGAATTCTATTCCGATCCCATGAAATTACACAGAGAAGGCAAAGCCACTATTTTCATCGCCACCATGGCGTGTGCACTGTTGGTATTCGTATTTCACCGGTTCCTGCCGGAGTTCCTGTCGGTTCCGCTGTCGGTTGCCGCCGTGATTGTGCTGCTTATCATTCTTTACTTCTTCCGGGTTCCCGACCGCGCTTCCAAACCGGATGACGCCCTGGTGCTATCACCCTGCGATGGCAAAGTGGTGGTGATTGAGGAAGTGGAGGAACCGGAGTATTTCAAGGGCAAACGCATCCAGATTTCGGTGTTCATGTCGCCGTTGAATGTGCATATCAACTGGTATCCCATTTCGGGCACCGTCAGTTATACCAAATACCATCCGGGCAAATACCTCGTGGCATGGCATCCCAAATCATCCACGGAAAATGAACGCACCACCATCGTGGTAAAACATGCAAACGGCGGCGAAATCCTGTTCAGGCAGATCGCGGGTGCCCTGGCGCGTCGCATCGTATACTATGCGAAAGAAAACGCCAAGGCCACCCAGGGTGAAGAGATGGGCTTCATCAAGTTCGGCTCAAGGCTTGATATCCTCGTGCCTGTGGATGCCGACATCAAGGTGAAGCTGGGGGATGTGGTCAAAGGAAAGCAAAGCCCGCTGGCCGCCTGGACCGGCAGGGGTTGACAAATCGGCGCGGTTGTTGTAAATTGAAAACATATACCTAAAACATTCACCTATGAAGAAGATCACCTTAGCGCTTGCCCTGGCCCTGATGGCCGGCACGTTTTCCGCCTCGGCACTGACCCTTTCATCTGCGGCTGCCACCACCGTTGCCTGGCATCACGACAAGGATGATAAGGACAAAGACAGCAAGAAGAAGAAAAAATGTACAAAAGATTGTTCAAAGGAATGTTCCAAAGACGCACAGAAGAAGTGTTGCAAGTCGAAGGAAGAATGTCATAAAAAAGACAACTGATCAGAAGCCCCGCACAAGCGGGGTTTTTTTATGGTACGATGAGATGTACCACGCTGCCGAAGTTCGACAGCACCGACGACCACAACACCACCGATGCAAGCAGGTACAGGAATACCTTGGCCGGCTGGTGGTGAAAATACCGGAACGCCAGGAAGGTACCCAGGGGAATGGAGAATAACACCGGTGTCAGCAGCGCGATACCGGGCAAACCATAATGGCGTAGAACATGAACAATGTTGCGGTTGCGACGGGTAAAAATTCGCTTGGGATGTTTTTCATGGCGTTTGTGCATCCTGCGTATCCACCATTCGCTGATGCGTTCGCTCATCAAGCCGAAACACAACACCCCTGCTCCACCACCGGTGACCGTAGATGCCCACATTGCCCAGGGTGAAAGTCCGGCACCGTATGCCACAGGAAACGCCACAGCGAACTTCACAGTACTCAGCAACACGATCGGCAGTATCTTCAACCATTCATCCATCACCCACGTTTTAACCACTTCACATACCACGGCAGGCGATTGATACGAACCGTTGCATACTTCATTTCCTGCGAACCGAAGCTCATATAGAACCTGGCCAGGTTTTCATCATTGCTGCCTTCAAAATCCAGCATGCTTCCTGCACGTCCCGCTTTACGGCCGATCATCTCATCTACAATGGCTGCCATCGCACCTTGCTTCTTTCCTTCTTCACTTAAACCGGAAAATGAAAAGATGGTTCGGTCTTTCCATTGCAAAAACATGACCCCGCCCATCAAACTACCTTCCGGATCAAAAGCATAAAGGATATCTGCGCCTGCGTTGTCCCTGGCTGACCTGTAAATATTTCTCAGCACATCATATATGGCATCATTCAACCCCGCCAGGTCTTTGCCCCTGTTCTCCCTGAACATCCGGATCACCGGCTCAAGGTCATTCCCATCCTGTATCACTATACCACCATTGGCAGCGCGCTTCAGGTTTCTTTTCAGGTTGGTGGAATACCCTTTACGGATGTCATCTGTTTCGGAGGAGAGATCCAGGCATACATTCCGGTTCCAACGAACTTCCGTTCCCGGTACTTCAGCAATGCCCTGGTGCAGGTTGTACACGATCAACCGGATATCGCCGGGCAAGGCAGACAGGATGTCTTTCGTTGTGACCTCCGCACCTGCATGCCCGAACCATCCCAACTGCTGAGTAAACGGAGGCTGCATCATATAGGTCATGCCCCACTTTTTTCTGCAGGTGAGCGGAAAAACCAATTCGTAATCGCCGTACACCAATCCGCTCCATTCGGGCGCAACCACATCCAGAAACCAGCTTTGCGCATACGGCAATCCGTTGGGATCCTGCATCACACAGTGATCCCAGGTTGCCCGGTCAATCCGGTCATGCGGTATGGTCCTGAAGTTTTTCACCCGGTTTTGGAAGCTTCACGCACCACCTCCTCGTACACGCCATTCCATCCTTTCCATATGGCATTTTCACTGAGTGACTCGTTGTGCCAAAGGCTCACGAAACACCCCTTCACCTCTCTCACCCGGTCAATAACAGGCCGGATGCGTGCGATCACCTCGGAGGGTTCCACTTTCATGTAGTACCGCAAGGTGGCATCCATCACCTGGAACGGCACGATGGTCAGATCGGTTGTCTCTTCCCGCTCAAGGTCATAAAACAGGTACGGGTGACAGGTACCGGCGCGGAAACCGATCCTTGAAGCAAAGCCCAGGGTATGGTCTTCGCGGACGTCATGCAGGATCAATTGGCGGTATGTTTTCGGGAATTCCAGTTTCAGGAAATGTTGCCTGGAGCGGATGATCTCCCTGTTCAGGATGCCTGAAAGTCTTTCGATCTCCGTGGCCAGCTTGCGGGGATCCCTGGCCGATCCGAAGGACGGATGAATGCCGGCATCACCGTAATCGGCCAGGAGTTTAATGAGTGACTGGAACTTGCGGTTGTGAAAAGGAACGTTCTTGTCGTTCACTCCATAATCCGCCAAAAGAAAGAACCAGGTGGGGCGGATGCCGTATTGGGTATGAATGGCGCGCAACTGATCATAGGTATCATAGGGGTCGCGTTGCTTGCCAACCAACACACGTGTGCGGAGCATCACCTCGCTGAGCCTGAACTTCACCAAAGACCGTGCATAACCACCCAGCGTGCGCATCATTCCTTTTTCACGGTAGGCAAATGCATTGTCTATATCGATGGTGGAACGATAGGTGTATCGGCGATCGGCCCGGTTGAGATACGGGTAATGTTGTGTCAGTTCTTCGGCCAGGGCAATGGCCCAGTAATCCACCACGGGTTCTTCGAGGAATTCATGGGTGAACGCCAGCGATTCCTTCGCCTCGAACCGGGCATGTTCATCACTCCGGTGAGGCAGGTATTCTTCGTACCTGGACAACATGTAAAACGCCGCAGAAAACACATCGAACGGAAAACCGGCATGATGCGGAGACGGGAACAGGGCCTGCGTATGTTTCCATTTCATCACCGGCACCGTTATGTCGTTGATACCACGGTCGGTCAGAAGCCCTGCCGGATAAACGTGCACACCCTCCGCCACCTGCAGTTGGCAATACCAGATGCGGGGGCCGGTATGCTCCTTTGCTTCTTCAATGGAAGAAGTAAAGCTCACCTCCTCATCCAGCACAGAAAGCAGCGTGCGCGCGGAATAGACGAGTCGCGGACTTATCTTTTCACAGTAGACGAGTATCATGATGTTGCCGGAGGATTGTCGGTAAGAAACTGGCAAATGAATTCGGCGGCATGTCCGTTACCGAAGATGTCCGGGAATTCAGCACCCTGGTATTGGATCATTTCTTCATATGCCATCCTGATCGCTTCTTCATCGGCATCGGCAAGTTTGCTGTTACCACAGGCCACCAGTTCCACCCATTCGGTTTCACGCCGAAGAACCACGCATGGTTTGCGGAAGAAGAAAGCTTCTTTCTGAAGTCCGCCGGAATCGGTCATGATCAACCGTGCATGCGCCTCCAGGCGAATCATGTCCAGGTACCCGACAGGCGGCACGATCCGCAGCCCCGGTTGCGATTTCAATGCTTTCCCCAGCGCCGGTGCCAGGTGATCTTCAATGGCTTTTCGCATGCGCGGATGAACGGGCAGCAGCACGGTGCGTTTCTCATCTTCGACGATACCGAGCAGGGCCTTGATGATGGCATTCAGCCTGTGGGGATGATTGGTGTTGTTGTCGCGATGAACGGTGGCAAGTATGTACTCCCCGGGTATTATATCCAGGTCGTTGAAAAAAGCTTCGTTTGCCTGGTTGGCACCTGATGAGAAGTGCAGCACGTTGTCAAACATCACATCTCCGCCTTTGCATACGGCCGGTAAGTCGGCACTGTAAGGCCCTTTGGCTCCCGGCGCGGGAAAGCCCTCCTTAGCCAGGTTGCCGATGGCCGTATCGGTGGGGCAGAACAAATAGGAAGACACCTGGTCGGTGAGGATGCGGTTGATTTCTTCGGGCATGCTTTTTCTAAAAGATCGCAGTCCGGCCTCCACATGCGCAACAGGTACTTTCAGCTTGGTGGCGGCAAGTGCACCTGCCAGTGTGGAGTTGGTATCACCGTACACCAGCAGGATGTCGGGTTTCTCGGTGATCAGCACCTCCTCTATTCCTTCCATCATGCGGGCGGTTTGCCGTGCATGGGAAGACGAACCCACCTGGAGATTGTATGCGGGTTCGGGCATGCCCAGTTCACGAAAGAAGATCTCTGACATATCCGCATCATAATGTTGCCCGGTATGCAACATGATATCACGCATATCGTCGCCGTATTGCGTTGCGATCACGCGACTGATTGCAGACGCTTTGATGATCTGCGGACGGGCACCTACAACGGTCAGTAACTTGAGCATATCGTATGATGGCTAAGGCAGCATGCCTTCGTCTGCAAAGCTATAATATCCGTCCGTACCTACGATAAGGTGATCGAGCACCTGGATTTCGAGGTTGTGTCCGGCCTCACACAATTTACGGGTGAGTGCCTTATCGGCATCGCTGGGCTTCAATTGGCCCGAGGGGTGGTTATGACAGAGAATCATGCCGCACGCATGGTGTTCCAGGGCAAGCCTGAAAATGACCCTGGGGTCGGCAACGGTGCCGGTGATGCCGCCGCTGCTCACTGGAAACAAACCGATCACCCGGTTGGCCCTGTTCATGAGAATCACCCAGAATTCTTCATGCTGCAAATCTTCGAGGTGTGGGCCGATGTATGCGAATGCATCGCTGCTGGAACCTATTCCCGCATCGCGGGTGACCTCGGTTGCCCGGCGCCGGCGACCCAACTCCAGGGCGGCAAGTACCGACATGGCCTTGGCTTCTCCCATGCCTTTGAACTTGCATAAGTCACCCAGGGTAAGCCGCGAGAGGGCTGACAGGTTGTGGTTAACGGCTTGCAGGATATCCCGGGAAAGGTCAACGGCAGAACGATCGGCATTTCCCGACCTGAGCAGGATGGCAAGTAGTTCGGAATCGGAAAGGGACCGTGCGCCTTTGGATCGCATCTTTTCTCTCGGCCGGTCCTGGGAAGGCAGGTCGAGAATGCGTGAAGATCGCAAATGCGTTACTGGTTCCATTACAAACAAAGATAGCAGGATTGGTTGAATGATGGCCTTTGCCGAAAGGAGGTCCGGCACCTTTGTGAAAAAAATGTTGAAAAGTATGACCCGCTTTTTTTAACCCTGGAAAGGATGAGGTCGTAATCATGCCAAAGAAAAACTCAGCGCCATGACGAGCCAGGAACTTGCTTATTATATGTATCGGGTGTGCCGGTTTAAGCTGAAATCCGGCAAGGAGGTATACGGTGTGATCTGGGAAGATAAGAACCTCAGGGGAGAGCGGGAGTACTTCTTCAGCAGTCCGGGGGACTTCCGTCATTATCTCCGTTCGCGTCCGGTAAAAGGAACGGCTGCCCTGGAAGAACTGCGCTATCGCCTTGACCTGTCGGAACTGGTGGGCGGCGAAGTGCTTGAAGAACTCAGGGCCTGATTGTTCCCCATTGTTCGGTGTAGGCGTTGAATGCATCCATCAATGCCCGCGTTACTTCCCCGGGTTGTCCGTTCCCGATCGTTTGTTCGCCCACCTTCACCACCGGCATGACCTTCGTGTTGGTTCCGGTCAGAAACGCCTCATCGGCATCATACAACGCATCTACCTCCACTCGTTCCTGCACCACCGGAATACCCAGTTTCCCGGCCAGACCCAGCACCACTTTTCTGGTGATACCCAACAATACGTTTTCACCGGTGGTTCGTACCGTTCCGTTTTTCACCAGGAAGAAATTGCTTCTGGAAGCCTCCGTCACGCCTGACTTACCGTGGTATAGCACCTCATACTGGTTGTTCTTTTTCCGTTCCGGAAGCAGGCGGATGCTTTGCAGGTAGTTGATGGTTTTCACCTGGGGAAGTTCCCGGTCGAATGCCGAAAGCATCAGGTGTACACCTTCGGCAAACTGTTGGGAGTTAAATACCGGCAGCGGCTCCGACAACACGAACAGGTTGGGAGACTCAGATGTCATGCTGTCTGCAGAATACCCGCCTGTGAGCAGCAGACGTATGCCCGCATCCCGAAGAGGTTGTGCTTTCAGCAGTTGTTCGATGGTTGCCTGCAGTTCTTCACGGGGCATGGTGGTAGACAATCCAAGCTGCGCCGCAGAATGCTCGAAGCGGTTGAGATGATCGGGCATATGAAACGGATGCCCGTTATAGGTTCTGAAATAATCGAACATACCGTAGCCACGCATGATGGCAAGGTCGTTGACCGGTATCAAACAGGACGCGAGCGGTGTGATTTGTCCGCGGTGCGCCACCCACCTATTGTCTGAAGATAAGCTCATCTGTTAATTTGCCTTTGTTAAACCACCGGATCCTTCCGATGTCTTTCTGCTCGTCCTGGTAGAGCCATTTACCCAACTCATAGTTGTTCCTGAAGTCGCCGAACTCAGCGATGTTGCCGTTCTCGTGCCAATACACCCAGCTTCCGTACAGCTTGTCGTTCAGGTAGTGCATGCGGGCCCTGAATCCGCCATTCTGGTACCACCATCGCCAGATGCCTGTTTTTACACCGTTTACATACACTCCTTCCTGTTCCCGGCGTCCGTTGTCAAAGTAATACAGCCATTTGCCCGCCGGTTGATCGTGAATAAAATATCCCCTTTCTTCCAGGAACCCGTTCTCGTGCCATGACATCCATACACCCTGCCGCTGTCCATCCACTATGCGAACCCTTGACCTGATTTGTCCGCTCCGGTAGTATTTCTCGTCCAGCCTGTTGTTCAACCTGTAAACAACCTCTTTCTGGTAGATGGAATTCACCGCAACCGCCAGCAGGATGCAGCCCGCCTGGGTGACCCAACGCACCCACCTCTTGTGGCGCCTGACAAGCAGGAAAACCAGAATCGCCAGCAGGCCGCTCAACGTGCCCAGCAGAAGACCGAAAGGAACAGACCGGTTGTTCGGAGCGATCAATGCTACGAATGGCAGCATGTAGAAACCAATCCACAATGCTTCTTCCTTCTTACCCGGCTTCTTCAGGATCATCCCCAACAAGATAGGTTATTTTTCACATGTCTTTTGCGGTCAGTATGACCAAAGCTCCAGCAACTTCGATTCAAATCTTTCCATAGGAAGAAAGTTCGTTTCCAGGGAAGATGTAAAGGGTATCGGGGTATCCAACGACCCGCAGCGCACAACCGGGCCATCCAGCGATTCAAATGCACGCTCGGTGATCAGGGATGCTATTTCGCCACCAAACCCGCCGGTCAGCGTATCTTCATGCAACACGATGGCCTTTCCGGTTTTCCTTACGCTTTCAAGAAGGGTATCCGTATCCAGAGGCACCAGGGTTCTCAGATCAATCAGGTCGGCGGATATTTCCGGGTGGCGGTCGAGCACTTCGAGGGCCCAGTGCACCCCGAAACCGTAGGTAACAATGGTGATATCTTCTCCTTCCCTCACACACCTGGCCTTGCCGAGTTCCATGGCGAAGCAGTCATCATGCACCGGCCCCGTTACACTTCTGTAGAGGGCTTTGTGTTCAAAAAACATCACCGGGTTCGGATCTTCGATGGCGGCTATGAGCAACCCCTTGGCATCTTCGGGGAAGGCCGGGTACACGACTTTGAGTCCGGGTGTATGTGTGAACCAGGCTTCATTGGATTGGGAATGGAATGGGCCTGCGGAGACGCCTGCCCCGGTGGGCATGCGCACCACCACATCGGCAAACCTTCCCCAGCGGTAATGGAGCTTGGCCAGGTTGTTCACAATTTGGTTGAAGCCACAGGTCACAAAATCTGCAAACTGCATTTCCACTATGGCCTTGTATCCATGCATGGAAAGTCCGAGTGCCGCACCCACGATGGCACTTTCACATAGCGGGGTGTTGCGCACCCTGTCGCGGCCGAATGCATCGGTAAAGCCTTCGGTGACTTTAAAAACACCTCCGTACTCTGCCACATCCTGCCCCATGATCACCAGGTTCGGGAAGGTTTCCATGGATTGACGGAGGCCTTCGCTCACGGCATCTACAAAACGTAAATCACGGACCTGACCGGATGGTACAGATGGCAATACCGGTGTATGGTCTTGATATACATCAGCGACTTCCTCAGCAGTATGGGCTTCAATAGCGGGTTCGGCAAAGGCGATATCCAATGCGGCCTGAATCGCGGATTTAATCTCGTCGCGAATCTGTTGTTGCTCCTGTTTGGTGATCACACCTTCTTCGAGCAGGTAGGATTCGTAATTGACCAGGGGGTCTTTTTTTGCCCAATGGTCCATCAGTTCGGTGGGAACATATTTGGTACCTGAAGCTTCTTCGTGCCCGCGCATGCGAAAGGTGAGGCATTCCACCATAACAGGGCGGGGGTTCTTTCTGACGGATCGGGCCAGTTGCCGGAAGGTATAATATACTTCGAGGATGTTGTTGCCATCGATCTGCACTGCCTCCATGCCGTATCCTTTGGCTTTATCAATCATATACTCACAGCGGAACTGTTCGCGGGATGGAGTTGAAAGTCCGTACCCGTTGTTCTCGATCACAAACAAAACGGGCAGGTCCCATACGGCGGCTACGTTCAGTGCTTCGTGAAAGTCGCCTTCGCTGGTGGCACCGTCGCCGGTGAACACGGCGGTTACTTTTGGTTCTTTGTTCAGCTTATGTGCCAGGGCTATGCCATCGGCAATACCGAGCTGGGGTCCGAGGTGGCTGATCATCCCTATGATGTGGTGTTCCATGGAACCGAAATGGAACGAGCGGTCGCGGCCTTTGGTAAAGCCGGATGCTTTGCCCTGGAACTGGGCGAACAGGCGTTCGAGCGGTACATTGCGGCCGGTGAACACGCCCAGGTTGCGGTGCATGGGCAGGATGAACTCATCGTCGTCCAATGCCAGGGTGGCGCCCACGGAAATGGCTTCCTGTCCGATCCCGGAGAACCACTTTGAGATTCTCCCCTGCCGCAGGAGTACCAGCATTTTCTCCTCGATCAGCCTTGGGGTCAGCAGTGCCCGGTACAAATCGGTCAGCTGCCGGTTGCTGTATTTCCTTCGTTCGAATTTCATGCAGGGTTTACTTAAGACACCGGAGCAAAAATATCAAAAAGGATGTGCACATGCACATCCATAAAAAAAGGGTGACCTTCTGGCCACCCTTTCATGATCAGTTTTCAAGTCGTTACTCGGTCTTGGTACCGTTAGTAGCGGTGCTGTCCACTTTGGTGGTATCCGCGGCGATCTGCGCCAGGGAATCAATGCGATGTTGTTCGGCGGCCATTTCGGCTTCCTGGTTGGCTTGCTCGGCCTGTGCGATCGAGTCTAGCCTTGCCTGTTCCTGTGCTGCTTTTTCTTCTTCGCTTTGGCCTCCACATGCAGCCAACAATGCCATTCCTGACACCATCATAATACCAACTAGCTTCTTCATGAAGATACGGGGTTTGGTTTAGGTGAACAAAATTATATCAAAGTATGGGATTTCCAAATGGCAAGAAAAAAAGAGGCTCCGATGTGAAGCCTCTTTCCCATTCCAGGGTATGCAATGTTATTGCTGCACCTTGACGGTGTAGGTGATACTGCCTGAGTCACCCGGAACCAAGTCGGTTACTTTCAGCAGGCCGTAGACATCGTCGCTGGTTTTAAACCCGATGATGCTGTTGACGGCCAGATTAGCAACCTTAACGGCCAAAGGTGTACCCACCGCATCTGCAATTCCGGCATTGTCTGCAACGGCATCGAACGCACCGGTAGACATGCCGGAGGAAAGGTCTTTGAAACGGAGGTTTTGCAGGTCGTAATAAACCAGTTTGATTGTGTCACTTCTGAAAGAATTTCGGAACGTATTGAAAACATCTCCGGTTTCGCTGTCGTCCAGCGAGCCGATGGTGGCATTGCCCGAACCATTGAAATACAGTGCCTGCACATTCACCGCCGGGGAATCATCATAGGTTGCAGTCGACGAAGGGAACACGACACCGGCGGTCAGGTCGAGAATGCTGCCTACCGTATGGGTTGACGGCAATTGCGCATCAGCCTTTATGTCGGTGTAAGTTGCAATGGGGCGCTCCGTAGTTTGAATGGTCATAATCTTCGATGCCGTTTCTCCATCTGCATCGGTAACGAAGAACCTCCACTCTTCACTGCCTACGTTGCTATTAGCAATGAATGTACCCGTCCAGGGTCCGAATGACTTGGCATTGATGATTGAATCCAGCACGGTTACCGCTGAATGGAACACACGGACCACGGTGAATTTCACCAACTCTGCGCCGCTTGTGGTACTCGAAGATGCCGTGATACCCACCCGGAAGGTATCCTTTGCAGTCAACTGCACATCGGAAGCAACATATCCGGCTCCGTTCACAAAACTGATGCCGGGAGATTTGTCAACATTCTTCTTTCCGCAACCCAAGAAAACAGCGCATACGCAAGCCAAGGAAAATAAAATACCCAGGGTAAGTTTTTTCATTTTGATCAGTTTGATTCATTGTTTCGACGGATCAGCAAAACAATTAATATACCAAAAGTTACAGGGACAGCAATTGCACCAAAAAAAAGAGGCTCCGGAATGGAGCCTCTTTCCCATTCCGTGGAATGATATGTTATTGCTGAACCTTGATGGTGCAGGTCATGCTGCCTGTGTTACCGGCGGTAAGGGCAGTTACTTTCACAAGACCGTATTTTCCATCGGCAGTTTTGAATCCAACGATGCTGTTAACGGCAAGACCTGAAATCTGTGTAGCAGTCGGCGTGCCCAAAGCATTCAGGATACCTGAATCGTCTGTGATGGCATCGAACTGGCTTGTAGACATGCTTGAAGTCAGGTCTACAAATGTAGTTTGGTTGTTGGTGGTAGTGAAGGGAAGCGTAGAGAAAATGCCTTTGGCTTCGCTGTCTGTTACCGAACCGATGGTGGCATTGCCAGCACCGTTGAAATAAACGGCATCTACATTCGCCTGGTTGGTGACCGCAGCCGAAGAAAGGTAAATGTTACCGCCGGTCAGATCAATGAAGCTACCCAGTGTAGAGTTGGATTGGGCACCTGCCTGCTTTGCGGTGTAAGTGGAAATAGGACCTGCAGCTACGGTTTGGATGGTGAATGTTGCAGTTGCAGATTCGCCGTCGGCGTCAGTAACAGTGAACGTCCAGTTTTCGGTGGTAGCAGTGCTCTGGGCAGTGAAGTTACCGGTCCAGGTTCCGAACGTTTTTGTGCTGATGGTTGAATCCAGCACGGTTACAGGCGTATTGTTGGCGGTACGAACCACCTTGAAGCTTACCAGCTTGGTGCTGCTGGTTGCGTTTGAAGATGCGGTGATACCCACTTTGAAAGCATCGTTCACGGTCAGTTGCACGTTGGCATCAACATATCCGGATCCACCCACGAAGTTGATGGTGGGAGATTTGTCGGTATTCTCATCGTCATCCTTGTTACAACTTACGAAGACCGTAGATGCACCGGCCATCAGGAACAACATCAGTTTTGTCAGCTTTTTCATTTTCTTAGGTTTGGTTTGTAGTTATTACCGTCCACTCAGACAATTTGCGTGCCAAAAACAAACGGTGAGCGAAGTTAAAAAGAAGGCCAGAATATTACAAACCTATGCATAAAGCCAGGATTAATTCGCTTAGGAATTTGGTAGCTTTGCCTACATGTTTCGTGAAATTGCACTGATTCGGCTTACTTTCAGACGTATGTTGGCGGTGCTCGGATGCCTGTTGCTCACAAGGCTGGTTTTCATCGCCCTGAATCCGGTGCACATGAGCGGGTACGACTGGCTGCAGATCTGGCTTTCCGGCCTGCGTTTCGATGCTTCTGCCCTGGCCATGTTGTGCTGGCCGGCGCTGATATTTTCTCTGTTGCCTTTCCCTTTCGTTCGCAAACGTCTGTTCAGGAATACCTCGCACGTACTTTTTGTCGCCGGTATCTTTGCTGCTGCTCTTTTCAACCTGATCGACAGCGAATACTTCAAATTCACCGGCAAGCGGTCCACCGCCGACCTGTTCCTCCTCGCCGGAACAGGAAATGACGTGATCAACCTGATTCCCCGGTTTGTGTCTGACTTCTGGTACATTCCCACGCTCACCGTGCTCATCACCCTGGCCGCCTGGTGGCTCGACCGGCTTTGGCTGCGCAACACACGGCAGGTCCTGATGCTTCCGGGGCGCATGAATTATGTGGCCGCCGGCATCCTCTTCCTAACAACCAACGCCCTCGTGGTCATCGGTATCCGGGGAGGGTTCCAGGAACGTCCGATCCATCTGGTAACCGCGGGCCGGTATGCCAGTCCGGAGCATACACCCTACGTACTGAACACCCCATTCTGCATCTTAAAGACGATGGGGGCGGCACCCATCGAAGAGCTGCACTTTATGGATGAGGTGGAAGCCGAACAGGTATACCCGATCATTCATCAACCTGCGGCCAAGGCGTTTAAACCCGACAACATTTGCATCATCATCCTGGAAAGTTTCTCTGCTGAATACACCGGGTATGGAAGCCTCCAGGGGTTCACCCCGTTCCTGGATTCCCTGATGCAGCTCGGAAGGTCCTATCCTGCCGGCATAGCCAACGCCAAGAAGTCCATCGAGGGAGTGCCTGCCATCCTCAGCGGCATACCCAACCTGATGAACGACCCCTATCTCCTTTCCCCCTTTTCCGGGAATGCCATGGATGCCCTGCCGCACCTATTGAAAAAGAAGGGATACCACACCTCCTTCTTTCATGGCGGCACCAACGGCACCATGGGCTTCGATGATTTCTGCGCCCTGGCAGGCGTAGATCATTACCTGGGACGTTCGGAATACCCTGTGGCCGATGATTACGACGGACACTGGGGCATCCCCGATCACCTGTTCTTTCCTTTCTTCGCCCGAACCCTGGCCACCTACCCCGAGCCTTTTTTCACCACGCTGTTTTCCATCTCCTCCCACCACCCATTCGTTGTTCCCGACGACAACGGGTATTCCCCTCCCGCTTCCGAATTTCCTGTTTTGCCGGCCATCGCCTATACCGATCATGCGTTGCGGGCATTGTTCAACAGGCTCAAAACCTACCCGTTTTATCAGCACACGTTGTTCGTGATCACTGCAGATCATACGGGCATGGAGCTAACACCGACGGGGTCAACCAGCACAGGCAAGTTCAGAATACCGATTCTGTTCTTCCACCCGACCGATTCGCTCCCCCAGATACGGAAGGGCATCGCACAACAGGTGGATATTATGCCCAGCATCCTGGATTACATCGGATACGATCAACCGTATGTGGCATTCGGCAACAGCGTATTTTCACCCCGGATACCCGATTGCGCCATCACCTTCCTGAATGGGGTGTATCAGTTGATCACCGACAAATACATTTACCAGATGACCACAGAGGGAAGTGTGGGCTTGTATGATCTGCAAAAAGATCCGCTGCAAACCCGAAACATCCTGGAACCGAAATCCACCGAGCTGCCGTATATTCAGAAAACCACGCAGGCCATTGTCCAGCAATACAACCACAACCTGCTTTACAACGAAATGATCTACCGGAAGCCTTGATCCGGCCGGCAACGATTCATACCTTTATCATTACCGACAGCACACGTATCGCATGAACAAGAAAAAGAAGACCCTCAACGACTTCAGCCAACTCGTATATTCCACCGATCCGGATGCGGTGAACCGCATGGGAGAAGACGAGGAACAGGAAGAGGTTGCACCTTCCGACCAATTGCTCACCGTGCATTTTGAAAAGAAGCACCGGGCCGGAAAACCGGGCACGCTTATCAAAGGATTTGAAGGAAGTGACGAAGCCCTTCAGAACCTGGCCCGTGAACTGAAATCAAAACTGGCCACAGGGGGCACGGTAAAAGATGGAGAAATCTTTATCCAGGGGATGTTCCGCGACCGGATCCTGGCCTTCCTGCAGGAAAAGGGATTCAAGGTAAAACGCGTCGGAGGCTGAGGTCAGTGCGCCTCCACCTTTGCGCTGACAACTTCCCGGTACAGGTTTTCATAGAGGGGCAGCACCGTCCGGATGTCAAACATTTCCGCCCGTTTCCTGGCACCTGCCTGGAGTTTCTTTAACAACGATTCATCTCCGAATGCCTCGAGTACCCTGGCCGCCATGGCATCCACATCTCCCACATTACACAGGAAACCCGACACTCCCTCTTCATTGACCTCCGGTATGCCGCCGGTGTTGGATGACACCACCGGAACGCCGGCAGCCATCGCCTCCAATGCCGCCAGTCCGAAACTTTCATATTCCGAGGTAAGCAGGAACATGTCACTGATCTGTAGCAACGGCTCCACATCTTTCAATTTACCGAGCATTTCCACGTGCTCACATATGTTCAGATCCCGGCATAGTTTTTCAACCCCCACCTTGTTCGGACCATCGCCAACAAGGAGCAGCCGAACGTCGGAACGAACTTTTCTGACGCGTGCGAACACTTCAACCACATCCTCCACCCGTTTGACCGGCCTGAAGTTACTGGTATGGATCAGCAGCTTTTCCCCGTTGGGAGCAAACTGGCGGCGCAGGTCTGCGGAAGGCGGACCGGCATATTCGTCGGGGCAGATGAAATTGGGAATCACATCAATCTCCCGGTTGATATCAAAGTAATCACACGTTGCTTTCCTGAGGTATTCGGAAACAGCGGTTACCCGGTCGGATTGGTTGATGGCGAATGTAATCACCGGTTCATAAGATTGGTCTCTTCCCACCAATGTAATATCCGTTCCGTGCAAAGTGGTTACATAAGGTGAACGAATGCCGTAGCTTGCCAGAATCTGCTTGGCCATGTATGCAGCAGATGCGTGTGGAATGGCATAATGCACATGCAGCAAATCAAGGCCGGCATACTTGGTTACATCCACCAGTTTGCTGGTCAGCGCAAGTTCGTAGGGGGTGTAATCGAAGAGCGGGTAATCCTGAATGCGCACTTCATGGTAATGCAGGTTCCGGTTGAATATATCCAGTTTCACCGGTTGGCTGTAGGATATGAAATGCACCTCGTGGTTGCGGGCGGCCAGGGCCTTGCCCAGTTCGGTTGCTACAACACCGCTTCCACCAAAGGTGGGATAACATACGATTCCGATCTTCATACTTTGTTTTTTTCCTTCATGATCTTCCGGGCATGCGGCTTATGGTTTGGCCGCATTTTTTTTTGTGGAAGGATTCAGGTCCACCAACGCATCGTATAGTACCTCCTGGATGTTGGTGCGTACATTCATGGAGAGTAATTTCTTGTTTTCCGCATCCGGGTATACGCGGTTCGACAGGAACACGTATAGCAAGCCGTTCTCCGGATCGGCCCACGCCAATGTACCTGTAAAGCCTGAATGACCGAAGCTCAGGTACGATGCACATTTGCAGGCGGAACCTCCTTTGTTGGGGTCGGGGTCGGGTTTATCAAAACCGATCCCACGCCGGTTGTTCTCTATGCAGAACTGGCATTTCGTGAACTCGTTCAGGGTGGCTTCCGACAGGTATCTTCTGCCACCGTAGGTACCCTTGTTCAGAAACATCTGCATCATGGCAGCAAGGCACGCGGCATTGGCAAACAGGCCGGCATGACCACCCACACCACCGAGCATGGCAGCACCCGGATCATGCACTTCTCCCTGAACCAACTGCTGCCTGAACAGCACATCGTTTTCCGTGGGAGGGATCCGGTCTTCAGGGAATTTCTCAAAAGGTTTGAATGAGATGGCCGGGAGCGACATCGGTTTGTAGAATACAGAATCCACAAAATGGTCCAATGGACAACCTGCCAGTTTCTCTACAATCTTTTTCATGTAGTAGTACCCCAGGTCGCTGTAGAGGTACTTTTTCTCGCCAGACAGAGATGCTGCATTGATCCTGGCGTACATGGTGTCGGGCAAATCGGCACGGGCATACATGCCTTTGATCACACGCAGCGGGTAGCGGCTGTTTCCCACCTTGTGGTACCAATCGGTTGAAGGCGTTCTTCCGCTCATGGTTTCCTTCCAGAACGGGATCCAGGCGGGAAGTCCGGCCTGATGGGTGAGCAGGTCACGGATTACGATGCCTCCCTTGTTGCATCCGGGAGGAAAATCCAGGTAGGCACCCAGGGTATCATCTACGTTGATCTTGCCGCGATCCACCCAATACATGATGGCTGCGGTGGAAGCAGCCACTTTGGTGATGGAGGCCAGGTCATATATATCCGTTGGCAGCACGGGATCTTTCTTATCATAGGTGTGGTATCCGTAGGTCTTGTAAAAGAAAACCGATCCGTTGCGTGCAGCCAGCACCTGACAACCGGGGAATGCCCCGGCGTCAATCGCTTCCCTGACCAGGTCATCTATTCTTTGCAAGGTAGAGCCTTTGATGCCCGCATCTTCGGGAACGGTATACCTGAGGCGGTTGAGTGATTTTGTTTCGATGCCGTAACCTGCGGGATAAGCAACAGCAGCGGTCACCGGAAGTTTGCCCTTGAAAGGAATGGCGCCCCACAAAGCTTCCGCACTCATTTTTTGTAACCACTCCCCTTCTTCGTACCCCACCGCAATGACATTGGCTTTGGCGAGTGACGGGATCTTTCCCAGCACGTACGGGTTGGCGAACAGTTGCAGGATCACCTTGGTTTTGCCTTCAAGTTGCTCCACCAGTTTTTGCGTGGTGGTGGTCACTCCGAAATTGGATGACGGGCGGTGGGATGTATTGTGCACACTCAACACCACACATTCATATGTCGACAGCTTGTTGACCCACTTTTTAATTTCATCGTCCTTCAATTTGTTGCCCGCCTGGAAACAATCCACCGCACCATACAATTTCATGGTGGTTTGGAAAGGGTTGTCTTCTCCGGCACCAATGGCCAGAGATGCCATTTTGAGTGTATCCGGTTGCATCAGGGGTACCAAGCGCATGTCATTTTTCACCAGCGTGATGGCTTCCTCGGCGATGCGTGCCTGGGCGAAATCGTAGGAAGGGTCATTCAGGTCTTCATAGAGATGATTGACATCCACCGGCTTCCAATTTGCCAGCCCCGCCCAATGCTTGAACATCAGGATGCGGCGGCAACGTTCATCCACCTCATTCTGGGTGATCTTCCCATCTGCAATCGCTTTTTTGATTCCCTCAATGGCTTTGGGCACGTCTGCGGAAAACAGCAACACATCGTTTCCGGCCAGCAGGGCTTTCACATCCACCTCACCGGGTGCATTGAAGTCGGCTACACCTTTCATGCCCAGCGCATCGGTGAACACGAGGCCACGGAAATTCATTTGTTTTTTGAGGAGGTCGGTGACCACGGCATGTGACAAGGTCGTCGCACGGTTCTTGGCGGAATCCAGAACGGGTACGTGCAGGTGAGCCACCATGATGCTTCCCACACCGGCATCGATCAGGGTTTTGAACGGGTACAGCTCGATCTGATCCAGCCGGGCTCTGCTGTGTTTCACAACCGGCAATGCGAGGTGGGAATCTTTGTCGGTATCTCCGTGGCCGGGAAAATGTTTGGCATTGGCCAGCACATGCCCGTTCTGCAGTCCACGCATATAAGCAAGTCCTTTGCGCGCCACATTTTCCTTGCTCTCACCGAATGACCTGCTCCCGATTACGGGGTTCGCAGGGTTGCTGTTGACATCCACCACGGGAGAAAAACTGATTTGCACACCCAGGCGCTGCATCTGCCTGGCGATATCTGCACCCATTCTTTCCACCATGTCATCTCCCTGCATGGCGCCAAGGGCCATTTGCCGGGGATACTGCACGGTGCTATCGAGCCGCATGGCCAATCCCCATTCCGCATCCATGGCCATCATCAGGGGAATCCTGGAAGCCGCCTGGTAACGGTTGGTTAATCCCGCCTGACGCACGGGACCACCCTGCATGAAAATCAACCCACCGATGTGTTGATCGCGGATCAGTGACAAAATGTTTTCTTCGTGCTTTTCGCCCTGGTTGGAATACGCAGCCACCATGAACAGCTGACCGATCCTTTCATCCGGGGTCAGAACGGTCATCACGCTATCCACCCAAGGGTTTTCGCAACACAGGAACGGGGGCAAGGTATTCTCTTCGGGGGAAGGATCATCCGGCAAATGCTTCATATCGGCCTGGAGCGGCATGCCCACCAAGGCGGCAGCGGTGAGATAGATCAATCCGCGCAGGCTGGGTCGGTTCCGGAAGCGTTTCCTAAGCATTTCAACTTCGAAAGTACAAATAATTGACAGGCCACAACGCTCCCGATGGCATGAGTTATGAGCGAGGAGGTGTTAGTTCACCCCGCATCGTTGCCAGGGAAAGGCCGCATGCAGTTACAACCGCTGATGCCCCCATTTTTCTCAGGAACTTGTACCTTTGTCTAAACGGCAGATTTCATGGGAATACTATCCGGCATGTTCAAAACGCGTAAACCGAGGCAGTTCAATTATGAACCGCGGTATTACGATGAGCGGAAAGAGCGGGTAGAGAAAACCATCCGCGTGGCTGAAAGAGAAGCAGCGTCGGCCCAAGAGAAAAGCACGCAGACAACCCCGCCGCCGCGGCTCTCCGATCAACGCTTTTCATTTGAAGCGCATGCTTCAAGGCAATCCCAACTGGCCAACCGCAGATTGATCATCATCCTGGCGCTGCTGGTCCTCATTGTATACCTTTACCTAAAGCTTTAACCGGTCGTTGGCCGACATCATTGACATATTACCAGACCATGTTGCCAACCAGATCGCAGCCGGAGAAGTCATTCAGCGGCCCGCGTCGGTGGTGAAGGAGCTATTGGAAAACGCCGTTGATGCCGGCGCAGACCAAATCAAGCTGATCATCAAGGATGCCGGACGCACCCTGGTGCAGGTAACCGACAATGGTTGCGGCATGAGTTTTACCGACGCCCGTAAATGTTTTGAGCGACATGCCACTTCCAAAATCAGGGATGCCGCAGATATTTTCTCGGTACGTACCAAAGGGTTCCGTGGCGAAGCACTGGCTTCCATTGCCGCAGTGGCCCAGGTGGAACTGCTTACCAAAAAGCGCGAAGATGATGTGGCCACGCGACTGCAGATCGAAGGCTCGGAAGTGAAACTGCATGAGATCGCCGGCGGGCAAGACGGCTCTACCCTGCAGGTCAAAAACC
The DNA here is from genome assembly GCA_020635855.1 of Flavobacteriales bacterium. Lineage (NCBI taxonomy): Bacteria > Pseudomonadati > Bacteroidota > Flavobacteriia > Flavobacteriales > Flavobacteriales bacterium. Next base: position 561,620 of record JACJYZ010000003.1, on the reverse strand, counting down.
TGTTTTATAACATCCCTGCACGGCGCAATTTCCTGAAGTCGAACCCGGTCGAAACACGCCACATCATGGATGAATTCCACCGGGTGGCCATCGCACATCCTGGTATTTCCTTTTCGCTGTACCATAACGACAGCGAGGTATACCAACTGCCGGCGGGAAGCCTGAGGCAACGACTGGTGAGCCTGTTCGGAAAAAATTTCAACCAACGCATCGTGCCGCTTGAAGAAGAGACCGGCATCGCAAACATCTCCGGTTTCATCGGCAAACCCGAATTTTCCAGGAAGACACGCGGCGAGCAATATTTCTTCGTGAACAACAGGTTCATCAAAAGCCCGTACCTCCACCATGCCGTTCAGTTCGCCTACAAAGAACTTTTGCAGGAGGATGCCTATCCCGCCTATTTCGTTTTCCTGGATGTGGATCCGGCTACCATCGATGTCAACATCCACCCGACCAAAACCGAGGTGAAGTTTGAAGATGAGAAGGCCCTGTATGCCATCCTGCAATCCACCATCAAGCGTTCACTCGGACAATACAACATCGCTCCGTCCCTGGACTTTGAACAGGAATCCGCCTTTGATCATGTACCGCCTCCGGGACCGGGACACACGATCAGGCCACCGCAGGTGAAAGTGGATCCGGATTACAACCCCTTCAAACCACCCCGGCCGGCAGCACCCAAAACCGATACGGAATTCAACATGGCGGTGGACCTGCAACGAACAGCTATACCCCCGGTTCGGATGCACCGTACATCGCAGGAATCCATTCACGAGCCCCAACAACAAGTTATCAGCGCAGCCTGGGATCACGAGCAGGATGATACCGATGAAAAGTTCAAGGTGCAACTGCACAACACGTATATACTGACCCAGATCAAATCCGGACTGCTGGTCATACACCAGCAACTGGCCCATGAACGCATCCTGTACGAGCGCTTCCTCGACCACCTGGAGACTGCGCAGGGCAGTTGCCAGCAACTCCTGTTCCCGGAGACCATCGAACTGCAAGCCGAAGACCTGGACATCCTGAGAGAGATCGAAGAAGATGTGAAGGCCCTCGGATTTGACATCACCGATTTCGGTAAGCAAACGGTGGTGCTGAACGGCATCCCGGCTGACTTATCGGAGACCGGCGCCGGCGGACAACTGGAACAATTGGTGGAGCAATACAAATCCAACCAAACCAAATTCAAACTCGACAAACGCGAGAACCTGGCACGGAGCCTTGCACGCAATGCCTCCATTAAACCGGGAAAGAAGCTTGGCAAGGAAGAAATGGACAACCTGATCCATGACCTGTTCGCCTGCAAACAACCCAACGTTGCACCGGATGGAAGGCCTGCGATCACCACCATCACTTCCGAGCAAATGTTGCAAAACTTCAAATCAAGATGAACTATTACCAGCCACGGCAAGGCATATTGGGCAACACCCCTCCGGTGGTCAAGAACCTGATCATCATCAATGCCCTCATGCTGGCCGCCAAATACGTATTCGCAGGCATGGGCATCGACCTGGACGACATCCTGGGCCTCCACAACTGGCGCTCGGAAAAGTTCATGCCCCACCAATTCATAACACACATTTTTATGCATGCCAACATCATGCATATCTTCTTCAATATGTTCATGCTTTGGATGTTCGGACGTATGCTGGAAAGCGTATGGGGATCGAAACGCTTTCTCATTTACTATATGTTGTGCGGATTGGGTGCTGCCGGATTGCAAATGGGCGTCAACACCCTTGAACTGAATGCCATTTCGAACGAAGTACACGCATTCGCCGAGAACCCCGACATGAACGGGTTCATTGAACTGACCAACAAATACGGCCCTGCATTGGATGACCGGAATTTTCCCGGGGGAACCGAAATACTGAATGAAGTCAATGATTTCAGGGTCAGCCACCACACCGTTGAGTTTTCATCCGAACAAGAAGCACAACGTGCCGTATACTACGTCCAACAATGCCTGAGGGGGGTCACCAATATCGGTATGGTGGGTGCATCCGGAGCTGTGTTCGGTATTTTCCTGGGATTCGGCATGCTGTTCCCGAATACCGTTATGATCATGTTGTTCCTGCCATTCCCGATCAAGGCCAAATACATGGTGGCCATCATGGCGGCATTTGAACTGTATATGGGAATTCAGAACAACGACTCGGTGGCGCACTTCGCTCACCTGGGTGGTGCACTGGTCGGATTCATTATCATCAAGTACTGGAACAGCCGGGGCAGAACTTTTTACTGATTGCAATACATGACAAGCTGGACGGAGGAGATCAAACGTGAATTCAGGGTTGCGAATGTGGTAACCCGCCTGATCATGGTCAACGCGGTGGTGTTCGTCCTGACCCTCCTGCTGCAGATCGTGCTGAACTTCGCCTACGTGAACCGCATGGATGCGCAAATGGCGTTCGTTGACATCATCAGCTGGATTGCCGCTCCGTACGACCTGGGTGAACTGGCGTACAAACCATGGACGGTGGTCACACACCTCTTCCTTCACTACGATTTCTGGCACCTGTTGTTCAACATGATCTTCCTCTATTTCTTCGGAAGGATCCTGCTGGATGTGATCGGCAACAAACGCATCGTTGGACTCTACATGTACGGAGGCATTGCCAGCTTCGGCCTGACGGTTCTGACATCATATATGTTTCCCCACGTGGTTGACGGCAGCCGGCTGGTGGGCGCCTCCGGTTCCCTCTTCGCATTTGTGATCACCGCCATGGTGATGGCCCCGAATTATTCCGTGAACCTGGTGCTGATCGGACCGGTCAAGGTGAAATACCTGGCGTTGCTCACCATCGTTCTAAGCCTGATGTCTATGGCACGCATGGATAACATGGGTGGTAACGTTGCCCACGCAGGCGGTGCACTGTTCGGACTCATTTTCTCGTTGCAACTCAAGAAAGGTCGTGACCTGACGACGGGGTTCAATCAATGGTGGGAAGCCATTGAAAACTTCTTCTCAGGAAAAAGAAGAACACGCATGAAGGTCAGCCGAGGGCATGTAAAACCAAAGCCTGTTTCCGATGAAGACTACAACCTGATGAAGAAACGGCGCCAACAAGAAATGGATGCCATTCTTGACAAAATCTCCAGGTCGGGTTACGAGAGCCTGAGCCGCGAAGAAAAAGACAAATTGTTCCGATACAGTCAGGAAACCTAGTGACCAAGCGGCGAAGAAAGATCAGCGCATTCCTGAGGGCCTTATTCCTGATCACACAGATCTTATTGGGATTGGGGCTGATGATCGCCGTATTTTCCCCGCGCATCAGTCCGCAAACATTCTGGCCCACCGCATTCCTGGGATTGGGGTACCCCCTGCTGCTGGCAGGCAATACTGTGCTGCTGGTCTTCTGGGGATTCAAAAAAGACCGGATGTTCATCTATACGCTGATTGTCCTGATCATCGGATGCTCGCAGCTGCGCCAATTCTTCCAATGGAACAACCCCACTCCCGATGAAGGATTGAAATCAGAAGGTATCCGTATCCTCACCTACAACGTACGTTTGTTCGATTATTACAACTGGACCCACCGGAAGGAAACCAAGGAAAAAATGATGAAGTTCCTGCAGAAGGAGCAGGCAGACATCGTTTGCCTGCAAGAGTTCTTCAGCCAGGATACCGCCTTACACATCCGGGAATCGGACATCCGGAGAGTACTGGGGAAAGCCCGCTACTCCCACATTGAGTACACGGCATATGTCCGCAAACACAAACAACATTTCGGCATCGCCACCTACAGCAGTTATCCGGTGATTCGCCGGGGTAAGGTACCGTTCGAAGACAACGGCAACAACATTTGTATCTATACCGATGTGGTGATCCATGGAGACACCGTGCGCATCTACAACATGCACCTGCAGTCGTTGCACTTCGGTGCCGAAGACTATCACTTCTTGGAAAACCCGGGAGACGGCGACCAGGGACAAACGCTCAAGGACTCACGCCGCATTGCCGGCAAGCTGAAAAACGCTTTCCAGAAAAGGGCCCATCAAGCCGACCTCATTCGCGCACATATGGATCAGTGCCCTTACCTGAAAATCATTTGTGGTGATTTCAACGACTCCCCTATCTCATACGCCTACCACACCATCGCCGACGGTCTTACGGATGATTTCCATGCCTTCGGGAAAGGATGGGGTAAAACGTACGTGGGCCTCTATCCCGCCTTCCGGATCGATTACATCCTGCACAGTCCGGAATTCACCCCGGTCTCGTATGAAATCGGAACCGAAAACCTGTCGGATCACTACCCTGTCATGTCGGTGGTGTTGCCACCTTCCCTTGCAAAAACCAACTGAACGGTTCCCGACTTCCGGAACAGGGCATCCCACGCATCCATCAGAATGAACAGTGGAAATGTAGCCAGGTAAAACCACTTTTGCACCTGCAACCAAAACCTCGGATACCCTTCGAGATAGCGCCGGTTGTCTTTCATGAATTCATACAAGGCTTCCCGTTTCGACTGAATCGCATTCAACAGACTTTGCTGGTAGCCGAACGGATTGTATTCGATGGAAAAATCAGTGCGCCCGATCAGCCTGAATCCACGTTCCCGCATCACCTGAACAAACCCGTCGGGTGGCATCAGCCACAAATGCCTGGGCGGGTCGAGGTGCAACCACTTACCCTTGAACCATCGCGCCTGGCGGCTGGCGATGTTGGGGAATGAAACCACCGCAATACCTCCCGGCTTCAACATGCCGGTCATCATATCCAATACCTCCGAAGGATTCGGCAGGTGCTCCACCACATGAAACAGGGTCATGGCATCCAGGCTGGCCGGCGGGAAATCACCCGGTTCAAGCACACCTGTTTTCAGGTTCAGGCCCGGAACAGCCATTGCCCGCTTTGCTGCTTTACCCGGCATTTCAATACCATGGATCTCAAAATCACCCAACCCATTTAATGTGGCCAGGAAACGTCCGTTCCCACACCCGATGTCCAGCACACGGCCATGCCCTTTCAACAGATGCGCCACCAGCCGGGCACGTTTCTTTCGGAAACCATCGAGCACCCGTTCCACCAGCGGGTTGAATTTATCCTCCCGCTCGCCGTAGTATGTGTCATCATAGGCCGCTTCCAACTGATCCTTTGAAGGCGCAGGCGAAAGAAAAAAAGTACCGCACAGGTTGCACTCCTGCACGTCAAATGTATCTCCCGCGGTATCGGTGGTGCGGTATGCGAGCCTGCTGTTGTGCAGATGACAATATGGACAATTGGCGGTCATACAATGAACCCGGTCCCTGACAGGTCAGGATTTTTTAACGGGATACAGGTGGCTGCGGATGATACCGGCCCGATGCAGGAAGTGCACAAGGGAGGTTGACAGCACACCCATGCCGTATTTGGCACTCCGAATGAAATTGATGGAAGAAGCTTCCGCAAAATATTTGGTCGGACAGGTAACTTCCGCAATCTCATAACCCGCCATGATGATCTGTGACAGCATCTGGTTATCGAACACAAAATCATCCGAATTCTTTTCATATGCAATGTGTTCAAGCACATCCCGCCGGAAAGCACGATACCCCGTATGATACTCGGATAACTTTTCACCGGTCAGCAAGTTCTGAACGAAAGTCAGGAACCGGTTGGCCAGGTACTTGTACACCGGCATGCCCCCTTTGAGCGCTCCTTTGCCAAGGATGCGGCTACCCAGCACCACCGGGTACACGTCGTTGGCAATGATGGAAGCCATGGCCAGCAGCAGCTTGGGGGTATACTGGTAATCAGGGTGAATCATGATAACAATATCGGCTCCCAGGCCGAGTGCCATCTCATAGCAGGTTTTCTGGTTCCCGCCATACCCCCGGTTGCGCGGATGGCGGATCACGTGCCGGATGCCGAGGCGGTTGGCAACATCAAGGGTGTTGTCATGACTGGCATCATCCACCAGCACCACATCATCCACCACATCCAGTGGAATCTCGCGATAGGTTTGTTCGAGTGTTTGCCCGGCGTTGTAAGCCGGCATCACCACCACTATTTTTTTTCCTTCGAGCAAATTGCGGGCGGGTTTTGAGAAGCTAAAAATATCATAATTTTGAGAAGTCAGCTCCTCAGGCGTGCAGATCCACAGCAAGCCATATCTTTTGGTCCTGCTTTCGGCATTCGGATTGATCCTATACGGCCAAACCCTTTCGTATGGTTTTGTATTGGACGACTACCTGTTCATTACCGGCAACATCTTCACCAAACAAGGTTTTGCAGGCATCCCCGATATCTGGACGCACGATGTATTCACAGGTGTTTACGGTGAGTCCCTGAACCGGTACAGGCCTTTGTCGGCCACCATGTTCGCCATTGAGTACCAGTTGTTCCCGATGAACCCTTTTGTGGGTCATTTCGTGGGCCTGGTCCTATACGTGCTCACCGCGTGGCTGATTGCACGGATCGTACGCGACTTTGCCCCCAAGGGCTGGGAATGGATATCGGTGGCGGCGGCATTGCTTTTTCTTGCCCATCCGCTGCATACGGAGGTGGTAGCCAACATCAAAAGCCGCGATGAGATCCTCTCGTTGCTGTTTTCCCTGCTGGCCCTCCGGCAATCATTCAAACCGGGTAAGGCTGCCCTATGGTTGAGTGGCCTCTGCTTTTTTCTGGCCATGACGGCAAAGGAAAGCGCCATCACTTTTCTGGCCGTAATCCCGGCAGCCCATTACTTTTTCCAATCGGGGCCCAATACCAGGTGGTACCGGTCCATACCACCCATGTTGGTGGCAGCCGGACTGTATATGGCCATGCGTCTTTCTTTCGTAGGCTTCGCCGATGTAGCTTCCCAGGAAAGTGACGTGATGTTCAACCCCTACCTGCTGGCCACCCCCGGACAACACTGGGCCAGCCTGTTCGCCAATACCGGTCGCTACCTGCGAATGCTGGTTTACCCACACCCGCTGGCTTTTGATTATTCATACAACCAAATACCTTACTCGGAATGGTCGCAGGCTGCTCCCTGGCTCACGCTGCTTGTAACGGGAGGGCTGACCTGGTTTGCATTGAAACACTGGAAAAAGCGTCACTGGTTGTCGTTTTGCATCTTCGCTTTCTTCGCCACTTTTTCTGTGGCATCCAACTTTGTGATCAACACCGGCACACCCTTGGCAGACCGTTTCCTGTACACGCCATCGGTGGCGTTCTGCCTGGCAGTTGGCTGGCTGCTGAACCGTTGGTCGGAAACCAAGGGAAGTGCGGCAAGCAGAAATGTGGTGCTGGCATTGCTCCTGGTTGCAGGCACGGCCAAAACCGTTACGCGTAATCCGGCCTGGAAAAGCAACCTCTCATTGTATGAGACCGATAGCAAAACATCATCACAAAGTGCCCTGGTCAGGATGTTTTACGGTTTGGAACTGATGAACCGATCTGACGGAGGAAAAGACCGGGCCATGATGGGGCAGGCGATACAGGAACTTACCGCCGCCACACAAATCAACCCGCGTTTTCATCATGCCTGGTACAACCTGGGGATGGCTTATCAGAAGGCGGGGATGCACGAGCAGGCCGTACAATGTTTCCAGAATGTGCTGAAGCTTCAGCCCACCCATATCAATACGCATTACAGCATCGCTCTGTCGCTTGGGAACGGATTGGGAAAACCAGCGGAAGCCCTGCCCTATCTGGAAAGGCTGGTGTATGAGTTTCACTCCACTGAGTCCGATCATCTCTGCGGGCTCGGTATCCTGTATGCGATGATGGGAAAATACGATCAGGCCATCCGGGTACTCGAGTCGGGTGTTCAGCAACACCCGAATGATGCCAACCTGAATTTCAACCTGGCAATCACGTATGCCAATTCGGGTCAGCAGGAAAAGGCTCAACCCTACTTCCAGAAAGCGTTTGCACTGGATCCTTCCCTGCAGCAAAAGACCGTTCCACCCCGGTAATACAAAACAACAAGGTCCGGCTCTTGAGAACCGGACCCTGTCAATAAACAAAACCCCCATTACTATGTACCATCTTTAACGGCAGTGTTAAAATGATGGTTTCATATTTTTAACTTTTTTTTGGAAGATGGCAAAATAATTTCTTAGTATTGTATAAATCAGTAGGGTTCGGTGTGGTTCTGTTTTGTCCCAACCTCCGGTACTCATAAATAACGATGAACGCGGCTTACCGCAGTATTATTAAGCATTATGAGCGAATTGCAAAGTGGCACCGTGAAATTCTACAACACGGAAAAAGGCTTCGGATTCATTACGCAATCCGATAGCGGCAAAGACGTTTTCTTCCACGTGAGCGGATTGGTAGACAAAGTGGCCGACGGTGATCCGGTTACTTACGAAGTGGTAGATGGAGATCGTGGCAAGAAGGCTGTTAATGTTCGCCTCAACCGCCAGTCCTAAGTCCAGCCTCAGATAATCCTGAATTTTATTTTTTGCGCTGCGTATATACACATGCGTAGCAGGAGAAGTCCGTGCGAAAAGCGTGAGATATTTGTGTCTCCGTACGTGCGTTCCCGGTAACGGATGGGAAGGTCTATGATCTTGAGGTTCATCTTGTGGGCCCCGAAGAGCAGATCAAAATCACCGAACGGGTCGAATTCTCCGAAATAGGAACGGTTCAGGGCCAGTTTCTCATAATCCGACCTGAACAACACTTTGGTACCGCACAGGGTATCTTTCACCGGGTTGTTCAACAACCACGAAAAAGCTTTGCTAAAGAATTTGTTTCCAAGCAGGTTGAGAAAACGCATGGCTTGCTTTTCCATCGGGTACACCAACCTTGATCCGTTGATGAAATCACCTTTACCGGAAGCGATTGCGTTGTAGAACTTCGGCAACTCTTCCGGCGGCACCGTCAGATCGGCATCCAGGATCATCAGGATGTCGCCCGTGGCCATGCCGTATCCTTTCCTTACCGCATCCCCTTTGCCCTTCCCTTCCTGCTGTGCCATGCGAACCGTGAATGGACCATCATAGGTCTTTACCACCTCCTGGATGCGTTGCCAGGTTTGGTCCGTACTATTGCCTTCCACAAAAATCACCTCAATGGATTTCCCGAATTCGGGGAGTCTTTCCAAGGCCGCGGCTATATTGCCCTCCTCGTTTCGGGCCGGAATCACCACGGTGGTTGTATACGCACGCTCCCACCCTGGTGCCGGTTCGGGGATCGGACGTGCGCAAATGTATTTGTTCAGGCAGAGTCCCTTCAGGAGCGGAAAGGTGGCCATGTATTTGTTCAGCAACCAGGACAGAACCGGAATATTCACCGGAAACAACATCCCCCTGTGTGCACGGAATGATTCGAATCCGGAGAGGGTAAGGATGTGGCGGATGTCGATCTCAGACAACCAGTTTTGCCGCGGACTCTTTCTTTTCAGGCCGAACCATTCCGCCAGTTCCAGTACCGGCTCCCAGAAGAAGTTGTAGTAGGAGACAAGAATGCGGGTGCGCGGGTGACATACTTTTCTGACGGACTCCATCACATCCTGCACATTATCGAGGTATCCGATCACATGCGACAGCACCACCACATCGTAGGTACGGTCCAACTGTATATCGGCAGCATCCATCAGCCGGATGTCCAGTTCGGGGTGGGTCTCATGCGCTACGCGTACCATGGCCGGACTGAAATCAATGCCTGTCTTTGATTTGCCTTTGAGGGCCGCCAGGGTCTCGCCCGTGCCACAGCCGATTTCAAGCACTGAGTGATCGGGATGAATGTAATAGTTGAAAAAGTTCACCACTGCACGCCAATAGTACCTGTATCGCTTCCGGTACTTGGGGTAGGAAGGCGCAAACTGTTCGAAATGCTTGTATATCGTTTTGGTTTCCTTACTTGCGTCCATCTGTAATTTTCTTTCTGACCACGATCACCTGGAACAATGCCAGCCATGCAAACAAAGGACGGAGGCATGCTTCACCCACGCTCACCGGCCCGAAGGCCCATCCCGGCAACAGCGATTTGTATGAGAAGCCGCCGCTGAGCAGGTAACGAAATGGGGTATGCAGGCGAATCCGTTCCACAACAAGATGCGGAAATAATTTCAGAAACCTGTCCCTGTCCCGTGTAAAAATGATCCATGGCAAAGCATCATTGGCACCCGACATCGGGCCCGTTGCAGGAAACGACCATTGCTGTGCATGCACATCGAAAGGTTCATGATGAAAACGCGTATACACCCATTTGCTGAAAGGGGTTACCGCCGGCTCTACCATGTACAGGATACCTCCGGGGGCCAGCGCCTGTTCGGCCTTTGTAAGAAAACTTTCGGTATCCGGAATGTGATGCAATGCATTGAGCATGAAGATGGCCTTCAGACTGCCAGGTTCAAACGGAAGTTCTTCCGCTGCAAACATCCTGTCACAACCGGGTATGGCCTGGATATCGGAGGTAATGATATCGGGGTACAGGTCTTTCAGGAATCCTCCGCCCGAACCAATTTCAAGGCACTGCCCTTGCACATCTTCGGGAATATGATGAATGAAACCACGGTACCATGAAGTGTAAAGTTTATACAGAAACGGTTTGTTCAACAGAATTTCCCGGTGGCGCAGGGTGGCAGCCACTTCATCAAGGTCGTGCCCAATATTTTCCCGGCGTAAGATCACTGGCCCGATTGAAGCTGCTGAATAAGGGCATCCGGCACGTCATATCCGAGCGCTTTGGCCCTTTGAGCGTCTTCCAGTGCGTGGGTGTTGTCGCCCAACCGGCGATAGGCCAATGCCCGGTTGTAAATCGCTCCTGAATTTGAGGGATTGATCGCGATGCACTGGGAGAAATCCCTTTGGGCATTCCTGGGGTCGCCATAGTTAAAATAGGCCACTCCCCTGTAAAACCAGGCATCATCATTCCCTGGAATCTCTTTCAACACAGCTGAGAAATCTTCAATGGCCTCCTTGAACCGACCGGTCTGCAGATAGGTGAAGCCACGGTTCTGGTATACATCAAGTCGCTTTTCCGGGGTCAGCTGCAATGCACGGTTGTAATCGCTCAGTGCCAGTTCATACCGATGCTGCATGCTGTAAGTGATGGCCCGGTTGATAAGGGCATCGGTGTTTTTGGGATCAATGCCGATGGCCTTGGTGAAATCGTTCAGCGCCTCCTGGTGTTGCTGGCGCATGCCATGGATGTTGCCCCGGTTCACATAAATACCCGCATCATCCTGTTTCAACTGAAGGAAGATGTTATAGTCGGCCAACGCCTGATCAAACCTCTTTCTTTTCCCGTAAAAATTGCCTCTGTTTTTATAGGCCACCGGTACATCGTATTGATACTTGCTGATCACATCAGTCCATAATACCTCGCTGTTTTCCCAAACCTTGCTTCGTTGAAAAGTGATCCATGAGAAAATAACCGCACCGGCTCCAAGAAACACCAACAAGGGGGCTGCCATCCGGTTATCCTTCCCATCAGACTGTACCAACCGGTCAATGAGATAGCCCACAATAAAAAACAAACCGATGTAGGGCACATACGTGTACCGCTCACACATGATGTTGGGGCCTACCGGTACAAATTGGAGCGTAAGGGCTACGTTGGCGAGGAAAAACAAATAGCCGAAAACAAACACACGGCTTTTTCTGAAGGTCATCAATACCAGCCCGAATATCGCCAGCGCGAACACCGGAGCCACCCAAAAAATAACCGGCAGATGTCCGTTCACCAGGTTCGGATACGGATAATAGTTCGTAAGGCCAAAAGGAACAACCAGCTTTACCAGGTACATGATGTTGCCATAACCGGCAAACATGACCCGCTCCAGAAAAGTGAAGGAACTTGGTGCTGCAATGGAATTCACCGAATCTATGGCAAGTACGGTTACAATACCGTGCAGAACGGCAAGCACAAAATACGGCACCAGCAACATCACATGCTTTTTGGTGATTTTGCCCTCACGCCAATACACAATCAGCCCCAGCACGACCGGCAGGGTAACGGCAGCCGACTTGGCCAGCAATCCGAGTACGAACAATACCAGCGAGAAGATATAGTGACGCTTGGGTGACGGACTTCCCCGGAGGTATTTGACCCACTCAATTGAAGACCAGAGGAAAAACAATGTGAATAGCACATCCTTTCGCTCCGTGATCCAGGCCACCGATTCCACGTGCATGGGATGAATGCCAAAGAACAATGCGCACACCGCAGCGGGAATAAGCCTGCCGGGTGTCAGCATCCGGATGAATATGAACACCAGCAGGGTATTCAGTAAATGCAGCAATAGGTTGGTCCGGTGCATGGGTCGTGCATACTCCGGGAACAGGTCGAGTTTTCGATAATCAGGTTTGATAAAAGAATTTTCAACGGCAAAGGAAAGCTGCGACAAGGGCACGTAAGAGCGGCCGTTCAATTCTGTGCCGAAGAACAATTCCTTCACATTGTCTCCCGTCAGGTCCCAAACGAGGTGATTTTCCAGCAGGTACTTGGGATCATCCCAATTCACAAAGCTGTTTTTCAGGGATGGCTGATAGGCCAGCCAGGTAAGGGCTAGAATCGCGAGGATCGTGATCAGTGGTTTTCGATCAGCGGGAAGGGAAACACCTTGCTGCTTTGGGGCCATTTCAAACGATTTGGTCGGACCAAATGTACTATTTCTCCATTACAAGGCAGGAACAGGTCGGGGCAACTCCAACTATTCAACGACTTTCGCCTGTTTCAGGGTGAGCAGGTTCATGGGGTTACATCCCAGGTTCTGTACCTGCCGGCTCACCATGCGCACCACCTGATCGTAGTACAACACAATCACGGGAGCTTCCTCGATCAGTATGCGGTCCATTTCCTTGTACATTTCTACCCGTTTCGTTTCATTCACTTCCTGCAGGGCCCGCTCATACAAAGCATCAAAACGGGGATTGCTGAAATGGGTGTAATTCGGACCGTGGGGAGAAAAGTTCTTGCTGTAGAACAGAGCCAGGTAGTTCTCGGCATCGGTATAATCTGCAATCCAGGATCCCCGGAAAAAGGCCAGTTTGGATTTGGATACCATTTCACGGTGAGTAGCAGAGGTATTCACTTCCAGCTTGATATCCACTCCGATCTCTCCCAATTCATTTTGCATGGCTTCACAAAGGTTCAGGTAGGAGCCTGTGGTTGACAAACGAATGACCGGCAGTCCTTTCCCTCCCGGATAACCTGCCTCCACAAGCAAGCGGGCGGCCTTTACGGGATCATAGGTATATCCGGCCGTACTATCGGAAATGTAACCGGGCAAGCCTTTCGGGATAAACCCTCCTTCACCCGGCGTACCAATGTTGTTGCGCAGGTATTTGATCATTTTACGCCGATTGAAACCGTAGTTCATGGCCTGCCTGACTTTTTTATTCCGGAACGGACTCGTACGACCGGCCTCAAAAGTGGTATCCATCAGAAAACCCAGGTATTCCGTATTCAGATAAGGTGTGGTCAGCATATAAAACCGATCGGAGAACTTGTTCCGGAGTCTGCCGTCGAGTGTCAGTAACTCGTCCTTGTAGCTGGCTTCCACTCCGGAAAGAAAATCAAAATTCCCCTTCAGGAATTCCATGTATGCGATCTGCTTGTCTTTGATGAACGAAATAGCAACGGCATCTAAATAAGGAAGCCGGTTGCCGGCCGAATCGGTTTCAAAATAGGATGGATTGCGATGAAGCACCAGCCGCATGCCATCTTTCCAAAGCTTAAAATAAAAAGGGCCTGTTCCCACCGGATTTCTTCCGAATTCAGAACCATACTTCTCCACAGCCTCACGAGGAACCACGTAGCAATAGGGCATCGACAACATCCCCAGAAAGGGAGGATAGGATTTGGACAGTGTAATCTTCAGCGTGCTGTCATTCATCGCCACCAACCCACTGAGGTGACCTTCCGCATCCCGCTCAATATTTTGAAACACCCATAAACCCGGTGACGCCACACGGTCATCGACAATCCGGTTGAAGCTGTAGACAAAATCGGAGGCGACCACCTTTCTTCCTATACCGCCGGGAAAAACCGGGCTGTCGTGAAAATACACGTCGTTGCGTAGCGTGAAGGTATATTGCAATCCTTTTTTATCCACCTTCCACGATTTTGCAATGGCCGGCTGCACACGGAGCGTGTCATCCAATTGCACAAGTCCGTCGTAGATCTGGTGAACAGCCCATATGATGGCCTGATCCCGCGCGAATGCCGGGTCAAGCGTAGATATTCCCGCAGCCTCGTTGTAGCGGAACACCGTTTTGTGCTCTTTTGCCGCAGGGGCCTTGCCACCACCCCCGCATCCAACGGAAAGCAAGCCCAGGAATACACAAAAAAAGGAATACAGAAGCGTCTTCATGACCGGCGACAATGATACGAAAACACATCCCAAACCCTTCGTGATCCGCGCCTCCATTTTAAACAGATTATCAACATGCGCGGACGATCCGTGACTGACAAGGATTTTAGCATGAATTAGCCTACCTTTGCGGCCATGCAAACGGTGGCATTTTATACGCTGGGTTGTAAACTCAACTTTTCGGAAACCTCCTCCATAGCCAGAGATTTCGAGGCAGCGGGCTATACCCGTGTTGATTTTGAAGAGGGGGCCGATGTTTGCGTAATCAACACCTGCTCCGTAACGGACAATGCCGACAAAAAATGTCGTGCCATTGTACGACGGGCACTGAGGAGAAATAAGGATGCTTTCGTAGCCATGATTGGTTGCTATGCACAATTGCGGCCGGAAGAAATATCTAACATACCTGGGGTCTCCATTGTGTTGGGGGCTTCTGAAAAATTCAACCTGCCGGCGCACATTGAAAAAGCCAGAAAAGGAGAACTGAAAGCAGTTCACGGTTGTGAAGTAATGCAGGTAAAAGACTTTAAACCGGCATTTTCGCTTGGCGACCGCACCCGCTCATTCTTGAAAGTACAAGACGGATGCGATTATTTTTGTGCATTCTGTACCATACCGATGGCAAGAGGCAGAAGTCGGTCAGGAACCATTGATGAAATCGTTGCAACTGCCCGGGAAATTGCGGGGAAAGGTGTGCGCGAGGTGGTACTGACCGGTGTGAACATCGGCGATTTCGGGAGGAACACAGGTCAAACATTCCTGGAACTTATTCGGGAACTGGACGATGTGGATGGCATTGAACGCTTTCGGATCTCATCCATTGAACCCAATCTGTTGTCGGAGGAAATCATTGCATTTGTAGCACATTCCAAGCGATTTGCCCCTCACTTTCATGTCCCCCTTCAATCGGGTTCCGATGTCATCCTCAAAAGCATGCGCAGGAAATATGACGCATCCCTGTATTCGGAACGAATCCGGCTGATCAAAAAACACATGCCGCATGCGTGTATTGGCGTGGATGTAATTGTTGGCTTTCCTGGAGAAAGTGATGCCCTTTTTGAAACAACCCATGCATTCCTGAGGGCGCTACCCTTATCCTATCTGCATGTGTTCACTTATTCAGAACGGCCTGGTACAACAGCACTGAGGCTGGAAGATTCTGTTCCTACCAAAGTGAGGGACGAGCGCAGCAAAGCGTTGCACATCCTTTCAGATAAGCTGCGAAGAAAGTTTTATGAAGATCATCTGACAGAAAACCGACGTGTTCTTTGGGAGGGTGAAAAAGAATCGGATCTCATGGTTGGCTTCACTGACAATTACATCAAGGTTTGCCGTTCCTTCAATTCTGACCTAATCAATCAAACGGAAGATGTTTACCTGGATCGGATCCAGGCGAACGGATGGGTTTCGGTAAGAACGGCTGAATCAGCCGCCCTTTACCACCAGGCATAAAAAAACCCCGCGTTTTGCGGGGCTTTGACCAAGTTTATCAGGTTTTAGTTAAGAACCACCACCTGTTCGGCGACGGTCTGAAGGGGAAATGTGTTATGCGCTTTGGCAAAGGCTACGGCATTGATGAGCGGCCGCTCCGGACATTCGACCTGGTTGTGCTCCAGGAAATCGATCAACTCATCCATCAGCAATTCGTCTTTTTCCATGACGATTTCTTGCTCTTCCAGGCTCAATTCAAAATAAGCCATTACCGTGGGAAATTGCCCGCCGCGGGCATACAGGGTAGCTTTCTTGTTCATAGGCATGATGCGTTGTTGAATGGTTCATGCCTAATAAACGAAGGTACCTATCCCATATTGTTCACCACAAAAATTTATGCTGTATACAAATTGACATGTTGCTTTTCCATGAGCTTGCGCAGGTTGATTAATGCATAGCGCATACGACCCAGGGCCGTATTGATACTTACATTGGTGATCGCTGCAATTTCCTTGAAACTCATGTCAGCATAATGCCGCATCATCAGCACTTCCCTTTGTTCATCGGGAAGTTCACGGATTAACCTGCGCAGATCATTACGAATCTGGGTCTTAACCAATTGATCCTCGATGTGCAATTCGTCGTTGCTGATAAAGTCGAAAATATCAACCCCGTCATCTTCTGACGACTGTATCCTGTTCGGAACCGTCGGCATCCGGTTGTTCCTTCTGAAATGATCAATCACCAGGTTGTGAGCGATGCGAAGTACCCATGGCATGAATTTGCCTTCTTCGTTGTAATTGCCCTTGTCGAGCGTTACGATGATCTTCACAAAGGTATCCTGCAGGATATCCTGTGCCAATTCATCGTTCTTCACCAACATCAGAATGTAGGTGTAGATTTTACCTTTATGTCTCTTGAAAAGAATTTCGATTCCCGTGGAATCGCCGCCGATATAGCGCTTGATAAGCTCCTGATCGCTTTGAACATTGCGTTGCATAAAACCTCCCTTGTTTACAGGTTACCAAATAAAAACAACTGGTCAGGGTCAAAGTCTATGCAATACGCTTTCTTTTATCAGGTTATGTTTGAAATGTGATGCGATTATACCTTGGAAACACAGCTGTTTCCGAGCACTATACTACAAAGATAACGCATTCCTATTTCGTTTGTTGCAAGAATTGGTTAAAAATCCTGCTCTTTTACATTAATTAACACTTCAAAGACTTAAAATTGAAAAACACGTTACCTTTATAGGGTTCAAATGTCCGCTAATTCCACAACAAGTTCTATGCCGAATCGGAAAACCGCTAAAGAAGCGAAGAAAGAGGATGATTGGATCGAGATTCGTGGCGCCCGGGTACACAACCTCCAAAATGTCCATCTGAAAATTCCACGGGATCGGCTGACGGTAATCACCGGGCTGTCGGGCAGTGGCAAATCCTCACTGGCTTTTGACACGCTTTTCGCCGAGGGACAAAGGAGATATGTTGAAAGCCTTTCCTCCTATGCACGGCAATTCCTGGGTCGTATGGAAAAACCGGATGTGGACCAGATCATCGGCTTATCGCCCGCCATCGCCATCGAGCAAAAAGTAAATACCCGCAACCCTCGCTCAACGGTGGGAACATCCACCGAAATTTATGATTACCTGAAATTGCTGTATGCCAGGGTGGGCAAAACGTACTCGCCCATCTCCGGGAATGAAGTCAAACGGCACACGGTCGAGGATGTACTGGATGCCGTGCACAAATACACGGAAGACACAAAGGCCTTGCTCATCGCAACCAATCCCATCCCTCCCGGAAGGTCTGCCGAAGAACATATCGGCGTGTTGCTGCAACAGGGGTTTTCACGCTTTTTTCTGGGTGATGAAATACTTGAACTTGTGGATGCAGCCCCCCGGCTGGATGCGTTGGATCAGGAAGGATGCATCCGTCTGGTGATCGATCGATTTGTAATTAAACACAATGATGATGAACATCGGAGCCGATTGGCCGACTCTGTGGAAACCGCTTTTTTTGAAGGCGAGGGCGCCTGTTCAATCATATGCTATACCGACAAAGGAGCCGAACGGCTCGACTTCTCCAACCGTTTCGAACAGGATGGCATGACCTTCGATGAGCCCACCATTCACCTTTTCAGTTTCAACAATCCATATGGCGCATGCCGCACCTGCGAAGGCTTCGGCAGCATCATTGGTATTGATGAAAAACTTGTGATCCCAGATCAATCGGTGTCGGTATACGATGATGCGGTTTTGTGCTGGCGCGGTGAAAAAATGGGAAAATGGAAGGAAAAGGTGGTGATGAACGCCTATAAATCTGACTTCCCCATTCACAAACCCTACGCAGAACTGAATGAGACCGAGCGCGACCAGCTCTGGCATGGCACGAAAGACTTCAAGGGAATCTATGCTTTCTTCAAGTATCTGGAAGAGAAAAGTTATAAGATTCAGTACCGGGTGATGCTTTCGCGTTACCGGGGAAGAACGGTGTGTCCGGATTGCAGGGGAAGTCGCATCCGGAAAGAGGCCGGATATGTGAAAATCAAAGACACTTCTATCCGCGAGCTTGTGCACATGCCGGTGTCAAAGTTGAGTCTGTTTTTCGATTCGCTTTCGCTCTCAAAGCACGATGAAGAAATCAGCAAACGGGTTTTGTCTGAAATCCGGAGCCGGCTGTCATATCTGGAAAAAGTAGGCCTGGGTTATCTCAACCTGAACCGTCTTTCCAGCAGTTTATCAGGAGGCGAATCCCAACGCATCAACCTATCCACTTCTTTGGGCAGCAGCCTTGTGGGTTCCATGTACATCCTGGATGAACCCAGTATCGGTCTCCATCCGCGGGATACCACACGGCTGATCCAGGTCTTACACGCACTGCGCGACCTCGGCAATACGGTGATTGTGGTGGAACATGACGAAGAGATCATGGATGCCGCCGACCGGATTGTGGACATGGGACCGGGAGCCGGATACCTCGGCGGCAAGGTTGTTTTCGAAGGCACACATGAAGATCTGGTGCATAACGGCGATAGCTATACCACCGGATACCTCACCGGCAAATTAAAGATTCCCCGACCGACCGGGGAAAGAAATGCAACCGGAAAAATCATGCTGACCGGTGCAAGGGAAAACAATCTGAAAAACATTTCCGTCCAGATCCCACTCGGCCAGCTCACGGTGGTAACCGGTGTCAGCGGATCGGGGAAATCATCTCTGATCAAAGGCATCCTCTACCCCGCGCTACAAAAGGCACTGGGCGGGTACGCACCTGAAATCGGCCGGTTCGATGAACTGAAAGGTGACACCAACCGTATCTCAAGTGTAGAATTCGTCGACCAGAATCCGATTGGCAAATCGTCACGCTCCAATCCGGTCACATACGTCAAGGCATTTGATGAAATCCGGAGCTTGTTCGCCCAACAGGGGCTTTCCAAGATGAGGGGATATACACCCGCCTATTTCTCTTTCAATGTGGATGGAGGCCGATGTGAAGAATGCAAGGGAGAAGGAGAAGTGACCGTTGAGATGCAATTCATGGCAGACCTGCATCTGGTTTGCGAATCGTGCAATGGAAAACGTTTCCGCGAAGAAATTCTGGAAGTCACCTACAAAGAGAAAAACATTTACGAAGTGCTGAACATCACTGTGGACGAAGCACTGGAATTGTTTGGTAAAGGAACCAAGATCAGTGCGGTGGAAAGAAAGATCGTGGAAAAACTCACTCCACTGCAGGACACGGGACTCGGATACATCCGGCTGGGACAATCATCCAACACCCTCAGCGGCGGGGAAGCACAACGCATCAAGCTTGCCTCATTCCTTGCAAAGGGAAACCAGGAGGGCAAATCCGTTTTTATCTTTGATGAACCCACCACCGGTTTGCATTTCCATGACATCAACAAACTGCTCACTTCTTTCCAGGCCCTGCTGGACCGCGGTCATAGCATCGTGGTGATCGAACATCACCCGGACGTGATCAAATGCGCGCAGCACGTGATAGACCTGGGACCCGAAGGCGGAGATGAAGGTGGTCGTTTGGTGTTCCAGGGAAAACCGGAAGACCTCGTTAACTGTAAGAACTCCTATACAGGCAAATACCTCAAGGGAAAACTTTAGCACACTTTTTTTCCGGGAATAAAAAAAGGAGGGCAAAATGTTTTGCCCTCCCGGTATTGGTTGACAGTCCTCCCCAGGTATTACTGCACAACCAATTTCAAATGAGTTTGTTGATCGCCCATACGGATATTGATCAGGTAGAGTCCGGGCGCCAACGGATCAGCAGATAACCGCTGAACAGAATGGCTGCGGATTTCCATTTCACGATTCACCACGCGCTCACCCAAACAATTAAATACCTCAACCACTGCATTTCCGTTCACGCCGGAGCGCACAAACACTTCTCCGTTCTCACTCGGATTGGGGAACACCTGAAGGGCGCCGTCAAGATTTTGCACCAGGCCTGTGAACAGGTCCACCACAGTGGCCTCTACATGATCACATCCTGCCGCATCGGTTACAGTCACGCTGTAGTTTCCTGCACAAAGCCCGGTGGCCGTAGCTGCAGTTTGGGAAGACGCATCGTCCCATGCATAGCTGTACGGTGGCGTGCCACCCGTTACCGAAACACCGGCGGTACCGTCACAGGTGCCGTTATGATCATCCGTTGTAAGATTGGATACGCTCAGGTTATCAGATCCAACGGTGGCAGTTACAGGAGTACGAAGACTTAAGCACGAAGGCTCCTGAACTTCCCAATCGTAGAAATAGTAGTAATACCCGCTGGCACTGGTATTCGTACCGGTGATGGAAGCCATGCCTGCCACGTCGATCGGATAGGTTGCACCTGCGTTGTTTCGGTACAGATCAATCGTTGTACCCGTAACCTTAATGAAATACCCTGTGCCTGGAGCAACAGGAAAATCAAGGGTAACACGGCTTTCGCCGGATGGAATGTTCACAGTTGTGGTTTGCAGCACATTGCCTCCATCACCATCCAGAAGTTCAATGGTGCGGTTGCCGGCAGCCCCTGCATATACCTTCACCGACTTGAGTGTAAACGCTGCACTGGCATCAAAGAGCAATCCACGCAGATCGTTGTTGGTGAACAAACCACCACCGCCAAGTGCAGAGTCAACCGGACCACCCTTCACGGAAGCCTGGCTCACCAACTCCTGTACATAGAAAGTGGTGGTTGTGGTAACCGACGGGCCATAGGTTGCGCCCGTGCCTACTTTGGTTCCGCCTGTCGGTGCATCATACCATTCATATGTACCTCCGTTGCCGGAAGCCGTGAGATTCGCCGTACCCGAGCCACAGATCGTATCACCCGTAGCAGCCGGCCCATTGGGGCGATTGATGGTTACATAGGAAATTTTCGTGATGGAGTCCTGGCCATATGAATTGGTAACGATCAGTTTTACGGTAAAGCTACCGTTGGCCTCATACGTATGCTGAGGATTCTGTTGGGTGGATGTGTTTCCATCTCCGAAACTCCATGACCAAGCGGTGGGACCTACGGTACTTTTATCATAGAATTGGATGGCACCGGAGCAACTGTTTTGAATGTCCGATTCGAACGCTGCCACAGGAGGTGCAGATGGTGGTATACATCCGTCCGAATTCTGAAGGCTCACCCTTGAACCATTGATTACACCCTGCATGCGACTGACCTGGCCTTTGGAGAACATCACCATGCAGGCATCGTTCACGTAGTCCATATAATTCACATACATATCGCCGTTGGGACCATTGCTGCATGTCACGTGAGGAAAGCTCGGGCATCCCGTGTTGGAAGTTTGCTGCGTTGGCGTATCACTCACCTGGTCGTTGCCACAGTTTGAGTCGCCCCAAATGTGATAAAGTCCCAACCAGTGTCCGACTTCATGCGTACCCGTTCTACCCAAGTTATAAGGACTTTGTGACTTTACGGTTCCGAAATACGTGGTGTGTAGCACCACGCCATCGGTTGCGGCAGAACCTCCGGGAAACTGAGCGTATCCGAGCAAACTGTTGCTGAGGTCACAGACCCACAGGTTCAAATATTTGTCGCGTGGCCAGGCATCATGCCCACCCTTGCTTGTATACTTTACATCATCATTGTCACTGAAAGCGCTGTGATTGGTGGACGTGCGCGTGATTCCCGTGGAAGGATTCCCGTCCGGATCCCTCTGCGCCAGGCAGAATTCAATCTCGGCATCTCCCTGAAGGGTCTGAAACACGGAAGGAGCGGAACTTTTATCCGAATTCATCAACCGGAAATCGGCGTTCATGGCATCGATCTGGGACTGCACGCTGGCATCCGAATGATCCTGCGAAGAACCATTATAGACGATGTGAACAACTGTGGGAATGGTGATCACAGCATGCGGACGATTCACTTCATTCTTATGGGCCGCAATGTATGCCGCAACCTGCGACTCCATTTGATCCAGACGTTGTTTGTATGTCGGATCGGCCTTTATCAGTTTTGCCATATACTCCGTGGTGCCGCATCTTTTGGTCGGTTGCTGGGCAAAAACGGGGGAGACGAAAACCACTGCCATTGCAATGGCCATCTTGGTAAAGATTTTATTCATACGTTACTATATAAAGTCAAACAATGGGATGCGCACTCTACAGCCGCTATAAATTTATCCAAGCGCAGATAAAATCAAAAAAATATTTTACAAATAATTTTGATATTCATAACACTGCGCAAAAAACCTAAGTAATTATTTTACAGTAAAATAAAACCAACCGAATCGGGACTTCAGAATAGCAAATGGTGGTATTTTCTTAATGCAAAGCCCAGCTTGAATCAGGCTTCACGGAACTGAAGCTCATACAACCGCTTGTAGGCGCCGTTGTGCCTCAACAGTTCATCATGGCTTCCCCGCTCCACCACTTGACCATGATCCAACACAAGGATCTGGTCTGCCTGTCGTACAGTAGCAAGACGGTGGGCAATTACAATGGAGGTCCGGTTCTCGGTCAGCCTGGAGATGGCATACTGGATCAACTCCTCGGATTCGGTGTCAACGGAAGATGTGGCCTCGTCCAGCACCAGGATCCTGGGGTCGTGCACGTACGCCCTGATAAAAGAAATCAACTGGCGTTGCCCCACAGACAGCATGCCCCCTCTTTCCCTGACATTGTAATCATATCCTCCCGGCAACCGGCTAATGAATGCATGGGCTCCCACCACACGCGCCGCTTCCTCCACCCTTTCCGGGGTGATGTCTGGGTCATAAAGGGTGATGTTGTTATAAATGGTATCGGAAAACAGGAACACATCCTGTAGCACCACACCCACGTTCTTGCGAAGTTCAGCCAATGGCAGTTGGTGGATGTCTGCATCATCAATTCGTATGGAACCGCGGGCATAATCGTAATACCTTCCCAGGATGTTAATGATGGTACTTTTTCCTGCGCCGGTTGCACCCACAATGGCCAGTGTTTCTCCCGCCTTCACGTCGAAGGATATTCCTTTCAGAATCCAGTCTTCATCATTGTAAGCAAACCAAATATCACGGAATGCAATTTGTCCTTTCAGGTCTACCAGGTGTTGTTGCCCGGTATCTTCCGTGGCATCCTGAATATCCAGCAGCGCAAAAACACGCTCTGACGCCACCATGCCCATCTGCAGCGTATTAAATTTATCCGCCAGTTGACGTATGGGCCTGAACAACGCATAAATAAAGAAGATGAATGCGAGCATTTTTCCAAGTGTCACCCCATTGTCCAAACCAAGGATGGCTTCCTTGGCACCCCACCAAACCATTACACCGATGGATATGGCAGAGAGAATTTCCACCACCGGCAGGAAAATCGAATAGTACCAGACTGATTTGATGTGTGCTTTCCGGTGGGCCTTGTTGATGGTTTGAAATTTAGCGTACTCTTCGTCCTCCATCCCGAATATCTGCACCACGCTCATTCCTACAACATGTTCCTGCACAAACGCATTTAGCCTGGCCACCTGGGTACGCACATCCTGAAAGGCCGAGCGAATTCCGTTTTTAAAAATCCACGTGGCGAGGATCAGGATGGGCATAACGGATAAGCTGAAGAGCGTGAGTTTCCAACTCATGTACACCATCGAACCTATGATCATCAGCAGTTGCATGATATCGCCGAAAATCACCAGCAATCCGTCCGAAAAGATCTCGGCGATGGACTCCATGTCTGAAACCGCACGTGTTACCACGGTTCCGATCGGCGTACGGTCGAAATAGCGTAACCGCAGTTCCGACAAATGACGGAAAGTCTTTTTTCGAAGGTCGCGAACAACTGTTTGCCCCAGCCGGTTGGCGGAATACGTCTGAAGAAACTCCAGCAAGGCCTGCATCACCAGCAACGCAACCATGGCAATGGTCATGTTAAGCAATCCGATGGGATCGGGCATGACCACATAGTGATCGAATGTATATTGGATAAGCCAGGGTCTGGCAGGCCCCACGACACCCAACAACAGTGTACTTACCGCGGCCGTCCAGAATACCTTCCGATAAGGCCGGGTAAATGCCATCACTCTTTTCAGCAGGCTTGAATCAAGAATTTTCCCGGAAACACCGCTCATACTTTCACCTCCGCTTTCTTCTCCACAAACGGTTCATGGGCCAGGTCATCTGCGAACAGGACGGATGGATATATCACCTGCGTGAGATAAAGTCCGCAAGCCGGTGCCGACTGTCCCGCCAGGGACCGATCTCCCGCGTCAAGCATCTCCGCAAAACCATTCAGGGTCATTTTACCCTGACCTACTTCAACCAGGCTACCAACAACAGCTCTAACCATGTTGCGCAGGAAACGATTGGCAGATATATGGAAAACCCATTCACCTTCATTTTCTTCCCAAACCGCCGCAGTAACCGTACATCGGGTCGACTTCTGGTTTCCGCCCGCTTTACAGAAACTGGCAAAGTCCTTTTCTCCCACAAGCATCGCAGCTGCCTGCTCCATGGCGAACAGATCCAGTTCTCCATACAGATACCAAGCACGCCCCACCCTGAACGGATCTCTTGCACGCACGATCCTGTATTCATAAGAACGTGAAACGGCATCAAAGCGAGCATGTGCATCCGGTTTCATCGGGTAAATGGCGCGGATCACAACGGACGATGGAAGAAAGCCGTTCATCCTCAAAACAAATTCTGGGTGATCCGCCAGGGCTGACGGCAAATCGGCATGTGCGAAATAATCCGTGGCATGCACACCGGTATCGGTTCGGCCGCATCCTGTGATGGCTACCTGTATGCCGGTTACCGCCGAGAACCGTTCCTCAAGTAATTGCTGAACGGAGACCGCATTGTCCTGGCTTTGCCAACCGTGAAAGGGCTTGCCGTCATAGGCCAAGCGAATAAAATACCTGCGCATCCCTGCTGTCATAGCGACCGCAAAGATAGAAAACCCGTCTGGGCCTTAACAAATTTTAACAGCAACTGCACATGGATTGGGTTGAATGTTGTGTTCATCATTTTATACTTTTGCTAACCTCCAAATCCGGTAAATCATGGAAGAAGCATCACACATGACGGCAGCCGAGCCATCACAACAAGGGGGTACCGACATTCGGGCCCTCAATGAAAAAATCGAAAAGGAAAGCGCATTTATCGAACTCCTGCTGATGGAGCTCGACAAGGTGATTGTCGGACAGAAGTACATGGTCGAGCGACTGCTGATCGGACTTCTATCCAACGGACACGTCCTGCTTGAAGGCGTACCCGGTCTGGCCAAAACCCTTGCCATCAAATCGCTTGCATCATCCATCCATGCCGACTTCAGCCGCATCCAGTTCACACCTGACCTGCTGCCGGCCGACCTGCTGGGCACGATGATCTACAACCAGAAAAAGGAAGAGTTCATTCCGCGAAAAGGTCCCATCTTCGCCAACCTGATCCTGGCAGATGAGATCAACCGTGCCCCTGCCAAAGTGCAAAGCGCATTGCTGGAAGCCATGCAGGAACACCAGGTGACCATCGGCGATCAAACCTATCCGTTGCCGGAACCCTTCCTGGTGCTTGCGACGCAGAACCCGATCGAACAGGAAGGTACTTACCCCCTTCCGGAAGCGCAGGTTGACAGGTTCATGCTGAAGATCATCATTCGGTACCCGGCCAAGGAAGAAGAAAGAAAAATCATTCGCCAGAACCTTTCCCATGTGAAACCTTCCACAACACCGGTAGTCAGCCCCGAGTCCATTCTCAAGGCCAGGGAAGTGGTGAAGGAAGTGTACATGGATGAAAAGATCGAGAACTATATCCTCGACATTGTGTTCGCCACCAGGAACCCCAAAGAATACAACCTGGAACGCTTCGCGCCCCTGATCAACTACGGGGCGTCACCCCGGGCCAGCATCAACCTGGCCATGGCTGCCAAGGCTTACGCATTCATCAAACGCCGGGGGTATGTGATTCCGGAAGATGTGCGTGCGGTGTGCCCGGACGTCATGCGCCATCGCATCGGTCTGACCTATGAGGCCGAAGCGGAAAACATCACCACGGAAGACATCATTACTGACATTCTTAATACGGTGGAGGTTCCCTGATGTGACCCCGGAACAAATCAAGCCCTGACATCATGGACACGAAAGAACTCATCAAAAAAGTTCGGAAGGTGGAGATTAAAACCCGGGGGCTATCCAACCAGATCTTCTCCGGCGAATACCACAGCGCCTTCAAAGGCAGGGGCATGGCTTTCTCCGAGGTGCGCGAATACCAACCGGGGGATGACATCCGTGCCATCGACTGGAATGTGACGGCGAGGTTCAACCACCCCTACGTAAAGATTTTCGAAGAAGAACGCGAACTCACCATGATGCTGCTGGTGGATGTGAGCGGATCTGAAAACTTCGGTTCTTCTCTCCGGCTGAAACGGGACATGGCCACAGAACTGGCAGCCATCCTTGCCTTCTCCGCCATGCAGAACAACGACAAGATCGGGGTGATCTTCTTCAGTGACCGCATCGAAAAATTCATCCCCCCGAAAAAAGGCCGAAGCCATATTCTGCATATCATACGGGAGATGATCAACTTTGAACCGGAAAGATCGCAAACCGATATCAGTTGCGCACTTCGCCACCTCACCAATGTGATCAAAAAAAGATCCATCGCCTTCGTGATTTCCGACTTCATGGATGCCGGTTTTGAACAGGCCCTGCGCATCGCCAACAAAAAACATGACGTGGTGGCCATCCAGTTGTATGATCAACGTGATCTCGAGTTGCCTTCGGTGGGCCTGATCCGACTGCGTGATCCGGAAACGGGAAAACAAATGGTGGTCGATAGCAACGCAGCACATGTTCGGCGTGCCTACTTCGCTGCAGGGCGCCAGAAAGAAGCGGTTCTGAAAGAAACCTTTCTGCGCTCGGGGGTGGATCATTTGAAAATACGCACCGATGAGTCCTACATCCGCTACCTTATGAATTTCTTTAAAAGCAGGGAGGCAAGGGCATGACGAAGGGTGCTGTATTCCATAAATTCCGGCTGCTCTTCTGCATTTTGCTCATGGCTTTTGTACCTGCACGATCGCAGCAAATGGAGGCAAGGGCGGGGTTGGACACCAATTTGCTGACCATCGGTGACCAGACGGTATTCAAACTGATGGTGCAAACGAATCCACGCACATCCGTCATCTGGCCTCAACTTTCAGACACACTCACAAACGGGTTGTTGATCATCGGTGAAAGCAAGATTGATACCGTGGTTAATCCTGACACCAAGGTTACGCTTCTTACCAAACCTTACCTCATCACTTCCTTCGACTCCGGCCACTACACCATTCCATCTTTCCTGTTCCGCGATGCGAAAGACACATCAATTACTTCATCAACGGGTGCTCTGAACCTGGATGTAATAACGGTACAAGTTGACACCACCCAGGCGATCAGAAACATCAAGGAGCCGATGGATGCGCCACTTACATGGCAGGAGATGAAAACCCTCATCCTCATTGTGGCATTGGTCGTTTTCGCCCTGTTGTTCTTTTTGTGGTACTTCATCTTCCGTGAGAAAAAGAAACAAGTGGAAAACACCGAACCGGTTGTGCAATTACCTCCGCATGAAGAAGCATTGCTTGCCTTGCGAGCGCTGGAAGAGGAGAAACTTTGGCAACAAGGCGATATCAAGACCTATCACACACGCCTCACCGATATTCTTCGCGAATACATAGAAAGGCAATTCGGCATCTCCGCCATGGAAATGACCAGCAATGAAGTGCTGACCGCCATGCGTAGCCGTGTGGATGCCGGCCTGCTTCAAAAACACCTGCGCCCCCTGTTCACCCTGGCCGATATGGTTAAGTTTGCCAAAGCACAACCGCTGGCATCCGAACATGAAGTAAACCTGAGACTCGCGGTGGAATTTGTGCAGGCAACCGCCACACCCCTGGAGGACCAGGAACGTGAATCTGCAAACGAAACGGATGGCCATGAAGGGAATTGAATTCGCATATCCGTGGGTATTCTCCCTGCTGGCTCTCTTGCTGGTTCTGGCGATTTATCATTTTCGATGGAGCTCCAGGAAAATGCCCGTCGCGTCTATCTCTACCCTCTCCGAACTGGAAAAGATCAAACCCTCATTCCGTTCCCGCATATTTCACTTGCCCTTCATTCTTAGATTACTTGCCATGGCATTGCTCATTGTGGCCCTTGCCAGACCTCAGTCGGACCTCAGCTGGCAAAACGTGACCACTGACGGAATTGATATCATCATGGCGGTTGACATTTCCAGCAGCATGCTGGCCCGCGATTTTGAACCGAACCGCCTGGAAGCAGCAAAAAAGATGGCTTCCGAGTTTATTGAAAACCGCCCTGGAGACCGCATCGGCCTGGTGGTGTTTGCCAGAGAAAGCTTTACCCAGTGCCCGCTTACTACAGATCATGCCGTATTGAAAAACCTGTTCGCTTCCATCAAGGTCGGAATGCTTGAAGATGGAACGGCCATCGGAATGGGACTGGCCAATGCCGTGAACCGGCTTCGTTTCAGCGATGCAAAAAGCAAGGTAGTCATACTACTAACGGATGGCGTGAACAACCAGGGCAGCATTGCACCGGCTACGGCTGCAGAACTGGCGGAAACCATGGGCATTCGGGTATATACCATCGGTGTAGGATCCGAAGGCGTAGCTTTGAGTCCTACAGGCAAGCTACCCAACGGAAAGTACACCTATGACTACATGAAGGTTGACATTGACGAAGCGGTTCTTAACCAGATTTCCAGCTTAACCGGTGGTCAGTATTTCAGGGCAACCGACAACAACAAACTCCGAAGCATCTATCAACAAATAGACAAGCTTGAAAAATCAAAAATACAGGTAACGGAATTCAGCAGAAAAGGAGAAGAATTCCTGCCATTCGCCCTGATCGGCCTGACGCTGCTCATGCTGGATTTCCTGTTGCGTAAATCTTTACTCAAAAGCATTCCATAGACATGTTCCGTTTTGAACATATCGAATTCCTGCATGCGCTCTGGCTGATTCCACTGGTATTGGTCATTGCCGGCATCGCCGCGTCACGCAGCAAGAAGGCCTTGAGAAGGTACGCAGATGAATCGGTGCTTGGCGCCATCACTTCCGGTGTTTCCGGTTCAAGACCCTGGTTCAAAACCATCCTCTTCTGTGTGGCCCTGGCATTGCTGGCCGTTGGACTTGCAAACCCACAACTGGGTTCAAAACTACAAGAGGTGAAACGCAAAGGGATCGACCTGGTGGTGGCAATTGATGTTTCCAATAGCATGAAAGCCGAAGACATCAAGCCGAGCCGGTTGGAACGCACACGGCAAATCATTTCCCGGTTGGTAGACAACCTGCATGGTGACCGCATCGGCATCGTTGTATTCGGAGGAAGCGCCTACATGCAATTGCCCATCACAACCGACTATGCCGCTGCCAAGATGTACCTCGGGAACATCAATACCGATATCATACCCACGCAGGGTACGGCCATCGGTGAAGCCATCCGTACATCCATGAAAGCCTTCGACGAATCCGGTGCCAAGTCGAAAGTGATCCTGGTGATTACCGATGGGGAGAACCATGAAGATGATGCCATCACCGCTGCCAAAGAAGCTGCAGCTGCCGGTATTATCGTACACACCATGGGCATGGGATCTCCCAAAGGTGGCCCCATCCCGATTTATCAGAATGGCAGCAAAGCCGGATTCCAGAAAGACAGGGAAGGCAATACAATCGTAACCAAACTGGACCCGGCCATGCTGAAAGAAATTGCAGATGCCGGCGATGGCGCCTACTTCCCCACAAGCCACAGTCAAACCGCTGTTCAAGCATTAAGAAAGCAGCTTGACAAAATGGATAAAACCGATATGGACTCCAAGGTTTTCAGCGACTACGAAGACCATTTCCACTACTTCATTGCCGCCGCTTTATTGTTGCTAACTTTGGAATCCCTTATTCCTGAGAGAAAAGGCAAATGGGCCCAAAAATTAAAAATATGATGTGGTACAGACATATCCTGTCTCTGGGTCTGCTGACCTTGCTGGCCTGGACCGCACATGCCCAGGAAGAACGAAAGTACATCCGCGAGGGGAACAAATACTACAAAGAACAGAATTACGACATGGCAGCTGATGCTTATAAGAAAGCGAGGGAGAAAAACCCTGTGTCAGCTGCCGCACGCTTCAATGAAGCCGATGTACTGTACAACCAGAAGAAGTTCGATGAAGCCGCCTCCGGCTTTCAATCCCTTGCCCAGGAATCAGGACTGAACCCCTCAGAACGCGCGCAATGTTTCCACAATGCAGGCAATGCGCTGATGCAACAAAAGAAATGGAAGGAAAGCATTCAGGCGTACAAACAGGCCTTGTTGTCAAACCCGAACGACCCGGATACCAAATACAACCTGGCATATGCACAGGCTATGCTAAAAAAGGAGCAAGAGCAACAGCAGCAAAAAAACGACAACAAAGATCAGGACAACAAACAGGATCAAAAGGACAAGCAAGACCAGGACAAGCAAGACCAAAAAGACAAGCAGGATCAACAAAATCAACAGGACAAACAGGATCAAAAAGATAAGCAGGACAAGGACGGACAGAAGAACGACAAAGACAAAAAGGACCCTCAGCAAGGAGATCAGGACGGCAAGGAAAATCAGAAAGACAAGGAAAATCAGCAAAAGGCGCAGCAGGGTCAGGGAAAGGAAGGAAAAATATCAAAGGCGGACGCCCAACGTATTCTGGATGCGCTGCAAAAAGATGAGAACGCCTTACAGAAAGAGAAACAAAAGAACCAGAAAGCACGCGTAGTGGTTATTGACAAAGATTGGTAGATCGCATATGCACCGAAGTCGACATATCTTATTTGCCATTGCAACCGGTTTGCTTTTATTTGCAACGGGTTTGCAGGCACAGGTCAACTTCACCGCATCCACCAGTCACCGCAAAGTGGGCGTAGGCCAGCCATTCCGTATCACCTTTTCCCTGGCCAACGGAAACGGCAAGAATTTCCGACTTCCATCCATCCAGAATGTGCAAATTCTTTCCGGTCCCAACCAACAGGTCAGCACACGCATCATCAACGGTGATTATTCCCAATCCATTTCCTACTCCATTGACATGCGTGCCCTCAAGGCGGGTTCCGTAAAAATTCCTCCGGCCAGTGTAACGGTGGATGGTCAGGAATACAATACAGGTGAACTCACCATTGAAGTAACGAACGACGGATCCGGCGAACAACAGAACTCCGAACAGGATGGCGGCGAAAGCTCAAACCAGGGCATGACGCTGGCCCGCCTGAAAGCAAGTCCGTCCGAAGTATACCAGGGACAGGAACTCCTGCTCACCCAAATCTTGCAAAGCCGCCAACAACTGGCTGACCTCCGTGATTTCCGGCCTCCTGAGCTGGAAGGATTCATGTCCTATGACATCGAGCAAAAAGGCCCCATCACCCTCAGGAACGAAAACTACAACGGGGCCAACTACCAAACCGCTGACCTGCGCAAACAAGTGCTGTTTCCGCAAAAATCCGGCAAGCTCAAGATCCAGCCTATGGAAGTTGAATGCGTGGTACGTGAACAAACACGTAGGTCACGGGATTTCTTTGACCAATTCTTTGGGGGTGGATACAAGAACACAGTTGTTAAGGTTAAAAGCGATCCCATTACGATTCAAGTGAAACCTTTGCCGGAAGATGGGAAACCTGATCACTTCAAAGGAGCGGTAGGCGATTACCAGATGAAAACGGAGGTAGACAAAACCTCCCTCAAGGCCAACGAAGCCCTGACGCTGAAGGTAACCATCAGCGGAAAAGGCAACCTGAAGATCATTGATGCACCTGAAATCGACTTTCCGACCGACTTCGAAGTCTATGACCCCAAGATCTCCCAAAACATCCAGGTGAACGAATCGGGGGTATCCGGTAAAATCACCTTTGAATACGTACTCATTCCCCGGCACGGAGGCACATACACCATTCCTTCCTTCTCCTTTGATTACTTTAACCCCAACCGGGCCACGTATGTCACCCTTTCGTCCGAAGAATATTCGGTGGAGGTTGAAAAAGGGAACGGCGAATCGGATGGCAGTACTTTTGTTCCTGGAAAAGAAGATGTGCAAATCGTTGGGCAAGACATCCGATTCATTCATAACGGGGTTTCCGACCTCACGCGAAAAGGCAAAACATTCTTCGGCTCAACGGCTTTCACCATACTAATGATCCTGCCGCTTTTATTTGTTTTTCTTGCTGCCTGGCAACGCAGAAAAAAGCAGGAAGCACTGAGGGATGTGGCAGGCAACCGCAGCAAAAAAGCAGAAAAGGTGGCACGCACCCGCCTTTCGAAAGCAGCTCAGCTGCTGAAGGAAAATAACCGGGATGCCTATTATGAAGAAGTATTGCGAACCCTCTGGAATTACACAGGGCACCGCCTGCATATCGCCATGGCTGACTTGAACAAGGAAAATGCTACGACAGCCTTGCAAAAATCGGGAGTGAGCAATGAAACAACAGGAAACCTGATCGCACTGATTCACCAATGTGAGTTCGCCCGCTATGCACCTCCCGGCAGCAGCCATGAAATGCAGGACGATTTTTCTTCCGCCATCAATGTCATTCGAAAGATCGAGGAGGAAATGAAATGAGACAATTCCTGATATACATCTGCGTGTTGCTCATGACCGGTGGTGTATGGGCCCAGGATGCTTCACAATCGCAACTGGAACTGGGCAACCAAAAATACGTGGAAGGCAGGTACGACGACGCAATCAAACATTATGAACAGGTTCTGTCCGGCGGATATACATCAGCGTCCCTGGAATACAACCTGGGCAATGCCTATTATAAAGCCGGCCAATACCCACGGGCGATCCTGCACTACGAACGCGCGCTGAAAATCGACCCAAAACTGGAAGATGCCGGTTACAACCTGGAACTCGCCAATGAACACACAGTAGACCGGATCGAACCGCTTCCGCAGGTTTTCTTCCAGGGGTGGATCAAAGACACCACGTATATTTTTAGCGCAGATGGTTGGGCGCGATTGACCGCCTTATGCATGTGGCTGGCCTGCCTTGTACTTGCCTTTTATATCTGGCTGAGGGGTCGCAGGAAAACAGCACCCCTGTTTTATGGGTTGGTGCTGATGGTATGCGTAGGTGTCCTTTCCTTCATCATGGCATCCAGGCAGAACAACGAACAGATAAACGGCCGGGGTGCGATCATCATGCAAACCAGTGTGACCGCCAAAAGTGAACCGACCGAATCAGGCAAGATGCTTTTCGAATTGCACGAAGGAACCAAGTGCAACATCATCAGCAGAAACAACGATTGGTTGAACATCCGCCTGGCCAATGGCAACGAGGGTTGGTTGCCGGCAGATGCACTTGAAATCATCTGACGCTTGAAAAAAATCCTCCTGATCTCAGACACACATGGCTTCCTTGACCCGAGGCTGCTGAAACACATTGAATGGGCTGACGAGATATGGCATGCCGGAGACATCGGAAATGCTGCGGTGCTTCATGCATTGGAAGACATGAAGCCGGTACGGGCCGTATATGGCAACATCGATGGCACCGAGGTGAGGAAAATGTGTCCGCTGGATCAGCATTTTGTGTGTGAGGGGTTGGAGGTATGGATCACGCACATCGGCGGGTATCCTGGAAAATATGAAAAAAGGGTGCTGGCACAGTTCATGAACCACCGCCCCGGAATATTCATCTGCGGGCATTCTCATATTTTAAAGGTGATTTACGACAAAGCACACGATCTCCTGCATATCAACCCGGGCGCAGCCGGAAACCACGGCATTCACAGGGTAGTAACTGCCATCCGGATGGAGATAGACCAGGGCAAGGTCAAGGACCTTAGTATCGTGGAATGGCCCAGAAAAGGCCTAGCGTAAACGATCGGCGGCCCGCACGAGTTCCTCATCCTTATGGATGCGTCGCAGGGCAAGTACAACAAACAACATGGAAACCAACGGCAGAAATGCCACCGGTGAAATCTTGAAGGAGCGATCCGGAAAAAGTCCGGCCAGCCTGTATCCATAAAAAAAGATCACACCCTGACCCACAGCCACCAGCATCCATAGCAACCTGCACAGGAAGATCTGCCTGGGGCGATTCTTGTAAAACAGCACAGTAGCGAATGAAATCAGTACGAATACGATCCATAAACCGAAAGGAAACGGCGTGAGAAGTGTGACTTTCCCCTCCAGTCCTTCCATCAGACCATAAATAAAATAGGATGCTTCGCCCGTGTCACCGGCCATTTTTCCCAGTGGAAAATAGAAGAGGGCCATGATGAAGGCCACGGCCAACAACAGGTAGATGGTTTGAATTCTCTGTATCATATCTGTGGCGAAATTGATAATTTTTTTCGAACGCCTTCTTGAATTCCACGATTTATTTGTAATATTGCACGTCTTTACTCGTTTCCCGAACGATTTAGAGTTTTCTCCGGCGGGAAAATCAGCAGATGACTTCTAATTAAATCCAAATCCGAAGCTTGAACTGCGAGATTGTTTTTTTAAGCGCCCAACATATTTGAACGCTTTATTCATATTGTAAAATCATTCCCATTTCTATTTAAATTTCCCAAGGCATGTACAGTATCCTTGACCTGAACGAAAAGTTGGTCCCCGAACTTAAAGAGATTGCCAAATCCCTCAACATATCCGATTATAATGCCCTCCGCAAACAGGAGTTGATATATAAGATTCTTGACCAACAAGCCATAGCCCCTCCTAAAACCAACGCCAGTTCATCCATGAAGGAAGAAAAAGAAAGCGCGAAGCCATCGGCGGAAACACCTGCAAAAGCTCCCGAGCCGGTACAGGCAGACATGTTCAAACCCGAACAATCCAGCGCATCCGCTACACCCTCTGAAGAACCAAGAAAAAACGCACCGGATTCCAAACACCGCCAACCCATCGCCAGCAGCGATCCCAGCGTGGCCAGACAGGAAAACCGAAAACCCGATCAGGATACCAAAACAGCTCCTGCTCCTCAACAAAATCACCAGGAAAGATCCAACCAGAATCCGCAGCAGCAGCAGCAGCAGCAGCAGCAGCAGCAGCAGCAAAATCATCAACATCAGCAGCAGCAAAATCCGCAGAACCAGCAGAACCAACAGGATCGTTCCAAGAATTTCCAGCAACAAAAACCGCAACAACGCCACGAGAAAAAACAGGCCCCCGAAGACCTGTTTGATTTCGACGGCATCATTGTCAGCGAAGGCGTATTGGAAATCATGCCCGATGGCTATGGCTTCCTCCGCTCTTCCGACTACAACTACCTTACTTCACCGGATGACATTTACGTATCACAGTCGCAGATCAAACTGTTCGGACTGAAAACCGGTGACACCGTTCGCGGCAGCATCCGCCCGCCCAAAGAAGGTGAAAAGTATTTCCCCCTGATCAAGGTTGAAAAGATCAATGGCCGCGAACCCGACTACGTGCGCGATCGCGTTCCCTTCGACCACCTCACACCGTTGTTCCCGTTTGAGAAACTCCAGTTGACCGGCCACAGGAAAAGCAACCTTTCCACCCGTGTCATGGATCTGTTCACACCCATCGGAAAAGGTCAGCGCGGACTCATCGTGGCACAACCCAAAACGGGTAAGACCACATTGCTGAAAGACGTAGCCAACGCCATCGCAGAAAATCATCCGGAAGTATACCTGTTGGTGCTCCTTATCGATGAACGTCCGGAAGAAGTAACCGATATGGCCAGAAGCGTACGTGCCGAGGTCATCTCCTCTACCTTCGACGAACCTGCAGAACGCCACGTAAAAGTCGCCAACATCGTGCTTGAGAAAGCCAAACGCATGGTGGAATGCGGACACGATGTGGTGATCCTGCTCGACTCGATCACACGCCTGGCACGTGCATACAACACCGTATCCCCGGCCTCTGGCAAGGTCCTGTCCGGTGGTGTGGACGCCAACGCACTCCACAAACCCAAGCGTTTCTTCGGTGCAGCCCGTAAGATTGAGAACGGCGGTTCACTCACCATCCTGGCTACGGCCCTTACAGAAACAGGATCCAAGATGGATGATGTGATCTTCGAAGAATTCAAAGGCACGGGTAACATGGAACTTCAACTCGACCGCAAGATTTCCAACAAGCGGATCTACCCGGCTATTGACATCGTTACTTCCAGCACACGTCGCGAAGATTTGCTGCTTGAGAAAGAAGCTTTGCCACGTATCTGGGTACTGCGTAACCACCTTGCCGATATGAATTCCGTGGAAGCAATGGAGTTCCTGCTCGACAGAATGCGTCACACCAAGACCAACGAAGAGTTCCTGGTTTCCATGAACGGATAGTCAGGAAGTCAGACGGTCAAAGGCGCGAAGGCGAATCAACATCAACAGGGTAATACCTCCCATCAGCAGGAACATGATGCCTGCCAGGATAAGTGCATACCTGAGGGTATACACATCGGCCATCCATCCGAGCAAAGGGGAAACAACCGCCGCCATGCACCGGATGACGAAACTACGGATTGACAGAATGGTGGCCCGCATGTGATCAGGCGTAAGCAGGTTGATGTAGCTTCGCAACAAGGGTGTTGCCAATCCGCGCACCAGGTAAAACAAAGCAAGCACACAAAGCACAGCATACCCGGGTACCGCCGCTACCAGCCAGAACCCCGCAGCGATCAGCAGCCACATGGTCCATACCATGTTCCGTCGCCCGAACCGGCGATCAGCCCTTGAAGAAAAATAGGCCGAGATCCCTACCAGAAACTGAAGTGCGGTCCATGCCACACCGAACCAGAATACAGGCATGTTCAGCTCACGGAATGTGGGCTGAAGAAAAATCTTTGCCATCAGCAAAGTAGCGGCTCCCAGTACCGAAGAGAACAAGATCATGCCGGTCAGGTCTTTGGCTTCATAGCGAAGGTATTTGAGTATGGCACCGACCGGTTGCGACTTGCGATTGATGTGGCTCGGTATTTCTTTCAGACTTGCGGCCACCGGTACCGCCAGCAACGAAATCACACACTGACCGATATATGGATAACGGAGGCTCCAACCAGCCAATAAACCTCCCAGGATACCAGCCATGCCTTCCGCAAAATTTCCGATGGCCACCACCCTGCCTTCATGGTGAATGTATTGCGACTCTTTTCCCCCGGCTTTCAATGTTTCAAATAACAATGCGGAATCCGTACCCGAGACGAAGCTCATGCCGACGCCAAGCAGAATTTCCGCCACCATGAACCAAGTAAATGACGACTCAAAGGCATACATGCCGAAACCGATGGCAGTGGCGATGGTTCCGAGCAGCAGCGTATTCCTTCTGCCATATACATCCGACAAATACCCGGAGGGAATTTCAAATACCGCGATGGTTAAGTAATAGGTGGATTGTAACAAGGTAATCTGACGCAGTTCAAGTCCGAGGTCGTTGTAAAACAACATGAACACCGGCATGAACATCATGAACCAGCGCGAGATTTTCAATACGTATAGCTTCCAGATATTGGACTGCACATCCGCCATGAGGCAAAAATAACAAAGGAAAGAATAGACAGGCTCTAAACCCGGCTTCGGATCTCAGCCACTTCCCGCTGAAGATCCATCACCGCCTGTGCCAGCTGGTCTCTTGACAGGTTCGCTTCCGGCAATTCAGGGCTGATGTAGTTCACGAAGCGCCACACCTCGACCACCTCCGTGGCCTTGATGCGATACGGTTCATACGCCGGGTTGGTGGATGAAAGCAGAAAGGTGCCGTCTTCGGAAAGGCGGTTGGCAACCAGCTTGAACACAATGCCCTCATCGCGTGTGACCAGGATACAAGGCTCTCCGTCTTTGATCTGGTGCCAGTTCTGCACATACGATCCGGTTACCCATGAACCTTCCTGCACAGGCGGCATGGAATCGCCCTTGATGGGAAAGGTCCGGTACTTTTTCTCCCTTGGCAGAAACGGCAACCGAAAAGTAGGCAACACCTTGATGTAGTCCGGATCGGCATAGCCGCGGGTGTAACCGGCACTGGCTTCCTGGGGAACCAACTCGATGTTTTCATCTCCGGAAGGATCCACAGTGGTCAGCAACACCCGCAGACGTTTGCCGTCTGCGTCAAACGAAAGACCCTTTTCAAACGCCTCGAGCTGAGACCCGGGGATCGCCGAAAGATCCAAACGGATCAATGGGTCAAGGGGCATCGAAAAAAAATCTGCCAGGGTAGCCAACACATCCAGGTTAGGCTGCGTATGCCCCAGCTCATACCCGCTCAAAGAAGCACGCTTGATGCCGAGCGTTGTAGCCATCTCTTCTTGAGATAGACCACGGCGTTGCCGGAGCAACTGGAGGTTGGTACCTAAATAAATGGGATGCCCGCTTTCAATTGACGACTTTTTCATCATGGGAATGACAGATTTTCCGTCGAATCTACCAAATACTTTTTCAACCTCCAAAAAAAAACCCCGGTTGTTTCCAACCGGGGCTAGCATATGTCCACCAAAAACCTTTAACAACTACTTCTCGAACTTGACGTAACCGTCAGGCACATTGAAAAGCTTGTCATCAATAGACTTCTTGGTGATTTTTGTCACCTCCATACGTGTTCTTTCTTCCCTCAACAGCGAATTCTCAACTGTGAGGAATGGGAAAGCGTCTTCAAACCCATCTATCACCAAATAGTATATGGAGGTATTTTCTTTACGGTTCACCGTATTGATCAAACTGGGAAAAAACTGGAAACCACCGGATGCCAACCAGTAAGTCACTTCTGTATTCTGTGACTTGTTACGTACACGCACCTGCTCACACTCAAAACCCTGGATGGTCTTTTTGTTACCGGTCTTCATCACTTCATAGTTGTTCTTATCACCCGGATTGAGGGGCGAATTGTTCACATCCATGTAAAGCTTTCTTTCCGGGCTGAGGGCCAGCAATGACTTCTCACCCAGATCCACCAACATCACACCTTTTACTTCACCCCGTACTGTGTTTTCGATCCGAATGTGGTCGCCTTTCACGTAGTACACATAGTTGGATGTGTCTGTCTGCGTCATTTTCACAAACTCAATTGTCCCTTCGAAGCCATCGGCCATGCTAGCGCCAACAGTTCCGAAAAAGAGGGCGGCCACTGCGGCCAGATATTTTGCATGATGCTTCATAATCGTGGGTTTTCAAAGGTTGGACAAAATAACTCTTTTTTGTCTAAGAATACAAAACAAATGCCACGATCATAATGATTTTATTGCCAACAAATTAGTGTTGAAATCCATTCCCAATCAGGGAGGGCCGTATGCCGAATTGATCAGGAAATACGGGTCTGAAAAGGAATTCAAAAATGCGATCAGGTATTCC
Source organism: Flavobacteriales bacterium (assembly GCA_020635855.1). Lineage (NCBI taxonomy): Bacteria > Pseudomonadati > Bacteroidota > Flavobacteriia > Flavobacteriales > Flavobacteriales bacterium. Next base: position 522,176 of record JACJYZ010000003.1, on the reverse strand, counting down.
TTTTCCAGGGCGGTCAGATGCAGGCCACCCTGGTTCACTTTTTTCATCAACGGGTCGATGGTGGCAGAAGGTACCACGTGTTCGCTGTAAAAATCCACCACCTCTTCCAGTGTGGCAAAACGACCGTCATGCATATAAGGTGCGGTGTACGCGATGTTGCGCAGGGTGGGTGTCTTGAACCTGCCCAGGTCGGTGGCATTCCCCGTCACTTCCATCAATCCGCGATCAGTAAACACGCTGTCAAGGCCGTTGTTATGAAACTGCTGGTCGGTCAGCTGACGGCCTCCATGGCAATGGAAACAATCTCCTTTTTCCGTAAAGAAGATGGTATAGCCCTCCAATTCCTCATCCGAAAAAAACTCCTTGTTCTCATATACTTTATCGAATTTGGAGTTGGCCGAAATGATCGTGCGTTCGAACTGAGCAATGGCCTTCACCACCAGGTCAGATGTGATAACGCGGGTACCGAAGGCCTGCTGGAAAAGATTTTTGTAATCGGATGATGCATTCAGTTTCTTCTCGGCATCCAGCCAATCCAGGTGCATCTCGATGGGATTGGGCACCGGCTGCAGCGCCTGGTCTTCCACCGTCTCCGCACGCCCGTCCCAGAACAAAGAAGGCAGCCATGCCGCATTGATGATGGCTGGGGCGTTGCGGGCCCCCTTTTTTCCATCTATTCCCTCGCTGAATTGCTTCCCATTATCAGAAAATGCAAACTTCTGTGAATGACAACTTGAACACGATTGCGTACTGTCACCGGAGAGGATGGGGTCATAAAAGAGCTTCCGCCCCAACGCCACACCTTCAAGCGTCATCGGGTTGTCTGCAGGGATCTCAAGTGTGGGAAAGCCGGGTGGCACCTTCAGTTCGTAGGGTGTACCCACTTCCGGGGTGGAGACCACAGTGATGTCATTGTCTGTCTCCTCAGGCGGACTTTCCTTCTTGCAGCTTCGGGAGAGAAAGGCCACAAGCACCAACGATGCCAGTGTAACCCAACGCTTCATATCAAGGTGTTTCGGTAATGGAACCAATGGAGAATACATCCGCTCCGTTTTGCTTCAATGCCATCTGGGCGGCCATGTTCATCATGATGGCATCGCCGTAGGTATTAAAATCAAAGTCGTTCGGACTGGTATACCACTTGTTGATATCCATTTTGATTTCGATGGTCAGGTCCTTGTCGCCCGCCGTGAACGAAGACGAAGGCAACGACACCTGCACGAAATACTGCTTGCCCATAGAGGGACCTGTGTGCGTATTGAAGTTGCTCAGCACACTGGCCGAGTCAAGAAATTTACCCTCTATCTTCATGTAGTGGGAACCGTCATCGGTCATGTTGCCATTGTTGTTGCCCATCGGATCGGGCCAAGCCATGTTGGATTCAGGCAGGTTGTTGAATACGGTGGAATGGTTCATGAGCGAATCCATGCCGAAGATGAAGGATATGCCGGTATAGCTCCCCTTCTCCATGTGGGCATCCACATGCCAGAGCATCGTAGTGGAATCCTGCCCATCCACATAATGCATGGTATCCGCAAGCACATCTGCTGCCGCTCCGCTGAACATCACCTTGGAAACAAAGTAGTTCAGCCGGCTCACCTTGTACTGGTTACCTGCCGCGTTGGTATACTTCAGCGTATCGAATTCAAGCGGTGTTCCATCCACCGTGTGCACGAATTTGAGGGTGATGTGGATGTGATCCTCCTCCTCGGGATACACACAGGTACCATCATCCTTGGTGGCATCTTCATCATAATTAACCGCATTGGGATCAATGCATCCTTTTTTGCCACAGCCCACAGCGGTGAGCATAAGTCCTGCCATCACTGCCAATACAATCTTCTTCATGATTCGGGTTTTTAGGGATACAACTCGTTTACCTCAAGCCTGGGGATGCGCTTGCTATATACAATGGTAAGTATTTCGTTGGATAACCGCAACGACAGAGGTCACGGAAGTTGTGGAAATGTTTATACATGAGATGGACTACTTCGTGATCCAAGACCCTGTGCCCTCGTACCCAAACAAAAATGCCACCTCAAACGGTGGCCTTTTTCGTGACGGCTGCTCGCCTTTGGATTACTCCGTGATCCAGCTCCCGGCGCCCTTGTACCCAAACAAAAATGCCACCTCATCCGGTGGCCTTTTTCGTGACGGCTGCTCGCCTTTGGATTACTCCGTGATCCAGCTCCCGGCGCCCTTGTACCCAAACAAAAATGCCACCTCAAACGGTGGCCTTTTTCGTGACGGCTGCTCGCGCAAATGGGATTTGCGTTCGCGGCCGTCACGAAAAAGCCCCACGCTAACGCGTGGGGCTTTTTGTTTGTGGGCTGTACTGGATTCGAACCAGTGACCCCTACCCTGTCAAGGTAATGCTCTGAACCAACTGAGCTAACAGCCCTAAATGGCCAAAAATAAAGAAGTTTTTCTGAATTCCGGTCCGAATAACCCTACCGGTATTTTTTCGTACAAGGTGGCAACTTATCGTTGTAAACGGCAAACGGGCATTATTATAGTCTTCAAGCAGTGATCAGGAAATTCATTTTGTGCGCGATATTCATTGCAGGCAACCTCATTGCCCATGCACAAAAGTATCATTTCCAACGCTACTCCAACGAAGAGGGACTCTCGCAATCCCAGGTGCAGTGCATGCTGGAAGACAGTCAGGGCTATCTTTGGGTTGCCACCAACGGAGGAGGCGTAAACCGTTTTGACGGACTTCACTTCCAGGTGTTCACCGACAAGGAAGGCCTGCAAAACAATTCCATCATCAAAATGCTGGAAGACGCCGACCGCAACGTATGGTTCATGTCGGAACACGAAGCAGGCATCAGTTACTTTGACGGCCGTGAATTTACCACCCTGAACATAGACAGCGGGTTGCCCTCAAACGCCATCTCCGATATGACGACGGATAGCACCGGTCATATCTGGGTGGCCACCGAAAAAGGCGTGTGTATGCTGTCGGCGGAAAAAGGGGTTGAAAAGATGCTTACAGCTGACGAAGGCCTCCACTTCGAAGACATCGACCGCATCTTCAAGGACAACAAAGGCCAGCTGATCTTTTACTCCCTCGACGCACCTGGCGCCAGCATCTACAACCATAAATTTTGCCGCCCCCTCCTCATCGATGGAAAAGTATTCCAGGATACCATCCGCAACATCGCGCAGGATTATAAAGGCAACTACTGGATTGAAACCCGGCACGGACTGCGCGTGATCCAGTACGGTGACAACATGAATGATGTGCGCATCCGCACTGATCTTCAATCGAACCCGCTTGTAGCCAACGTCACCGATCTTACTGCGGACCATGACGGACTCATTTGGATATTGACACGCGATCACGTGGTGCGATACGATGGAAATGACTTCAGGGTGTTTTCGGAAGAAGATGGCTTGCCTTTCCGGCATCCGGATGTGATGCTCACTGACATAAACGGCAACATTGTTTTCACATACAAACGCCTGGGAGCAGCGGCATATCACAACGGTAAGTTCACGCTATATGCCCCCGACAAGTCATTCATAGATCATCCCTCACAATGTGCGCTTTGGGACAGCCAGGGCACATTCTGGCTGGGCACCAATGGCGCGGGAATCATCAAGTACCCCAACTTCGCTTTTACCTATTTCGACAATGAGTCAGGCCTTTCAAGCAAAATCGTTTTCGGCATCGAACAAGACAACCAGGGCAGAATGTGGTTCGGCACATACGGACAAGGAATTTCTGTCTACGACGGCAAACGCTTTAGTTATTACAACAAGGAAAACGGTTTCCCCTCCGAAAATGCATGGTCCATAGACAAGGATAGTCGCGGTAACCTGTGGATCGCAACGAGCAATGGACTGGTGTGCTTCGACGGAAAGAAATTCAGGAACTATACCAAAAAAGACGGCCTGCCCGGGGATGCCGTCTTCGTGGTTTTCGTAGACTCAAAAGACCGTGTATGGAGCGGATTGGACAATGGACAAGCCGCATGCTTCAATGGCAAAACCTTCCAAATCTTCGGTGAAGAAGATGGCCTCGAACACAATGTCAACTGCATCACCGAAGACCAGGACGGTGGCATCTGGTTCGGAACAGACGGTCAAGGGCTTATCCGTATTACCGACCATGAATGGACATCCTACACCACGCGCGATGGATTGTGCAGCGACTACATCATGCACCTCATCCCAGGCCCCAGGAACCAGCTATGGATCGCCACCCAGGACAACGGCATAGGTAGGTTCGATGGCATTGGCTTCACCCACATCAATACAACAAGCGGATTGAGTCACAATGCCGTTATGTCACTGGTGTTCGACAAGGAAGGCAACCTCTGGGCAGGAACAAACAATGGCCTCAATAAGATTTCATTCAACGACTATGGCAACATCCGCAAGATTCGCCATTACCAAAAACTGGATGGCTTCATCGGCATTGAATGCAACACCGGAGCTGCCTTTTGTGACAACAACGGCAAACTGTGGTTCGGTTCATCCGTGCTGGTAAGCTACAACCCGGATGGAGACATTGTCAACCAGATCCCTCCCAAAACCCACATCACCAACATCCGGCTTTTCTTCAAAGAATTGGACCTCTCCATCTACGCAGACAGCCTGCAATACCCTTACAACGTTCCTTACTCCATCACTCTGCCGCACGATCAGAACCACCTTATAATCGAGTTCAGCGGCATCAGCCTGAAAGTGCCGGAAAAGATTGTTTACCAATATAAGATGGAGGGACTGGACCGCGATTGGTCGCCCTACGTTTCAAAAACCGAAGCCGTATACCCCAACCTCGGACCCGGGCATTATACCTTCATGGTGATGGCCCGCAATGAAGACAAGTACTGGACCGAAGAACCGGTAAAAATGGAAATCACCATCCTGCCTCCGTTCTGGCAAACATGGTATTTCTATATGCTGTGCTCCGTTGCAGCCATCCTCCTCATCTATGGCATCGTGAAGTGGCGTATCCGCAACTTTAAACGCGACCAAGCCGCATTGGAAGAAAAGGTAAGGGAGCGAACAGAAACCATTACCCGCCAGAAAAACGAACTGGAATATGCCTACAACGAGATCCGCGACAGCATCAAATATGCAAGGAGGATCCAGGAATCCATCCTCCCCCCCGATAATGTGGTCAAGAACCTCCTCCCGGACGCCTTTGTTTTTTACCGCCCGAAAGACATTGTATCTGGTGACTTCTACTGGATTGAACAAAAAGGCGATACCGTATTGCTGGCCGCGGTGGATTGTACAGGGCACGGTGTACCCGGTGCATTCATGAGTATCATGGGACACAGCAAGCTGAACATGGTAGTTAGCCAGCTACCCGAACATTTCGAAGCAGCCGCCATCCTGAATGAACTGAACGCCGAAGTAACCAATACGCTGAAGAAAACCACCCTTGAAGAAAGCGCCAAAGATGGTATGGATATCACACTTTGCCTGCTCAACACCAAAACCAGGGAGTTACAATATGCCGGGGCTTACAATCCGTTGTACCTGATTCGCGATGGGATCCTGCGTGAAATCAAAGGTGATAAATTCCCGATTGGTATTTTCCTGGGCAAACAATCGCTTCCATTTACCAATCATCGCCTCTTCCTGCAGGAGAATGATACCTTCTATCTCTTTTCGGATGGATACATGGATCAGTTCGGTGGTGACAAAAACAAAAAGTTCATGTCGAGCAGATTCAAGAACCTGTTGCTGGATATACACCAGTTACCCATGGAAGAGCAACGGGCGGTGCTGGAAGACAACCTTGATGAATGGCGGGGAGAAGCGGAACAGGTGGATGACATCCTGGTCCTCGGAGTCAGGGTATGAACACCTCCGCCTTCACGTACTGATACTTTTCGTACACCTTCTTATTCGTCTCGAAATCGTTTTTGTACTCAGGCCCCTGCACGGCAATCTGAGGTTCCCTGAATTTCACTTTAGATAATGAAATGCCGGTTGCTTTCAGTTTTAACTCGATCCGCTCCTTCAAACCCGCCGCACGACTCTCGGCCAGTGCCTGATTGGATGGAAACGCATCGGTGGGCACATGAGATGCGCTGGATTCGATCTGAATCTCAGCGGTGCCCACAGTTTGTATCACGTTGATCAGGTCATCCATGAACTCTTTGAACCCAAAGTCAAGATCCTCCACACCTTTGTCGTCATACACATAGTACTTTTCAAAAAGCGGGATGTAGGGCTCGCCGGGGTTCTGCGGTTTCTTTTCCTTTCTTGGCGGAAGCACGATTCCACGAATTTCCAGTCCGTTGACCTCATCGTCGGATGTATAAACCGTCAGGGATTTCTGGAACCTGCCTATTTGATCCTTGGGGTTGAACCTGACTTCTATGAATGCGGTGTCTCCCTGAACCAAAGTGTCTTTTGTCCATTTCGGTACCGTGCATCCGCAGGACGCCTCCACCGAACGAATGACAACCTTCCCCCCGGTTTGATTGATCATAAGAAACATGTTCACGGCTTCGCTGTTCTCCGAACGGACGTCACCAAAATCATGAACCCGTTCGGGAAACACCAATCCCTGTCCCTGCACAGCCTGAACACAGATAGCGAAAAGCAGGACCGCCAAGGAACGAATCACGTGCTTGCTCTCTCTTGAACCTGATTGCATAAAATTTGCGTTTAACATCTTAACTGGACAAATGTCTGAAGTAACGGGATGATTGATCATCTTAAGCGAAATTAACAAGATTTGGCAGGACCTCAGCACGTTTAAAAAGATTAACTTCTGTAACATTGCAAGGATGAAGGTACACTCGGAGTTCAGACGTTTCCTTTACAACAATTTGGGCAGAACGGCATTATGGATGGCGCTGGTGGTGGTGGCCATCATCGCATGGAACAAGTGGATGCCGGCGGAATACCTTGCGGTGATCAAGGAAAAAACAGCCAACCCATTACTCATCTATTCCATATTTTTCCTCTCCGAAACCATTGTAGGAATTTTTCCACCGGAACTCTTTATGGGGTGGGGACTGGCCTATGAGGGTATGCCCTATTGGCAAACCGTAGTTGCATTGGCGCTCACCTCCTATGCCTCAGGAATGATTGCATATGGCATGGGCAGGTGGATCCGTAATCTTCGATATGTCAGACTGCGATTGCGAACAAAAAAAGCACGGAAATATGTGCATTACTATGAACGCTGGGGTGGATTACTGATCATCATTTCCGCGATCACACCCGTGCCCTTTGCCACGGTGAGCCTCATTTCCGGCGCCTTCAACTTCGGCTGGTTGAGATACCTGCTCTATTCCCTGAGCCGCTTCGGCAGGTTTGCATTTGTTGCTTACCTGATCTGGAAAGCTGGTACGATGTAAAAAGAAAGGGTTGCCTGAATACAGACAACCCTTTGAATATTTCACGTAAAATTTCCTACTGATGGGCTTCGGCGTCTCCACCGGGAACCTCCTGAACGAATGCAGTGATGTTCACACGGGTTTGAGGGGGATCGGTATTGGCCGTAACCGTAACGGTTTTGGTTTGATTTCCCTTCTGCGTTCCGGGTTTGTACTCCACCTTGATCTCGCCGGTAGCACCGGGTGCAATGGGATCTTTGGTGAACAATGGCACCGTACATCCGCAAGATCCAACCGCATTGCTGATCACCAAAGGCTCCGAACCCGTATTCTTGAATTTGAAGATATGCTCATTGGTACTGTGTTGTTTCACATTGCCAAAGTCGAATGCATCTTCTTCAAACTTGATGGTGGTTGAAGGACCAGCCGGTACCGGCGGAGTTGCCATGGCGTTCTGCGGGTTGTTCATATCCATCTGCAACGGATTGGGTGCAGCGGTTGTCGCAGTGACCGCTGAAGGATTCATGCCGGTAGATGCCGTACTGGCACCACCGTTCATTTGCATGATGACCTGCACACTCACCGCAGCGGCGATCACCCCCAGAAGTGCGATTTTAATTTGATCGTTATTCATTTTTGAGAGGTTTTATGTTACTTCCAATGATTCAAAAGTATGAATTTTGGCTTTCGCCGGCATGAACACATATGTTAAAATTAGCCAATTCGCACGCATCAGCTGGTAATGGGCACTTTCACATCCGCCTTCGGCGCCGCAGCCAGGATCTCCGGCTTGGCATTGGCGGCATACTTTTCGAAGTTCTTATTGAACTTCAAAGCAAGCTCCTGTGCCATTTTATCATATGCTGACTGATCTTTCCACGTGTCACGCGGGTTCAGCAGTTCGTCCGGAACATCGGGGCATTCCTGCGGAACCTGTAGACCGAATACCGGATGGGCTTTGTATGTCACTGCATCCAGTTTACCTTCCAGCGCCGCATTGATCATGGCACGGGTATATTTAAGGCGGATGCGTTCGCCCACACCATAATTGCCACCTGTCCAACCGGTATTAATCAGCCACACCTGAACACCATGCGCTTTCATCTTTTCACCCAACATGTCGGCATAATAGGTGGGATGAAGGGGCAGAAAAGGAGCTCCGAAACAAGCGGAGAATGTAGCCTGAGGCTCGGTCACACCCACTTCGGTTCCCGCTACTTTCGCTGTATAACCGGAAATGAAATGATACATCGCCTGCCCCGGATCTAGTTTGGAAACCGGAGGAAGTACACCGAATGCATCGGCGGTGAGGAAAAAGATGTTCTTGGGAATGCCTCCTACGGAAGGCTCTGCAATGTTATCGATAAAATCAATGGGATAGGCGGCACGGGTGTTTTGGGTCTTTGTCACATTGGTATAATCTACCGTGGTGGTTTCAGGATAGAATTCCACATTCTCCAACAAGGTGCCGAATTTGATCGCGCGGTAGATCTGGGGTTCTTTCTCTTCCGTCAGATCGATACACTTGGCGTAACAACCGCCTTCGAAATTAAAGACCCCTTTATCGCCCCAACCATGCTCATCATCACCAATCAGGTTGCGCACCGGATCAGCAGACAGGGTGGTTTTACCCGTGCCCGAAAGTCCGAAGAAAACTGCAGTGTCTCCCTTTTCACCGATGTTGGCCGAGCAGTGCATGGACAACACTTTTTTCTGGTAAGGAAGAATGAAATTCAGCACGGAGAAAATACCTTTCTTGATTTCTCCGGTATAAGCCGTACCTCCAATCAGAATCACTTTGCGGGTAAAATTCAGAATGGCGAAGTTATGATTGCGTGTGCCGTCCTTTGCGGGGTCTGCAAAATAACCCGGGGCCGCTACCACGGTCCACTCAGGATCAAATGCCAGGATCTCCTCACGGTCGGGCCGCAGGAACAGGTTGGACGCAAAAAGATTTTGCCAGGGGAACTCCGTCAATACCCGGATGTTCATCCTGTAAGCTTCATCCGCACATGCATATGCATCACGAACATATACTTCTTTACCCGTCAGGTAAGCAAGTACTTTGTCGTACAGCACATCAAATGCTTCGGATGAATAAGGTTGGTTGATGTCTCCCCACCACACAGATTCGCGGGTGATGTCGTCCTCTACAATGTAGCGGTCTTTGGGACTTCTGCCGGTAAACTCACCAGTATCGATGACAAGCGCACCGGTATCCGCCAGCACACCTTCCCCCCGAATGATGGTCTCCTCCACCAGCTCCGCCGGAGGTAAATTCCAATAGGCGGCCGCCACATTGGTCAGGCCCAAATCCCTGACGGACGCCTTGGGATTCTTAATTCCAAATTCGTTCATGACTCTCAGGTTGGTTAAAGAAAGTACAAAATTATACGAAAATTACGGATTGACAGGCCTTTGAGAGTCATTTTCCGTTCACATTTTCTTCACAACCTACGCTAATGCTGTATGTATCAATTCTTTTAATCGATCAGCTTGATACACCAGTAAATACAGGCTTTGCAACAAAATGTACGATCTTAGCCGGATTTGCTTTCGCCGGGCAAAAAAGCCAGGAACAAAACCAGCCATCCGGCAATCAGGCATACCCCACCGAGAGGTGTTAGAGGCCCCAACCAGAAAACGTGTATGTTAAAAATTGATAGGATGGAGATCAGGTAAAGGGAACCACTGAACAACAGCATGCCTGCCTGAAACAACCGCACAGCCCATTGCATGGTGCGGTTGTTCTTCAATGTCATGAGGGCAGCGAGAACCAATAACACAACACTGTGCACGAGGTGGTACAGCGAACCGGTGGTAAAGGCATGGGCCTTGTCTGCCTCCATTAAAGGCAATAGCTTGTGCGCCCCCATCGCACCCAGTATAACGGCCACCATTCCTGAGATTGCAGCCCATAATATGGTTCTTCTTTGCATGGCAGGTCAAAGGTAAACAAGTTCTCCGGTTAGCGTGACCATAACCTTTGAACCATTCTTTTTAGGTAGCTTAGCGGCTGAATTCTCCCAGTGCCGTTCCAAAACCGAACCGAATCATGAAAAACATCCTGATACTGGGTGCGGGCAAATCCGCCTCCACACTTATCCGCTATATGGCCCAAGCCTCCGGGGAACTGGATGCCGAAATCACGGTCGCCGACATGTCGGAATCACTGGCAGCACAGAAAACAGAAGGAGCACACCGTACACATGCCACGGGCATCGATATCACCGACGCTGCATCCAGATCAAAAGAAATTCAGCAAGCAGACATCGTGATCTCCCTTCTTCCTCCCCACCTGCACGAACTGGCTGCGGATACTTGCCTTGAAATGGGCAGGAACCTGGTGACCGCTTCTTACACCTCCGATGCAATGAAGGCCAAACACAAACAGGTTGCCGGCAAAGACCTTATCTTCCTCAATGAAGCGGGCCTGGACCCGGGCATCGATCACATGTCTGCCATGCAGGTACTGGACCGCCTCAGGGATGAAGGCGCGAATATTACGGCTTTCCGGAGTTACTGTGGCGGACTGGTAGACCCCGAATCCGTGGACAGTCCCTGGGGATACAAGTTCACCTGGAACCCACGCAATGTGGTAATGGCAGGGCAGGGAACCGCCAAGTACATCGAAAACGGACACTACAAATACATTCCCTATAACCGCCTGTTTGCTGAAACCACCATGACGGAAGTGGAAGGGCACGGTTTCTTCGAGGGGTACGCCAACCGGGATTCACTCTCATACAGGGAAGCATACGGGCTCACCCACATCCCCACCATCATCCGCGGCACGCTGCGGGTACCGGGGTTCTGCCAGGGATGGAATGCATTCGTAAAACTGGGATGGACAGACGACAGCTGCATCATCGCAGATGCCGACAAGCACACCTACACTTCCTTGCTGGACGCATACCTACCGGCAGCAACAGAAAATGAAGGCATCCACGAACGGGCGATGACTTTTCTGAATCCTACGGGAGATCCGGGACTCACAGAAAAACTGGAATGGCTTGGCCTGTTCGATCACATTCCCCTGAAAGGAAAGAACACCTCCGCCGCCGGCCACCTGCAGGCGCTGCTGGAAGAGAAGTGGGCCCTGCACAAAGGTGACATTGACATGATTGTGATGCAACACCAGTTTGAGTTTGAACAAAAAGGCCAGCAGGTGTATCTGGCATCCAGCCTGGTGGTGAAAGGTGATGACAACATCCATACAGCTATGTCCAAAACCGTCGGGTTGCCATTGGGCATCTGCGCCAAACTTATCCTCCAGGGAAAAGTCAAAGAAAGAGGTGTGCTGATTCCGACTACGGAAGACATCTATGTTCCGGTACTGAAAGAACTTGAATCATTCGGCATCCGGTTCACCGAGACAGAATATTAATCGCCGCCGAGGTACACTTCCAGCAAACCTTCGGGAAGGTTCATCACCAACACCCTGCTTTCGCGGTTCAGTGCAACCACCAGGTCGTGGTGCAGCGGAACAAGGATCTCGGTTCCATCCCGATCTATCCGGAGTTTGGGCTGACCGGGGTAATCCAGCACCTCGGTGACAGTACCCACAAGCGTGCCATCCGGTAAATACAGGTGAAATCCCACGATTTCATGAAAGTAAAACCCGTTTCCCGTTTTCGGGGGAAGCGCTGTCAACGGCAGAAAAACTTCCGACCCGACCAACGCATCGGCCATTTCAATATCATCTACTTCATCCAGTTTGACAATCGCTTCATTCGCGCTTCTCAAACGGGCATCTTCAATAAAAAAAGGAATCAAACTGCCATCCTTTAGAATGAACAGTGATTCCTCTTTCAGTATGATTTCCGGATGATCCGCATCAAGCTTCAGGGTGAGTTCGCCCTGCGCACCGTGCGTTTTTCGAACGTAGCCCAGCAGGTAACAGGCGCTAACGTTCATAACCGGTGATTAGGATTCTGCGGGAGCTTCTCCTTCGGCAGCAGGTGCACCTTCTGCAGGAGCAGCTTCTTCGGCAGGAGCAGGAGCAGCGGCAGCTTCAGCTTCCTTTGCAGCTTCTGCTTCAGCTTTTGCCTTGGCGTCTGCTTTGGCTTTGATCTGCTGATCGCGCTTGTCGGTTTTACGCTGTGCACGATCAGATACACGCTTGTCTTTACCTGTTGCCCAATCGTTGAATTTCTTCTCAGCGTCCGCTTCGGTAAGGGCACCTTTGGCCACACCCCTCAGCAGGTGATTCTTGTACATCACACCCTCTGCAGAAAGAAGCACACGGCAGGTATCACTGGGCTCCGCACCTTTCTGGATCCATCCCAGGGCACTGTCGAAGTTGATCGACACTTTTGCTTCCTGGTGGTAAGGATCATACGTTCCCAACTTTTCAATAAACCGGCCATCACGTGGCGAACGGCTGTCTGCTACTACAATATGATAGAAGGCTTTTTTCTTCCTTCCGTGACGCTGAAGTCTGATTTTTACTGACATACGATCGATTCAGGTTTCTTTTAGTTCCCCATAAAATGGGGTGCAAAGATGCAACAATAAACATTAACAAGCAAGACTTTCAGGAACTTTTCCCTTGCAAGGTATTTTGGAGCGACCCGACCCTTGCAGGCGCTGTTTTTCATTACTTTTCAACAAGCCTTCATCCCCGCCCCCCTGTTTCCTATTTTTGCAAGGAAGCAATCAGGTCCGATTACGTCCAATTTTCCAGCCATGCCAACCTTTTCCCATCTGCACGTTCATACCCAGTTTTCATTGCTCGACGGTGCTTCCGACATCGTTAAACTGATGGAAAAAGCCAAGGCCGACGGCATGCCCGCCGTGGCGCTCACCGATCATGGCAACATGTTCGGCGCCTTCAAGTTTGTGGCAGAGGCAGGCAAGCAGGGCCTCAAACCCGTCGTAGGATGTGAATTCTACCTCGTCGAAGACCGATTTCGCAAAAGCTTCACCAAAGAAAACAAAGACGCCCGAAACCACCAACTCCTCCTGGCCAAAGATGAAGCCGGCTACCGCAACCTGGCCAAACTTTGCTCGCTGGGATACATCGACGGGCTGTACAGCAAATGGCCCCGGATCGACAAGGAAATTCTATCCCAATATAAAGAAGGACTGATCGCCACTTCCTGCTGCATCGGAGCCGAAATTCCCCAAACCATTATTTATAAAGGCGAGGAAGAAGCCGAAAAGAAACTGCAGTGGTGGTTGGATCAGTTCGGCGACGATTATTACATCGAACTGCAACGCCACAACCTCAAGAATATCGATAACACCGGCGTCAGCCAGGAAGATGTGAACCAGGCGCTGCTGCGGATGGCCAGGAAATATGACATCAAGGTGATCGCCACCAATGATTCACATTACACCGATCAGCAAGACGCCGAAGCCCATGACATCCTCCTGTGTGTAAACACGGGGGATCTCAAAAACACCCCCGTTGGAGATGGCAAAGGCTTTCGCTTCGGTTTTCCCAACAACGAGTTCTTTTTCAAGACCCAGGCGGAAATGAACAAGATCTTCAGCGATATTCCCGAAGCACTTGACAACACCAACGAGATTATTGATAAGATCACCCCGCCGCAACTGAAACGCGACATCCTGCTTCCCAACTTCACCCTGCCACAGGGCTTCCTTACAGAAGATGACTACCTGAAACACCTCACCTTCGAAGGAGCAAAAAAGCATTACAAGGAGATCACGGCCGAAGTGGAGGAACGTCTGAACTATGAACTGTCTGTGATCAAAACCATGGGATTCGCCGGCTACTTCCTCATCGTGCAGGATTTCATTGCCGCAGGTCGTGACCTCGGCGTAGCGGTGGGCCCCGGACGCGGATCTGCAGCCGGATCGGCCGTGGCCTTCTGCGTCGGCATCACCAACATCGATCCCATCAAATACAACCTGCTTTTCGAACGATTCCTGAATCCCGAGCGTGTGAGCATGCCCGATATCGATATCGACTTCGACGATGAAGGCCGGGAAAAAGTGATCGATTATGTGGTGGACAAATACGGAAAAAACCAGGTCGCGCAAATCATCACCTTCGGTACCATGGCCGCCAAATCTTCCATTCGCGATGTGGCACGGGTGATGGATTACCCGCTGCCCGACAGCGATCGCCTGGCCAAGCTGGTACCTGAAACGCCCGGCATCAGCCTGAAAAAAGCGTTCGCAGAAGTATCCGAACTCGATGCCGCCCGGAAGAAACCCGACATGGAAGGGAACGTGCTACGCCTCGCCGAGCAACTGGAAGGTTCTATCCGCAACAGCGGCATCCATGCAGCAGGCATCATCATCGCACCGGATGACATCACCAAGTACATCCCCGTTTGCACATCCAAAGACAGTGACCTTTGGGTAACCCAATTCGACGGAAAGTATATTGAAGATGCGGGCATGCTGAAGATGGATTTCCTGGGATTGAAAACCCTGACCATCATCAAGGATGCCATCCAGATCATCAAAGGCAGGCATGGGATTACCATCGATCCGGACCTTATTCCGCTTGATGACAACAAAACATTCGAACTCTACCAGCGGGGCGACACCATCGGCACATTCCAGTTCGAGTCGGAAGGGATGCGCACCTACCTGCGTGACCTGAAGCCGAGCAACATCGAAGACCTGATCGCCATGAATGCCCTCTACCGCCCGGGGCCGATGGAGTTTATCCCATTGTACATCTCCCGAAAACACGGGAAGGAAAAGGTGGAATATCCCCACCCGCTCCTGGAAGAGATCCTTCAAAACACCTTCGGGATCATGGTCTACCAGGAACAGATCATGCAGGCAGCCCAGATCATGGCCGGATTCTCCCTTGGAGCTGCCGACCTGCTGCGCCGCGCCATGGGTAAGAAGAAACACGATGTGATGGAGCAGCAAAAGGCGGTGTTTGTGGAAGGCGCCGTAGCAAAGGGCATCGAAGAGAAAAAGGCCGCAGAGGTGTTTGACGTGATGGCCAAGTTCGCATCCTACGGCTTCAACCGGTCGCACTCAGCGGCCTATTCGGTGGTTGCCTACCAGACCGCTTACCTCAAAGCCAATTACCCGGCCGAATACATGGCCGCCGTGCTCACGAACAACATGAGCGACATCAAGAAGATCAATTTCTTCATGGATGAATGCAAACGCCAAAGCATCAAAGTGCTCGGTCCGGATGTGAATGAAAGCGCCATGAAATTCACTGTGAACCCAAAAGGAGAGATCCGCTTCGGACTCGGTGCCGTAAAGGGTGTGGGCGAAAGTGCCGTGCAGGCACTGATCGAAGAACGCGAAGGAAACGGGCATTATCAGAACATTTTCGACCTGTCACGCAGGATCAACCTCCGGGCCGCCAACAAGAAATGCCTGGAAAGTCTGGCCCTCTCCGGTGCGTTTGACAGCTTTGAAGGCACCCATCGGGCACAGTATTTCTTCCAGGACAACCCGGATTCGCCCATTTTCCTGGAAAAGGTAGTTAAGTTCGGAAGCTCTTACCAGGAGGCCAAAGCCAATGCACAAACCTCCCTGTTCGGTGATGATGAAAGCATCCTGCAGATCCCCGAACCCGAATTACCCGACTGCGACACATGGGGCAAACTGGACCGGCTTCAGAAAGAAAAAGATGTGACCGGCATTTACCTGTCCGGCCACCCACTTGACGACTACAAGCTCGAAATCGAAAGCTTCTGTAAGTTCAAAGTGGAAGACCTGAAAAACCTGGATGCACTCAAGAACAAAGATGTGACTGTGGCCGGTATCATCATCTCCGCAAGGCACCGAACCACCAAGAACGGACAACCGTTCGGCTCGATCGTACTCGAAGATTTCTCGGACTCGATCAACCTGACCCTGTTCAATGAAAGCTACATGAAACTGAAACACCTCCTCGAAACCGGCACATTCGTGTTTGTCAAAGGCAAGGTGCAACCCCGTTTCAGGAACAGTGATTCGCTCGAGTTCGCCATCCATGACATGCAACTTCTGTCAGAGGTGCGAGACAAAATGGCCAAGACCATTCACATCAACCTCTCCCTGCAAGACCTGTCCGATGAACTGGTGGCACAGTTCACCAAAATCATCGATCAACACCCGGGTAACTGCAAGGTACAGATCAACATCACCGACCGGAAGGAGAACTGGCGCATCGCCATGCCATCCAAAAAGAAAGCGGTGAACCTGAGTCCGGAATTCATTCAATCGCTTCAATCCATCTCCGTGGTGGAATTCAAACTGAACTAACACTTGTGTCAGATTGTCACTATCTTTGTAATGGCAGGGATTTTGACAGAGACCGGGTGCCGAGAATTAATTTAAAACCTTAAAATCAAACGATCATGGCCTTAGAAATTACGGACGCGAACTTTCAGGATGTAGTGTTGAATTCCGACAAGCCGGTGCTGGTTGATTTTTGGGCGGAGTGGTGCGGACCTTGCCGGATGGTGGGCCCCATCGTTGAAGAACTGTCCAAGGATTACGACGGCAAGGCGGTCATCGGTAAAATGAATGTGGACCTGAATCCAGAGGTGCCGATGAAATACGGGATCCGCAACATCCCGACCTTGCTGGTGTTCAAAAATGGCGAACTGGTGGACAAACAGGTGGGCGCCGCCCCCAAATCCATCCTGGCCGGTAAGCTGGACGCACAGATATAACAACGAACTACCTTTATCCGAAAGGCCCCGTTATCCAACCAGATAACGGGGCCTTTTACTTTCAGACAACGGGTCGCACCGCACCAATACACCATTTATTGTTACCTTTCAGGCCACATGGCAAAAACCGAACAGATCGACCTGCTGTCGTTGCCGCACTTCGGCAACCTCGAACTCATCGCCCGCCAGGTGGTGGAAGGTTTTGTCACCGGCCTGCATAAAAGCCCGTTCCATGGCTTCTCGGTTGAATTTGCCGAACACCGGATTTACAACAAAGGAGAATCCACCCGTGACCTGGACTGGAAACTGTTCGGTCGCACCGATAAGCTTTTTGTGAAACGGTACGAAGAAGAAACCAACCTGAGGTGTCAGATCGTGATCGACAATTCTTCGTCCATGTACTTCCCGTTTGACGAATTCAATGAAAGCGGGCAACCCATCAATAAGGTGGTATTTTCATTGTATGCCGCAGCATCCCTGATCAACCTGCTGAAGAAACAGCGGGATGCCATCGGACTCAGTTTGTTTGCGGAACAACTGGAGCTGCACACCGAGGCCAAAAGCAACAACCTGCACATCAAGCGTCTTTATCACGAACTTGAAAAACTGCTGATCCCTATCCCGGGCGATGCACACAAGGTAACCGCGGCGGCAGGCGTGCTACATGAAATCGCCGAAAAGCTACACAAGCGTTCGCTGGTAATCATCTTCAGTGACATGATGGAATCGGCCGGAGACCCGGAAGTGGTGTTCTCCGCGCTTCAACATCTCAGGCACAATAAGCACGAGGTGATCCTTTTTCATGTAACCGACCGGGAAAAGGAAATCGAATTCAATTACGCCAACCGCCCTTACCGTTTTGTAGATGTGGAAAGCGGGCGCGAGCTGAAACTCCATCCCAGGGAAGTGAGGGATGCCTATAAAAAACAAATCGCACATTTCCTGAAAGAACTGAAGATCCGGTGCGGCCAGTACCGGATTGAATTTGTGGATGCAGACATCAGGCAGGGCTTCCGGCAGGTACTGCTACCCTACCTTATTAAACGCGGCAAATTGTATTAGCCACAACCAGGCATGAAGAAGATCAGGAAACCCAAACCGGTTATCGGCCGGAAAGACCGCATCGATCTGCCGGAACTGAAACTGGAAGACCTCGATGCCAAGGTAGATACCGGGGCCTACACATCCGCTCTTCATTGCCACAACCTTACCGTGATTGATAGAGATGGCGCCGAATGGGTGCGCTTCAACCTGCTGGACCCCGAGCACCCGCAATACAATGAAAAGGCGTATTGCCTGCCTGTGCACACCCGGCGCGTGATTAAAAACTCATTCGGAACATCGGAAGAAAGGATTACTATCATCACCAAAGTGATTGTATTCGGAAAAGAATACCCGCTGGAAATGTCCCTTTCCAATCGCAGCGACCTGAAGTATCCCGTATTGTTAGGAAGAAAATTCCTGCGCAGCCGTTTCGTGGTAGATGTGAACAAGACCCTGCTTTCCTTCAGGAAAAAAACGACTGACATTTAACCTCCATGCAGATTTTAGGAACCACCATTGCCCCCGGCGAATCACAGGTACTTACATTAAACATTGCCAACCTGCCGAGCCGCACCCCGATTGATATACCCATCCAGGTGTACCGTGCAAAAAAAGAAGGACCGATCGTGCTGTTCCTGGCTGGCATGCACGGCGACGAAGCAGGAGGGATTGAAATCATCCGCCGGCTGATCGTACAGAAATATTTTAAAAAACTAACACGGGGTACCGTGATCGCCATCCCCATTCTGAATGTGTACGGGTTCATCAACTTCTCGCGGGCCGTACCGGACGGAAAGGATGTAAACCGAAGCTTCCCGGGAAACCGGGCAGGTTCGTTGGCCAGCCGCGTTACCTGGCATTTCGTACACAAAATCCTTCCGAAAGTGGATCACATCATGGATTTTCACACCGGAGGTGCCAGCCGCAGTAACTTCCCGCAGGTACGATGTGTGCTCGACGGAAAAGAAAACGACCTATTGGCAAAAGCGATCGGAGCACCGTTCGTGATCAATTCACCACTCAGGGACAAGTCGCTTCGGTGGTACGCCACCAAGATGGGCAAACGCGTGATGGTGTATGAAGCCGGAGAATCGCTGCGTTTTAGTGAACATGCCATCACAGAAGGTGTGAACGGAGCCCTTCGTTTCCTCAAACACTTCGGCATGATCAGACAGGCACCTGCTCCCAACGAAGTGGTGGTGCTGCAAAGAAGCGGATGGATCAGGGCCAAGGTGGCGGGGCTTTTTCACCCGTTGGTTGAAAGCGGTGTTTTCTGCAGGAAAGGAACCGTTCTTGGTTTGCTACATGGTCCGTTCGGTGACTTCACCCAAAAGATCCGCGCCCGAGAAGGAGGTTACATCATTGCTGTGAACCACATGCCGGTGGTGAACCAGGGAGATGCCCTGTTCCACATCGGCTATACCGATAAGGTCGCTCGCAAAAAATCCTGAATGTCACAATGATCATTTCTGCATGTGTACCTGCACCTGCGGAAACGGAATTTCAATACCTGCGCCGTTCAGGGCATTGTACACCTTCTCATTCACCTCGAAGAACACCGCCCAGTAATCGGTTGCCATCACCCAGCCACGTACGGTAAAATTCACCGAGCTGTCGGCCAGTGCGGCAACTGCTATGAGCGGTACGGGTTCTTTCAGAATACGCGGATCGGCATCCAGCACCGCAAGAAGTACTTCCCTTGCTTTGGAAAGGTCGGTACCATATCCTACACCGACGGTCCAGTCGACCCTGCGCTTCGCCTCGGTCGAATAGTTGACCAGCGAATGTGTGGCGAGTTCGCTGTTGGGAATGATGATGGTTTTGTTGTCAGGTGTGTTCAGTATGGTGTTGAAAATCTGGATTTCCTTCACGGTGCCGGTGTACCCTGAGGCCTCAATCACATCACCTACCTTGAAAGGTTTAAAGATGAGAATCATCACACCTCCCGCCAGGTTCTGCAACGTGCCCGACATGGCCATGCCGATGGCAATACCCGCAGCACCAAGGAATGCAATGAAGGATGTCATCTCAATGCCTAGTGTACCGAGCACGCTCAGCACCAGCAGGATTTTCAGGAGGGTTTGGATCACGCTCCTGAGGAAAGGTTGCAAGGATGGGTCCAGGTGACGCTTATCCATCAGCTTGTTTACGCCTTTTACCAATGCTTTCACCACCCACAAACCAATCATCCAAACCAGCAATGCAACGAGGATCTTGAATCCCACACTGGTTCCCGAGTCAATCAGTGCCTGGGGGTTCCATTCAAAATTTTCCATGTTCAATCGTTTTATATGGCTATTCTACTTTTTCACCGTGCTCATAGGTGGCTTCTTCCTCAAGGCTTCCGTTCTCATAATAAGTTTTGTACACGCCGTCGGGTTCGCCGTTCTCATCATAGTTGATTTCAGCCCTCAGCGTGCCATCCTTATAATATACTTCCCAATGCCCCGTGCGCTTTCCGTTTAAGAAACTTCCCTGGCGCGCCAGCGATCCGTCCGGATCAAGAAACTTCCACAAGCCGGTTTCCTTGCCGTGCTCATAGCTTCCTACCTGTTTGAGGGTGTCATTCGGATAGTATACCCGCCATTCACCTTCATACAATCCATGGTTGTATTGACCTTCGATATACCTCACGCCGTTGGGGTAAAAGAATTTCCATGGCCCTTCTCGCCTGCCATGTTCGTACATGCCCCTTTCATTGGGCATGATTGCACCGGTTCGGGTTGAATCCTGTGAGGATGGATAGAAGGATTCATACAGTCCCTGAATGGTATCGTGTATGTAGGTACACTTGTTCATGATGGAACCGTCGGGGTGATATCCAACAAAGGGTCCATCGAGAAGTCCGTTCTTATAGTAGCATTCCTTTTGAAGGGAACCATCGGGACCTTCCTTGTAATACCCGGTAAAAAGACTGTCGTACACTCCTTTCAGTTTGAACGAACGTTCCCGGATATGCCCGTTTTCATACCATACTTCCTGCGGACCGCTTTCAAGGTCATGGCGGATGGACTTCCTGAAATACATCCTGCCGTTTTCATAGTAAGCGGTGGATATCCCGTTGAGGTGGCCGTTTTCGTACAAGGTTGATTCCCGCAATTGGCCGTTCTCATGGTATATCTTTACTTGTCCGTTCACCAGGTCGTTGTGATAGGGCACCTCCTGCGAAAGGGTGCCATTTTCAAAGTAAATCCGGGTGGTGCCTTCCAGCTTCCCATCCAGGTAGTTCAATTCCTGCTTGACTTTGCCGCCGGGATAATAGTCCTTCCAAAGACCGATCATGCGGCCGTCATTGTACTGACCTTCCTGCCAGATGGTACCGTCTTCATAAAAGATTC
Organism: Flavobacteriales bacterium; assembly: GCA_020635855.1. Taxonomy (NCBI): domain Bacteria; kingdom Pseudomonadati; phylum Bacteroidota; class Flavobacteriia; order Flavobacteriales; species Flavobacteriales bacterium. Next base: position 500,870 of record JACJYZ010000003.1, on the reverse strand, counting down.
GGTAGCTACCATTGCGAACCGGCTGACCGTCTTTCATGATCACCTCTACAGCCTCACGAACGTGCTGTTGCGCGTCATCATAATAGGTAGATTGGACCTCCTGCGCCCGGGCCTGAACCAGGCCAAGGAACATCGGCAAACAGATGCAGGCAATGAACCTTTTCCGGTGTAAACGGAACATTTACTCAATCATGATTTGAACGGCCTCAAGGGCAGATCGGTGACCATAATCCATAACCGCGGCAAGGGCATATTTCTTTCCAGCCTTGATATCTTCTTTTGGTATGGATAGCTTGAATACCGATTTGCTTCCGGGTACCATGGTTTTTTTGGTTTCAGGGTATTTCTTCTCCTCTCCCGTATTCACATCTGCCAGTACCAGATATACACGTGCCTCCAGCATTTTATCGCCGGTGTTGTTCACCTGCACCTCAAATGTGCGCAATGTTGGGGTTCGGGCATTGGGAACTTCGTGCAACCTTTCGAGTTTGCCATTCCAGTTTGTATTGGACTTCGGAGACTGGCTCACGAAAACAGCAATCCTGGGTTTCAAAAGCACGCCGGCTGCCACATTCTTATCCACATCCAGTGAAGTACGCTCGGTGGCTGCCTGCACGTAAATGATTCCCCACCGGGTATCCGTGCCGCTTTTGGGAACCGCCATGATCACATTCACTTCCGTTTCTTCATTGGGTTTGAGTTCAAGAAAAGAAGGGTTCACGCTGATCCAGTCGCTGCAGCTTTTAGGGCTGGTCCCCGGCGGAAGTCTCTTTTTTGAACCGTGTTCATCCACTTCGTAATCGCCCAGCTTGAATTCGAAATGCTGGGCGGTATTGGCGTGATTGCGGATCAACACTTTTTGAGTGGCAATTCCTCCCGGCTCCACTTCAAAATTGATCACGACTGGTGACACCTCAAAGTCCTGGGCAAATGCGGAAGGCCCTATACAGATGGCATTCAATGCAAAAAAAACTCCCAGTCGGGTGACATGATTGAATTTGGCAGGTTTGATCATAAAGGCATAAAAAAGGTTAATTGCCATACAGCAACAACCGGTCCGTTTCGGTCAAAATTAAAAATTCCATATAACAATCAGGCACGAAGGCTTCAATTGAAGCTTTTACAGGAATCAATATAACGACTTTCAGGGCGCACTCATCGAAGCAATTGGGAAAATCATATCACTTATTAACCAAAGACGCCGAATTCTATGTAACCCTGATTATAACATAGCGGTATAAAAGCGTAGCATTTATGTCCGAAATCAAAAACCTTTTATTAACCAATCAAACACCATTATGAGAAAGACACTTGTTTTCACAGTTGCATTTGCCTTAGCGGCATCTGTAACATTCGGTCAGGCAGTTCGCGACAGGAACGTAGTTCCGGTGGCGGTCAACCTGAACCAGGTGTTGCGCATGACAATTACAAACGGGGGTAACATTGAATTTGTATTCAACACCATTGACGACTATAAAAATGGTCTGTCAGGTGACGCTGCTACCTCTACATCTGCCAACCCAGCCACATCCGACGGATTCTACCAAACCGATTTCACCGTAGCATCTTCCACCCGCTGGAAGCTTTCCTACGGTTCGGAAGAAGCCACTTTCATCGGAACAGATAATCCGGCCAATACCCTGGCACTCGACAACGTAGGATTCACCATTGTGAACAATGGCGCCCACAACTTCGAGGGTTCGGGTCTTGCAAAAGCCACCACGCCCGGCGCGGAGTTGTTCAGTACGCCTACTGACAATGACAACACCGGCACTGCCCTGGAAACGTATCCCGTTGACCTGCTCGAGGACAATGATGACGCTACCAGTGCAAATGCGGGTGATGCAACTGACAACGACTTTACCCTGGTCTGGCGCTGTGGTACTGCTGAAGCGTTCACAGTAAACCCGATGAACACGGTAAAGCTGATTGATCAACAACCTTCACCTACCCCAGACAGGTATGTGACCAATGTGTTGTTCGAATTGTCAACCGACAACTAATCAAAAAACGATATGCGTGAAAACCAGCCGCCCGTGTACGGTGCGGCTGGTTCCACGTATTAAAGGGATTGTTTCGATTAACCCGTATTTTCAAATTACCCCCCAAATAGCCAAGGATGAAACAGGCAGGATTTTACTTAACCCTTTGCATCATGCTTCTTTCAGTGCCTGGCTTTTCTCAGGATTACAATACAGCAAGACTTAGCGTACTCTCCGGCGGAGACATCCCCTTTTACTTCAACACCATAAAAAAATATCAGGACGGCATTGAGATTACCGACGGTACCACCTTGGGTATTACCATCGCCGACCTTCCCACCGAGCCGCCCATCGTGGGCTCCACGCTTACGGGTTGGTCCCTGGAGTTCGATTCCTACAATGCACAGCCCACGATCCAGGGAAGCGGTGCAAATACCTTAAATCTGAATACCATCCAGGTGGAGGCAACAAATAACCTCGGACTGGATCCTGCAGATGCGAATTACTATGGATACAAGGACCTGACTGTGGCCGGTGAGGTCTTAATGGATACAAATTTCGCCGGGCATCTCAATTGCGATTGGAGCACATGCCAGGTGAATCTTTCATATCAGGCCGGCATAGCGAATGGCAGTTTGTTGGGTGAGACGCCGGATTACTACACAGTAGAAATCGAAGTGATTCTGATACCACAATTTTAAACGCATTCCTCCGGATATGTACTGGCGTACGATATCAATTCTTATCATTATGGTCCTGACAGGAGGATCAAACCTGTATGCCCAGGACAGCCTGAACATACCACCCCCGGATTCGGTTCCAGCCATGGATTCAACCGTCACCGATTCTTCCGCCGTTGTTCCTGCCGACACAACCGCCATTGATCCTGCTCCCGACCCTGACAGTAACAGGGTGATGCTTTTCACAAAAAACCACATCGAACAAAGTGCTGACTCGACAATTTTTGATGTACTGAAAATCACCAACAGGGAAATTACCACCATTACAGGTAAACTGGAAATTTTTGCCCCCCTGGGGTGGAATGTCGCGTATACCGCCAAAGATTCATATACCATCGAACCGGGCGCAACGGTATATGTGCCGATGCGCATTTCCATTCCCGGTGATGCAAAAGGAGGCATGGCACATGTGATCAATGCGGCTTTCAAAACCAAAAATGCAGCTTACACTGCCGACTGCTACATCAAGGTAATCCGCAAAAGCAGATGGAGCATCACCACCAGCAGCAACGTGGTGTACTTCAATACCTATTATAATGATGTCAATTTTGACGTGATCATTTCCAACAAAGGCAATACCCCGGAGGTGATCTATCTTGAATTTGAAGTTGGCAAAAATCTGGTGATGCCGCAGTTCAACGCGAATCAACGATCCAGATACATTGAGGTTGCACCATATAAGGATACCACGCTAACCTTCACCGTGGGAAGCGCCACCAAAGATGAAGACACACCTTCTTACCTGGAGCAGGTCTGGAAAGAATCAACCGTAACGGTGAAAGCTTCCACCGCCTATTCCGTGATGCATGAGTCGGTATGGTTCAAACAGGTTGATAACAACTACTACAACAAAAAACAACAGTCGGCCACCCCGCTCAACATGGACGTGCAATTCTACAACCTGATGAGCACCGCACAACCCAGAATCAACAGTTCGATTTTTGGTTCGGTACTGTTTCCTCAGCTCCGGGAAGTGAACTACATGCTCAACATGCGGAACGTATTGTTCTCTCCCGGAAAATCCTCAACGAAGTTTTCCTCCGACCCACAAAACCTGACCGCGTATGTGAGGTACCGCGACCCGAAATGGAACATAATCGCCGGAGATAACATCACTTCTTCCGGCATCTTCAACGCAAATGGCCGGGGCATCTCCGCCGATTATAAAATCAACAAGGATTACAGTGTCTATGGTTCTGCTTTCCGCAACATCCTCTACCCCATTTATACCTACGCGGCAGGCACAAACCTCACCCTCATGAAAAAGTACAGGGTAAATACCGGAGTGAGTTATGAAGACAACCAATACAACCACTCCAACTCAATCGCATACCTTATTCAATCCGGAACTTCATTCCTTAAACATCACAGCGTTAACGGAAGCCTGATCCTTGGCAGAACCGCCTACCATAAGGTTGCAACCATACCGTCTTCCCTTGACACCAACCTGTACGGTCTGAGATGGAGGCTATCCTATAACTACAGCACCAAAAAACTTCGGATCAACAGCACAGCCACTGCAAGTACGCGGTTCTTTGCACGTGGTGGTGGCAACCGGAACGGACATATTGGCGCCATGTACATGATCGATAATCACAAGCGCCTGAATTTCTTGCTAGATCACTACCAGCAATACAGCGTGCGGTTCCCCGATGTACTGTATTACCAGGGCAGCCATTTCACTCACGACATGGTGCGCCTCACAATGTCTGTCAATAAATCCAGTCGGATGTACTATGAATTCGGTCCCAATTTCCGAAGAACCAGCAGCAACCTGTACTATCCCGCTTACAATTTCACCAAAGTCATCCGGAACACATACCTGGGTGCTTATGGTTCCGCCCGATATACGTTGTCAGCATTCCAAACCCTAACACCGAGTGCCATCATTGGCTACTCTCTAATCAAACAGACGGACTTCGACAGTGTTCCCTCATTTAACTTTAACAAACCCGTCTTAAGCACCAATCTCAGCCTGAGTTACAAAGTACGACACTGGATGTTGAGTGCATATTATGTGTACGGCTCCCTGAACGTGGTGGATGCACAATACCTGTTGCAAACAGGAAGAGTGAACCAGGTGTTCTACCTCCGCCCTGGTTATGAAAGGTATTTCATGGATAAGACTGTCAAAGTTTCGGGGTTCATGAACTACAGCATTCGCATGCCTTCCGCCAGGGAAAACAGCAGCATCAATCTGAGGCTGGATGTTAGAAACCGTTCCGGCTGGGATTTCTACGGTCAGGGAAATGCCTTTATCAACTCATGGGTGGACATAGAGGAAGGAAGGCAAAGCTTCAAAACATTTAACTTCTCCCTGGGTGTAAGGAAGGCTTTCGATATTCCACAACCACGCCTGAAGTACTATGATGTAAAAGTGGTTTGCTTCAAAGACCTGAACGGAAACAAGATCAAGGATGAGGGAGAACCACTGATCGCCAACATCCTGACCGACATCAAACGGGTGAAATACGACAAGGAAAGAGGTCATGGCAACTTCGCCCAAATGGAACTGCTCACCGGTCCGGACGGACAAATTTCCTACACCAACCTGCCGGAAGGAACCTATCGCTTCTCCTTCACACCGCTGGTGAACCTGGGTGACCTGTACAACGTGAACGGAAACGAACAAACTGTTGTAGTGAACAGCAATACCGTGCTTTTCATTCCATTCGCCGCCAGTTATAAAATCAAAGGAAAAATCGTATTAACCCGCGACCGCTTCAGCAGTGATGGCAACATCGAAGTGGAAGGCATCCGGGTGACCGCCACCAACGAAATAGGTGAAGCGTTTTCTGTACTGACCGACAAAGACGGCAACTACGTGCTGAGCGTTCCACAGGCCGGGTATTATACCATAAGCGTGAACAATATTTTCGGTGAACGCTTCACCATCGACAAGGAGTCGTACCTGATCGAATTCAACGGGTTTGACACGTTCAATGTGGATTTCTCCTTTACCGAGAAAAAACGTGACATCAATGTCGGAGGAGAAAACAACTACCAGTTCCGCTTCCTGAATGAACCCGTCGAAGAGGATGACGGCGGCGGCGAATAGTGCTAGCCACCCACGATTTCCGATGCCAACTCCTTACAGTAGGCCTTGATCTGGTCCCGCACACGGCGAAAGGATTCCAGGATCTCCTCTTCACTACCGCTGGCCTTGGCAGGATCCGAAAATGCATGATGGATCCGTTTCACATCACCGGGAAAAAACGGGCAATTCTCTTTCGCATCATCGCAAACGGTCAACACCACGTCCACCGACCGGTTCAGAAATTCGTCCACATGGTTGGAGGTTTGCTGGCTGATGTCCAATCCGTCTTCCAGCATGACGCGGGCTGCCTTCGGATTCAGCCCCTGCGGATGGGTACCCGCACTGCTTACTTCCAATGCGCCCCCTCCATACATTTTCAGGTACCCTTCCGCCATCTGACTCCTGCAGGAATTCCCGGTACACAAGACAAGGATATGCGGTATTTTTTTCATCGAATCCATCTTTTATTTTTTGAAGACAAAGTATACAGCCAGTATCAGAAAAACGAAGCCCACCAAGTGATTCCATCGAAGCGCTTCCGTCCGGAAAACCAACAAGGCAAATATGGCAAACACGGTGAGCGTGATTACTTCCTGCAATACTTTCAGCTGCCATACATTGAATGGGCCTCCGTTTCCGGCGTACCCGAACCTGTTGGCCGGCACCTGGAATACATATTCAAAAAATGCAATGCCCCAGCTGATCAGGATGATTGAGAACAGGCCGGCTTTCTGCAACGGTGTCCAATGGGCAAACTTCAAATGCCCATACCATGCCAGGGTCATGAACGAATTGGATATAAGCAGTAGTCCGATGGTTTGCAGTGCCTTCATGAGTCGGTTTTTAAGAGGATGTTTTTTCACCGTGCAAGATACGGCAGAGCATGACGGCCATTACACAGCCCAGGTAAGGCCCCGCGAGGTATACCCAGAAACTTTCCCAGTTACCGGACATGAGTGCAGGCCCGAACGATCTGGCGGGATTCATGGATGCACCTGAAACCGGCCCGCCTACCATTGCTGCCATGGTCACCACGCCCCCAATCGCAATGGCTGCCGTAATTCCCTTCTCCTTGCTACCGGTAGATACACGCAGGATTACAAACATCAGGATGAACGTAAGCAACGTTTCCATTCCAAAGGCTGCGCCCCAAAGACCTCCTGACGGAACGGTTTCTCCCAGTCCGTGCTGCACACCGAACATCAGGCTACACGTAAAACTTGCGGAGGTTGCTCCCAGGAGTTGTACCGCTGAATACGTCAGCATTTCAGGGAATTTCATCCGTCCGTCCGCATAAAACCCAAGACTGACAGCCGGGTTCAGGTGGGCACCCGAAATATCACCCACGGCATAGATCATGGTCATCACCACCAGGCCGAACACGATGCAAACACCCATGTGACCCAACACACCTTCATGGAACCGATTCACCATAATGGCACCGGTACCGAAGAACACCAAGGCATAGGTGCCCATCCATTCGGCCAGCAGCTTTCGGATCATGCGCAGCAATCTCCTGAGCAACAAGCCTGCTCAAGCTGTTCCGCTGAAGGACTTTTCAATCCGACCACGGTTACACTGAATACACCGGCTCCGGAGGAACGAAAAGCGACAATCTCATCCGGCGTGAGGTAGCGTTCCAAGATCTCATCCGGAACCAGAATGGGTTTTTCCTTCTTCACAGCGACACCCTGGAAACCGGCCCTGGCAATCACCTCCAGGTAGGCTGATCTTGGAATGGCACCTGACACGCAACCTGCATACATTTCAGCAGCTTCACGCACTTTGGCAGGCAGTTCGCCTGAGGCAACCACATCGGATATACAGAAATATCCACCCGGTTTCAGTACCCGCAGGATTTCCGCAAATGCCATTTGTTTATCCGGAACCAGGTTCAATACACAATTGCTGATCACCACATCGGCATAAGCATCCGGCAATGGCAAGGCTTCTATTTCTCCAAGCCGGAAATCCACATTTTCAAATCCGAGTTTGGCTTTGTTCGCCCTGGCTTTGTCCAGCATGGGTTGCGCAAAGTCGACCCCGGTAACATGTCCCTTATCCCCCACCACGGAGCGGGCCACAAACACATCGTTTCCGGCACCTGATCCGAGATCCACCACCACCTGTCCGGGCTTGAGCCCTGCATACTCCGTGGGAATGCCGCAACCAAGGCCCAGGTCCGCATCGGGTTCGTACCCCTCAAGTCTTGTATAGTCATCAGACATGATGTTGTATACCTCATTGGTATCACAACCACACCCGCAACAGGATGCGGTATCGCCCTCGCTTTGTTGAAGCGCAATCTGGCTGTACTTTTCTCGTACCAGCGTTTTAAGTTCTTCTGCGTTTTTCATGATCGCTTTATTTCGATTAACAACATGATGGATTGGACGGATAGGTTTCAAAAAAGTCAAACAATTGCTTGCGAGCCTTTTCCCAATTCTCCGGATGAATGCAATAACAAACCTTGGTACCTTCTATATCACCCTGGATAAGACCGGCTTCTTTCAATTCCTTGAGATGCTGCGAAACCGTACTCTGGGAAAGGGGCAACTCCTCTACAATATCGCCGCAAATACAGGCCTGCTTTTTCAACAGCACCCTGAGGATGGCCACCCTGGCCGGATGCGCAAGTGCCTTTGCGTATGCGGCAATGCGGTTATCCCGCACACTGAACTCTTCCGATTTGCTTTGTCCCATACTCAACTTTTTATCGCAATATTACGATATTTAAACATGGTCACCAAATTCCGGCGCATTTTTTTCACTACCCTCCCCCAAACCGGCAACGCATGCAATCACCTGACAAATCCAGTGATTCAGCGTAAGGAGTTGAATGAATAGCCTGATATTTTTCACCAGACATTTACTGCGTAGGATGCTGAGATACCTACAGTCATTGAAACAACAGAAAAACTACCGAGTGTTTTTTGAGGACCTCGACCGCCTAACACATGCCTTCTGTTTAAAGTCTGTATAAATTTTTCGGACGGAATACCCGTCTGCCACGACCGGCATTCATCCGGGTTGTCGTTCTTACACCTTGCGGCACAATGATCCCAACCTACCATCCTGTGAACTTCTTCCACCTTAACCCCACCGTTCATTGAAAAAAAAATTAAAAATGTAAATCCTGATCTTACAAACCCCTTTTCCGGCAACCATTATCTTCTACATTTATCCCTCCAAAATCATTAACCTAAAACCTAACCACATGGAAGGAACCATTGCAGAAATCAGGATGTTTGGCGGCAACTTTGCTCCGCGTAACTGGGCGTATTGTGACGGCCAACTACTGGCCATTTCATCCAACACGGCCCTTTTCTCACTTCTCGGAACCACATTTGGCGGTGACGGTCGTACCACATTTGCGTTGCCTGACATGCGCGGCAGAACAGCCGTACACCCCGGCACCGGCCCCGGCCTGTCGACTTACCGGCTGGGACAACGCTCCGGCTCCGAAACCAACATTCTGAACATCACCCAGATGCCCGCCCACAACCACCAGGCCGCACTGGATGTGAATGCAGCGGTTCAGGTGAACAATGGCGACGGAGAAGACCCTCAACCAAATGGCAACTTCCTCGCCAGAAGCACAGGTGGTGACTCTTACATTGACAACGGAGGAGCCGGACAAAGTCTGGCTGGTGTTTCCGCTACCGGTTCAGTTACCATCGGCATGACCGGCGCGAACTCACCCGTGAACAACATGCAGCCCTACCTCTGTGTGAATTACATCATTTGCATGTTCGGCGTGTTCCCGTCAAGAAGCTAGTAACACGTAAACATCGTCTGCACATTCACCATGTGAACGATCCGGAAGAGGGAAGCATGGGCTTCCCTCTTCTTTTATACTGAAAAACATGATGCCCGTCGGCCTGCTTATTCCCAACTCCACCATCTACCCGTCACTGGGTCGCGACTTCGTGCAGGGCATCCGCCTCGGATTCGATGGCAATGAACTGCCCCTGAAAATGGAGGGCATCGGACTGGGCGCCAAAAGCTCTGAGTGCGAAACCGCCCTTCAGAAACTGAGCATTGAACACAACATCAACACCTCCATCGCTTACACGGGGAATGCCGTTCTACCCGACCTCGTCGCCCATTTTACCGACCCGAAATCACTGCTGATCCATACCAACCTGGGCGGACACCTTCCCTGTGACATTCCCGATAACAGGCAAGTCATCCACAATGCTTTCGACCTATGGTACAACGCCTGGTGCCTGGGCAGGCACATGGCAAAAGAAGGGCACAAGGAAGTGCTGTACATCGGCACCTATTATGAGGGCGGATACCAGATGCCCTACGCATTGGACCAGGGACTCCAGGAAGGCGGTGCCGCCATTTCCGCCTGGCATGTTCCCAAGCCGGATGCTGTAAATTTTGACATGGATGCCCTCCGCAGCAAGTTCCGTGAACAGCCACCGCAGGCCGTATACCTGGCCTTCAACAAATCGGATGCAAAAGACTTTCTCAGCGCCTACCGGGATGCCGGACTGGATCAGCTGGCCCCCATCTACTGTGCACCCATGATGCTGGAATCAGAGGTCATGAACGACCTGCAACATCTTAACTTTTCCTGCACCACCGCGTCCTCCTGGTTTCCGTCGGATGACCATCCGAACAACAATGCGTTTCGCAAAGCCCATACGGATGCACACGGAAAGGCACCCAACCCTTTTGCACTGATGGGCTATGAAGCCGGACTGATCCTGAAAGCCGCACAAGCCCTGCCCGATCTTTCCTCATTGAAGGAACACATCCGGGAACTGAACGGCCCCAGAAGAAACTGGCACTACAACACCACTTTACAAAAAACATGTGCGCTTCCGCATATTTACAAAGCCTCCATATCCAATGGGCATTGCGAGATGACAGACCTCGGGCCGGCCAACGAACCCGAATCACTTCCCGACAAACTTTTCAAAACCCGATCGGTCGTATTTACCATCTGGTCCAATCCGTACATATGTATTTAAAACCTCATATATCTCATCTGCTATGAAAACCATCCGCACCCTATTGATTCTTGCATTCACCGGACTTGGTATTTTGAACGCCCAAGCTCAGGTGCTCATCTATCAGGAAAGCTTTGAAACCGATGGCAACGGCAGCCGGTATGCGGCCAATGAGTTTGCTAGCGGAAGTACCAGCAGTCATTACTTCACCCGATACAAGGATGGTGATTCCCAACCGATACTACCCGAACCAATCGGTGAAGATGGCACATACTACTTTGTAGGAGAAGGTGTAGATGACACCGGCAATCCGGATGGTCCTTTTGGAACAGTTACCTTGAATTCCGTAAATGTGAGCGGCTACCAGGTTTCTGTCAAGATATTGCTAGCCACAGGCCGAACAGATGGAGGACGATTCGAACCCGATGACGAATTACTTGTAGAATACAACATGGATGGCGGCGGCTGGAATACCTTGGCTGCATTTTACGGAGTAAACCCACAATCCGACCTTACCGAGGATACCAACCTGGATGGAATTGCAGATGGAACTGCATTGGATAGTGTTTTCAAGGAGTTCTCTTATGCCGTTCCGGCTACGGGCAGCAGCATTCAGGTACGGGTTATCATGGGTCAGGATGGCACCACAGAGGAAGTTGCATTTGACAACATCCGTATCTACGGTACTGTAACCTGCACTGCACCGAACGTACCCACCGTATCCGCGTCGCCTTCGAGCGTTTGCCCGGGTGCCAATGCGACCCTGTCCATCACCGGCAACCTGAACGATGCCACCCAATGGATGGTATATTCGGGCAGCTGCGGAGGCACCAAGGTGGATTCCACCTCTTCCTCCAGCATCGTTGTGAACCCAGGCAGCACCACAACCTACTACATCCGCGGTGAAGGCGGATGCTCAACACCCGGCGCATGCGACAGCATCACCGTGGTGGTGCAGGATACCACCAAACCGGTTGTCACCTGCCTGCTCGATCAAACCCTGATCGCCGATTCCAATTGCCAGGTGACCGTTCCGGATTACACATCCCAGGTGACTTTCTCAGACAACTGCGACCCCTCTCCCGACATCACCCAAAAGCCTGCGGCCGGCACCCTGGTTTCAACCGATACGGTCATCACCATCATGGTGGCGGATTCCAGCGGCAATGCTGATAGCTGCACATTTGCGCTGCAGGTGCAGGATACCCTGAAGCCAACAATCACCTGCCCGGGCGACATCATCAGCTGTGATTCCATGATCACCTACACATCCCCCATGGCAACCGACGCATGCAGCATGGGCGTGCTTCTGATTCAAACCGATAGCACCGGCCTCACCTCCGGATCATCCTTCCCCGTGGGCATCACTGCACAACAATACACAGTTATAGACGAGCAGGGCAACCAGGCGACTTGCACATTTTATGTGACCGTAGCCCCTGCCGAAAAACGCACCATCCAGGTAAACGACAGCCTGCTTACCTGTATCCCGCCGGCTGCTACCTACCAATGGTTCCGGGATGGGAACCTAATCTCAGGAGCCAACATGCAAACCTATATCGCCGACCTGACAGGCGCCTATTCGGTGGCCGTTACCGATACGAATGGCTGCGACACGGTTTCCGACACGGTGCAGGTGATCATCACCGGCTTACCCACGGAAGAAAGCCTTTCAGGCCTGCAGGTTTTCCCCAACCCAACCTCCTCAGCCATCCGCTGCCAGTACCGCTCAGCGCATGCCGGAAGCGTATCGCTGGCCCTTTATAATACCTTGGGGCAGTTGATGATTTTGGAAGAAAAAAATGCGGTTGCCGGTTTGAACCGGGAACAGGTTGATTTGGCCGGGTTGCCCGCAGGAACCTATTATTTGCGATTGATCGCACCGTTTTCTTCGGTAGGAATACAGGTAACCAAGTTGGAAAATTTGGAGTAAAAACTTGCGGGAAATAGGTCAACTTTCCTGCATCCATTGTTCATAAAGTGTTGAAAACGCCGTAACTTGCGGTTTCTAAACCAGATTCATGAAGAAACTCTACTCCATGCTGCTGTTCCTGTCTATGGCCGGAACCAGCCTCCAGGCCCAGACATTACTCCTTCAGGAAAGCTTTGAAACCGATGGCAACGGCAGCCGGTATGCGGCCAATGAGTTTGCTAGCGGAAGTACCAGCAGTCATTACTTCACCCGACACAAGGATGGTGATTCCCAACCGATGACCAACGACCCCACGGGTGAAGACGGCACCTACTACTTCGTAGGAGAAGGACTTCTGGATATCGGTTCCAACCCGATCGACTCCAACGGGGTGCTGACCCTGAATGCCTTGAATGTAAGCGGCTACAACTTGTCGGTGAAGATTCTGCTTGCACTCGGAAGGGCAGACGGCACACGCTTCGAACAGGACGATGAGTTTTTGCTTCAGTACAACATGGACGGCGGGGGCTGGAACACCATCGGCGCCTTTTACGGCAGCGGAACAGGTGCAAGCTCCATTGACCTCACGGAAGACACCGACCTGAACGGCACCGCAGACGGCACTGCCCTTACCAATGCCTTCCAGGAATTCACCTACAATATACCTGCAACGGGCACCAGTGTTCAGATCCGTTTCTTCATGGGGCAAGATGGAACCACTGAGGAGGTAGCCGTTGATAACATTCGTGTTTACGGCACTACATGCACCGACCCTGACGTACCCACAGTATCCGCATCGCCCACGAGCATTTGTCCGGGCGCCAACTCCACCCTGACCATCACCGGCAACCTGAATGACGCCACCCAATGGATGGTGTACTCCGGAAGCTGCGGCGGCACCAAGGTGGATTCAACCGCTTCTTCCAGCATTGTTGTGTCCCCATCCACCACCACCACTTACTATATCCGTGGTGAAGGCGGATGTGTGACGCCGGGATCATGCGGTTCTGCAACGGTTACTGCAACCGACGCAACCAACCCGACCATCTCTTGTCCCGGCGACCAGGATGTATATGGCAACGGATCCTGTCAGGTGGCCATCCCGGATTATACCGGTTCAGCCACCGTTTCCGACAACTGCGACCCCTCGCCTACCGTGACGCAATCGCCCGTTGCAGGAACCCTGCTTACGGGTGTTGGCACCAGTCAGGTGATTACGCTGACAGCTACCGATGCATCGGCCAACACAGCACAGTGTACCTTCACCATTACCGTAAAAGACACCACACCACCGGTCATGAGCTGCCCCTCTGACCGCAACCTGTATGTAGACGGATCATGCCAGGCATCCTTGCCGGATTACACCGGACTGGTGAGCCGCAACGACAACTGCTACAACTCCGGTTTACTGACCGTGGTTCAGTCGCCTTCCATCGGCACAGCACTGAGCGGAGCCGGCACCACACAAGTGGTCACCGTTTCAGCCTCCGACCCTGACGGCAACACAGCCCAGTGTTCATTCACCGTAACCCTCGTTGATTCTGTGAAGCCCACGCTCACGGGTTGTCCGGGTGACCGTGATGTGTATGTGAACAGCTCATGTCAGTATGCCCTGCCCGACTTCAGGGATTCCATTACCGTTGGTGATAATTGCGGTGCTCCCACTGTAACACAGTCACCCGCTCCAGGATATGTATATACCGGCGCAGGTTCCAATCCGACCATCACCCTTACGGTAACCGACGGTTCCAACAACAAAAGAACATGCACATTCAAATTGTTGCTGAAGGACACCATTCCACCGTCTGTCACCTGCCCTTCCAACAAAACACTTTACACCGACGGTTCATGCCAGGTAAGCCTCCCCAACTATACAGCATCGGTTTCCGTTAGCGACAACTGCGGCGGTTCTCCTACCGTAACGCAATCGCCTGTTGCAGGTACCATCCTGAGCGGAACAGGCACCACACAGGTGGTCACCATGACGGCCACCGACGGTTCGGGAAATGCAGCACAATGTACTTTCACCGTTACCCTACAGGATACAACCAAACCCACCATCACCGGTTGCCCTGGTAACCAAAGCCTTTACACCAATGCTTCCTGCCAGGCAACCATGCCCGACTACGTAACCGGACTGACCATTGCAGACAACTGTGACGGTTCACCCACGGTGACCCAGGTACCGGCCGCCGGTACCGTATACTCAGGCGCAGGCACCAATCCCACGGTAACCATCACCGCTACGGATGCTTCAGGTAATAAGCGCACATGCAGCTTTTCCGTTACCCTGGTTGACACCATTAAGCCTACAGTTACCTGCCCGGGTGATTTCGATATATATGCCGACGCTTCCTGTAACGTAGCCCTGCCCGACTTTACCAGCCTGGTCACCCGTTCCGATAACTGTTATACTTCCGCTGCCCTAACCGCCACACAATCACCGGCGCCGGGTACCGTGATCAATGGAGCAGGCACCACACAGCTGATCACAATCACCGTGTCGGACCCTTCCAGCAATTCACAACAGTGCTCGTTCACAGTTACTGTAGTAGACACCGTTAAGCCTACATTGACCGGATGTCCTGCAGATCACGATTTATTTGTGAACGGTTCCTGCCAGGTACCCCTGCCGGACTATACCGGATCAGTAACCGTCAGCGACAACTGTGGTGTACCCACGCTTGTCCAGTCACCCACTCCGGGAACCCTCTATACCGGTGCGGGTACCAACCCCACCGTTACGCTGACCGCAACCGACGGATCAGGTAACATCACCACCTGCAGCTTCAAGGTGACCCTGGTGGATACCATTGTGCCAACGGTTTCATGCCCCGGAAACAAAACCATGTACGGCAACGCTACATGTGAAGTAACGGTACCTGACTATACCTCGCTGGTTTCATACAGCGACAACTGCGCCGGCTTCCCCACTGTAACCCAATCACCCGCACCGGGTGTAACGCTTGAAGGATCCGGAGACCATACCATCACCATGAATGTAACGGATGCATCCGGGTTCACCGGACAATGCACCTTCCTGCTGACGGTACTGGATACCTTCCCGCCATCCATCACCTGTCCGGCCGACCAACCGGTTTATACCAATAGTTCCTGCCAGGTGAGCCTGCCGGATTTCACCGGTATCGCCACCGTGGTTGATTACTGCGATGCCTCACCGGTGGTTACCCAATCACCGACTCCGGGCACCATCCTTACAGGACTTGGCAGCACCCAGTTGATCACGCTGACAGCCACCGACTCAACAGGCAATGCAACGCAATGTTCATTCACTGTTACGGTCACCGACAGCACCCGGCCTTCCCTGGTTTGCGTGCCGGATGAAGACCTCTATGCCGATGGCTCCTGCAATGTAACCCTGCCCGACTACACCGGACTTGTTACCGTGAGCGATTACTGCGACGGTTCTCCCGTTGTCACCCAATCACCGGCTGCGGGTACAGTTCTCAGCGGAGGAGGCACCACCCAGGTGGTGACCATTAGCGCCACCGATGCGTCTTCCAATGTGGCACAATGCAGCTTCACGGTAACCGTAAAGGATACCATCAAACCTACCATGACCGGATGTCCGGCAGACCAGGATTTATATGCGGATGCTTCATGCCAGTTGGCCCTGCCTGACTTTACCGGGTCGGTAACGGTTGCTGACAATTGCGGAGCGCCCACTGTTACCCAATCACCTGCTGCAGGTACCGTACTGAGCGGTGCCGGCACCACACAATTGGTGACCATCACAACCACCGACGGTTCTGCCAATGCGGTTCAATGTTCATTCACCATCACCGTAAAAGATACCACCAGACCCGCCATTTCCTGCCCGGCCGATCAAGATCTGTATGCAGACGGTTCCTGCCAGGTAAGTCTGCCGGATTATACCGGATCCGCTTCGGTTGCCGACAACTGCGATGGCTCACCGGTTGTGACACAATCTCCGGTTGCAGGTACGGTGCTCAACGGTGCGGGTACCACGCAAGTGGTGACCATCACCGCTACCGATGCTTCGGCAAACGTGGCCCAATGTAGCTTCACTGTAACCGTGAAGGATACCACCAAGCCCAGTTTAAGCGGATGCCCGGGCGACCAGGATCTGTATGCAGATGGTTCTTGCCAGGTGACTGTTCCGGACTATACCGGTTCGGTAACAGCAACCGACAACTGCGATGGTTCACCCGTTGTAACGCAATCTCCTGCTGCAGGTACAGTACTGAGCGGCGGAGGCACCACACAGGTGGTCACCATTACCGCTACGGATGCTTCTTCAAACGCACAGCAGTGTTCATTCACCCTCACAGTGAAGGACACCATCAAACCGACCATTGCTTGTCCTTTGGATCAGGATGTAATTGCGGATGGCTCCTGCCAGGTGGCCATTCCGGATTATACCAGTTTGGCAACGGTTGCTGACAACTGCGGAACACCCACGGTAACGCAATCACCTGCTGCGGGTACCATCCTCAACGGCGCAGGCACCACACAACTGATCACGTTGACAGCTACCGATGGTTCTGCCAATGCGGTGCAATGTTCATTCACCATCACCGTGAAGGATACCACCAGGCCTTCCATCAGTTGCCCGGCCGACGAAGACCTCTATGCAGATGCTTCTTGTCAGGTAACCCTGCCTGACTATACCGGGTCCGCTTCGGTTTCCGACAACTGCGACGGCTCACCCGTTGTCACCCAATCGCCTGTTGCAGGTACGGTTCTCAACGGTGCAGGCACCACACAGCTGGTCACCATCACCGCAACCGATGCCTCAGCCAACATAGCACAGTGTAGCTTTACCGTTACGGTGAAAGACACCATCAAACCTACATTATCCGGATGCCCGGCTGACCAGGATGTGTATGCAGATGCGAGCTGCCAGTTTACTGTTCCTGATTATACCGGTTCTGTAACGGCTGCCGATAATTGCGGAACACCTACCGTTACCCAATCGCCCGCTGCGGGTACCATCCTGAGCGGTGCAGGCACCACACAGGTCGTGACCATTACGGCAACGGATGCCGCTTCCAACGCTACCCAATGTTCATTCACCATTACGGTGAAGGACACCATCAAACCACAACTCACCTGTCCGGGTAACCAACCGGTGTATGCCGATGCGAGCTGCCAGGGTAGTCTGCCTGACTTCACCGGTTTGGCCACTGTGTCGGACAACTGCGGTTCACCGACAGTCACCCAATCCCCTTCCATCGGCACCGTTGTAACAAGCGACGTTACCGTAACGCTGACAGCCACCGACGGATCGGGTAATTTTGTGACATGCAGTTTCACTGCGCTGTTTGTGGATTCCACAGCACCGGCCATCACCTGTCCGGGCAACCAAACCCTGATCGCCAGCAACAACTGCGATGCTTCATTGCCTGACTACACGTCCATGGTAACGGTCACCGACAATTGTGACGGCGCTCCGTCGCTCACCCAGTCGCCCGCTGCAGGTACAACCATTTCCAGCAGCACAACGGTAACCATGTCATCCACGGATGCATCAGGAAACACAGCTACGTGCACCTTCCAGGTGACCCTGCAGGATACCACCTCTCCGGTGATTTCCTGCCCGGGTAATCAGACGGTGTACGCCAACGCATTCTGCACGGCCTTCCTGCCGGATTACAGAGGCCTGGGAACGGCAACGGATAACTGTGACGGTTCACCGACCATTTCCCAATCACCTTCTCCGGGAACCCTCATCAGCAGCCATACCATGGTTACGCTGACTGCAACGGATGCATCATCCAACACCAGTCAGTGTTCCTTCCAGGTTGTCTTCATCGACACGGTACCGCCGGTGATCACTTGCCCGGGTACACAAACTGTTCCGGGTGATGCCAGCTGCCAGGGTACGATCGGCGACTATACTTCACTTGCATCTGCCTACGATGCCTGCGGAGGTACGCCTAGCATTACCCAAAGTCCGGCTTCCGGTACAAGTTTCTCGGGAAGCATTACGGTAACGCTGACCGCCACCGATGACAACAGCAACACATCCAGCTGTACGTTTACCGTGATGGCATCGGATACCACACCACCTTTGGTTACGTGTCCGGGCAACCAGACGATTTACGCCAACAGCAGCTGTCAAGCTGCATTGCCCGACTTCACCAGCCTGGCCACAACTTCGGACCAGTGCGGAGGCACGCCGGTAGTAACCCAGTCGCCCGCACCGGGTACGATGGTATCATCGCATACACTGGTTACCCTGACCAGCACAGACGGTTCAGGTAACAGCAACCAATGTACATTCCAGGCGATCTTCGTGGATACCGTTCCGCCGGTGATCGCTTGTCCGGGAACACAAACAGTACCCGGCAATGCTTCATGTCAGGGCGTATTGGGAGATTACACCTCCCTTGCAACCGCGTCGGATGCATGCGGCGGAACACCGGCCATTACGCAAAGTCCGGTTTCCGGTACCACCTTCTCGGGCAGTGTTACTGTTACGCTGACTGCGATTGATGATAACAGCAATACGGCCAGCTGCACATTCACGGTGATGGCATCAGACACCACACCGCCGGTGATCACATGCCCGGGCAACCAAATGGTATATGCCAACAGCGGTTGCACGGCTGCATTGCCTGATTTCACCGGACTGGCGAATTCCACAGATCAGTGTGGAGACACCACGGTTGTGACACAGTCGCCGGCACCGGGAACGATGATCACGTCTCATACGTTGATCACGCTCACCAGCACCGATGTTTCTGGCAACAGCAGTCAATGTACCTTCCAGGCCATTTTCGTGGATACCGTACCTCCGATGATCACTTGTCCGGGAGACCAGACGGTACCCAGCAACGCCAATTGTGAAGGCATCCTGGGTGATTACACTTCACTTGGCAGTGCGACCGATGCTTGTGGCGGAACTCCGTTCATTACCCAAAACCCGCCTGCGGGCAGTATGTTCACGGGTATTGTAACGGTAACCCTGACTGCAACAGATGATGCAAGCAACATTGCACAATGCATATTCAAAGTATTGGCAGAGGATACCACAGCTCCGAGCATTGTATGTCCGGGCAACCAGTATGTATATGCCGATGCTTCCTGCCAGGTGGCCCTGCCTGACTTCACGGGACTGGGCGTAGCAACAGACAAATGCGATCCCAACCCGGTGATCACTCAAAGTCCTGCACCTGGTTCGATCATCTCCACCCATACAAGCATCACGCTGATAGCTACGGATGCTTCGGGCAACACTGCACAGTGTTCGTTCATGGCATTGTTCCGTGATACGATGGCGCCGGTGGTAACCTGTCCGGGTAACCAGTATGTGACCAGCGGTCCGAACTGCCTGGGTGTGATCGGTGACTACACTAGCATGGCCAGTGCCACCGACAATTGCGGTGGAACCCCGTTCATCTCACAATCGCCTGCTCCGGGTACCAATTTCAACAGCAGCATTGTTGTGACGTTGACGGCAACGGATGCATCTGCCAATGTGGGCACCTGTACATTCCTGGTGATCGCGGAAGACTCTGTGAAGCCGACCATCTCCTGTCCGAACAACCAAACCCTGTATGCCAATGGCATGTGTCAGGCCGTATTGCCTGATTACAGCGGACTGGCCACTGCGTCGGACAACTGTGACCCAAGTCCGGTTGTGAGTCAGAGCCCGGCAGCAGGTACGATTATCGGTGATACCGCCACGATCACGCTGACGGTGTTTGATGTTGCAGGCAACATGAGCCAATGCCAGTTCAATGTATTCTTTGTGGATACGGTTCATCACTCGATCTCGCTCAACGGAGATACGCTGACCTGCATGCCGGCCGCCGACTCATACCAGTGGTTGCTTGACGGCAACCCGATTGTGGGCGCCACCGGACAAACGCATGTTGCGCAGGTGGATGGTGGTTACTCGGTGATCTTCAATGCAGGAACCGAATGTGCGGACACCACCGATGTGATGCCGGTGATTGTAACGGGAGTTGGCACCACCGTTTGGAACAATGATGTCAAGGTATTCCCGAATCCGTTCACCGGAGCCTTCCGTTGTGAATATACCCTCGGCGCTTCCGAAACCGTGGTCATGACCCTGTACAACATGTTGGGTGAAGAAGTTGTGAAGAAGGTTATCACACAAAGCAGCGGCCGGCATACCGAGGAAATCCAGACGGACGACCTTGAGCCGGGTGTATACCTGTTCAACGTGCAGGCCGGAGAATTCCAAACCGTTCGCAGGGTGATCCGCAAATAGGTCAAATGAAAACAGTTGTTCTCGCCAATAGCTTTCTGGCTCTTCCTTGTCTGGAAGAGCTCAGAAAGCGCGGCGAACTGCATCTGGTGATTACGCCCGACCAGGTGCATGAAGGTACGCGGCGTGTACTGGACTTTGTTCAGCACAACAACATCCGCCATCAACAGGTAACAAAAGAGGACCTGGATGATGCGCTTCCGTTGATCCTGGAGGAGGACAAAGTAGACCTGTGTCTTTCCGTTACGTTTCCTTATAAATTTCCTCAGGCCCTGCTGAACGCTCCGGCACTCGGGTGTTTCAACTTTCACTTCGGACTACTCCCGGGATACAGGGGAGCCGAACCGATCTTCTGGCAGATCCGGCGGGGAGAAAAACAGGGTGGCATCACCTTGCATAAGATGGATGCCGGTATAGATACGGGCCCGATCTACCACCAGGGGAAGCTAGACATTGCGCCCGATGACACCCATGGCCTGCACATGGTTAAGCTTGCATTTCTTTCACCGAAGGTCATGCAAGATGCCTGGCAAATGATAACCGATCCGAGCCAGCAAGGTCATCCGCAACCGGTGAAGGATGGCAACTACTTCAGGAAGCCGGTGGCCGAGGACCTGCTGATCGATTGGCACCAGCCGGCACAGGACATCATCAACCTGATCAGGGCGTGCAATCCATGGAACCGTGGTGCCATTGCCTACCTGGAAGGAATGGAAGTCAGGGTTTCCCAGGGATACATGACACGGATCAGCAAAGAAGTATCGGCGGGCACGATTATATCGGCAAATGAAATGGAAGGCCTGATCGTGGCTTGTGGCGGAAACACGGCCATCCGTCTGGATATCCTCTGTATGGATGAAGGCATCATGACCGGAGCCACTTTGTGTCGCCTGGGTGTGAATGCCGGTTTGCGTTTTCCATCTCCCCTTACATCCTCAGTTGATTAAAAAAAAAACCGCGAAGCGTAATGCTCCGCGGCCTGTACTTATCTTGAATAAGGATCAGTAGATTTCCACCAGTGAGATCTCGAATGTGAGGTCTTTTCCAGCCAACGGATGATTGGCATCCACCGTGATGGATTCATCATCCACCGAGGTAACGGTCACCACCATCACTTCACCTGATTCCTGCTGTGCCTGCAATTGCATACCCACTTCCGGCTTCATGTCTTCCGGTAGATTGGTGCGGGGAACCT
This sequence comes from Flavobacteriales bacterium, assembly GCA_020635855.1. NCBI lineage: Bacteria > Pseudomonadati > Bacteroidota > Flavobacteriia > Flavobacteriales > Flavobacteriales bacterium. Next base: position 478,819 of record JACJYZ010000003.1, on the reverse strand, counting down.
GGCCGCGCAGTTCGTCACGCACGGGGCCATAAGCCTCTGAAAAGGGGATCTCGATCTTTTTTTGTTCGTTAATCTGCATGCCGATCACAGCCTGTTCAAATCCGGGGATCACCTGGCCGGCACCCACTGTAAACTCAAGGGGTTCTCTTCCTTCAGATGAATCAAAGACGTTTCCGTCATTAAGTGTACCCTTGTAGTGTACCTTAACCGTATCATCTTTCTGAACCTGTTTCATGATTGCAATGTTTCAAGTTTCCACGGTGAACGACTTTCGCTCACTTGGCGGGGGTTACTACCATATTCACAAAGGTTGCACTGGGTATATGGCATCTGAGTTCCGTAAAGATATAACATATTACCGGACCGGTCCGGATAAATACATATTCAGCGGGTGAATGCCATCAGAATATCAATCCCATCACACACACGTCATCCACCTGCGGCAAATCCCCTTTCCAGTTTACAAAGGTCTTTTCCAGCACATGTCGTTGGGTTACGGAATCATCGGCGCTTATTTCCATCAGGAGTTTCTTGAAAGCACCGTACTTGAACTTCTTGCCTTTGGGGCCACCGAACTGATCGGGAAACCCGTCTGAGAAAATATATACGGAATCACCAGGCAGGCATTCGATGAGATGGGAGACAAAAGGTTTCCTATCTACATATTTACCCACCGGCTGTTTGTCGGGTTTGTACTCATGAAGTTTCCCGTTGCGCACGAGGTAGAGTGGATTGTTGGCACCGGCATAATGCAACTTACGGGTGTGGGGATCAAGGATGCAGAGTGCGATATCCATCCCATCATTTACTTCACGCCCTCCTGTTTCAAACGACTCGGTTACGATACCCCTGACCTGATCGAGCATGGCTGCCGGATCTGTCAACCGGAATTCGCGCACCGCCCGATTCAGCGCATTGTGACATACCACTGAAACCATGGCACCGGGTACGCCGTGTCCGGTGCAGTCGGCAACCGCAAACATGATCTGATCACCCAACTTTTCCACCCAGTAAAAATCTCCGGCCACGATGTCTTTCGGCTGATAGTAAACAAAACCATTCGGAAGCTGGGAAGTCAGCGCATCATCAGGAGGCAGGATGGCTTCCTGTATGCGTTTGGCGTATGCGATGCTATCAAGGATCTCCTTGTTCTTGTCGGCCAGTTCTTCCTTTTGTTGGTTGATTTCGTTGGTACGTTCCTTCACCTGTTGTTCGAGGAGTATGTTCTGTTCACTCTTGAGGCGGTTCATTTCTTCCAACCGGAGAAGGGCTTCATTCTTGAACATCTTGAACTTATCCACGATGGCAAACGAGAGCAGGATCACTTCGAGCGCCGAACCTATTTGCAGGCTGAAGTCAGTCAGCACATGACTGGGGGCAATGCCGGCATTGCGAAGAATAAACGCAAACACACCAATGCTCAACGCAACGAACGCCACCAGGAAAAAGCGGGCCGGCTTGTACTTGAGTTTGATCATGGCATACACAGTGACCGGGATGATGGTGAGGTTGAGGATAAAGGTGAGCAGGTTGATGGAAAGGATAGAAAGCTTGTAGGTCCATGCCATGGGAAGCAGGGCCAGGAAACAATTCACAAAGATGAGCCAACCGATGCTTGTGAATATGCGTCCAAACCGGGGCATGATGTTGTGCATATTCAGGAACCTTACTGCGAAGATGATCAGGAACAGGACTGTGGCAGACGCCAGGAAGGGGGCTGCATGTTGTGCGACATAGGGGTTGTTGTTCCACAGGTATTCAACACCGTGTCCTCCGAGCGCAAACTGCAGCATGAACAAACCGAACACGTACAGGATGTAGTACAGGTTGGCACGCTCACCGATGATCAGGTAAATAAAAAGGTTGAGGAGCAAAACGAAGATGAGCAGTCCGTAGTAGATACCCAGCGCGAACTGTTCGTTGTAGTCGCGACGGGCCAGGGCTTCTTTTGTCCAGTGTGCGATGGGGATAAAAAACTGATCGCCGTGGTTATCCACCCGCAACAGTACGTTCAGCCGACCACCATCGGGAATGTAGAGCGGGAACTGAAAGAAGCGATGCTGAACGGGGCGTTGGATAAAAGGGAATAGATCACCGGTATGGTATTGCTGCAGGATTTTTCCGTGGGTACCTGCAAACACGTCCACCAGGTCGAGGTTGGGATTTTTCAGTTCCAGGATGCGTACTTCACCGGGTTGACCGGTAACAGTGAACCTAAACCACACCGCACCATCCATAAAACCGAAATTGGGCACGAGCTTGTCGTAGGGTTCCATTTCCCTGTTGCGTAAACTGTCGAGGGTGAGCACCCGGCCTTTGTCTATCACATATTGAATGTCACCTGCCTGTACATCGGCTTCCGGTATGCGGGTGGCATTACCTGCATATGCACAACTCAGGCACGCGAGGAACACCAGCAAGGTTCTTGCTGAAATCAGACAGATTTTCCGAAGGCACATACAACGATCTTTCGTCGTGCAATATCAACAATTCGGCGGAGATGCCATAGGCGGGGTCGGGTAAACTCATTCGGGAATGTTTCAAATGTATACATACCGGAAAGGAGAAGCCGCGAAGGCACCAAGACACAAAGTGAGGGGGCGATAATAGTAAATCTCTTCTTTGCGTCTTTGTGTGTTTGTGGCGTAACAAAAAAGCGCCCCGTTTATGCGGGACGCTTTGAAATTCAATTCAAATAAAACAGGTTTACCAAACGGCTGCCTTCAGTGAATCGGGTTGTACCATCGCATTTCCCTCGCTGCATCCGAATGCATCCTTGAATTGGGGCAGGTTGGCCAGCGGACCCAGCACGCGGTATTCACCGGGTGCGTGCACATCCGTTACCAGACGTCTGCGCAATTCTTTTTCGGTGATGGTTTGTTTCCATACGTCGGCCCATCCCAGGAAGAAACGTTGGCGGTAGTTAAAGCCAGCGATATCGGCGGGGGCCTCTTTTCCTTTCATGTATTCTTCGAGGGCGTTGTAGGCCAATACCAAACCGCCGAGGTCGGCAATGTTTTCACCCAGTGTCATGTGACCGTTGATGGATGCGTCGGAGAAAGGCTTGAAGCCGTCGAATTGCTTCGCAACTTTTTCTGTTCGCGCCTGGAATTTGGTGGTATCGTCGGGGTTCCACCAGTCATGCATATTCCCGTCTCCGTCATACTGGCTGCCCTGATCGTCAAACCCGTGGGTTAACTCGTGACCGATCACGGCGCCGATGCCTCCGTAGTTCACGGCATCATCCGCCTGTGGGTCATAGAAAGGCGGTTGCAGGATACCGGCGGGGAATACGATCTCATTGAGATTCGGGTAGTAGTATGCATTCACAGTCTGGGGGGACATCAGCCAGTCTTCGCGATCAACCGGCTGTCCGAGTTTTCCTACCATGTAGGCAAAATCGAACTGGTTGGTGCGTATCACGTTCCTGGCATACGATTTCCGGTCGATCTCCAGGCTTGAGAAATCCCTCCACTTGTTCGGATAACCGATTTTATAACTAAAGGCATCCAGTTTTTTCAGTGCAGCCTGCCGGGTATCATCGCTCATCCACTCGAGGTTGGTGATGCGGTTACGGAAGGCGGTGCGCAGGTTTTCCACCATGGTTTCCACATACTTCTTCGAATCTTGCGAAAAGTACTTGTCTACAAATACGTGGCCCACGGGTTGTCCCAGGGTATTGCTGGTGCTGTTCACCGCACGTTTCCAACGGATTTTTTGCTCTTTGGTGCCGCTCATGGTGGTACCATAGAATCCGAATGCCAGATCACCGAAGGGCTTGCTCAGGTAGCGGGCGGAAGCATTGATCAGGTGCCAGTTCAGGTACGCTTTCCAATCGTTCATTGAATGGCTTTTGATCATGCCGTTCAATGTTTCGAAGAAAGAAGGGTGATCCACCACCCATTCATCTGCCCCCTTTACACCTGCGGTTTCCAGGAATGTGTTCCAGGGAAATGCGGGCACCATCCGGTTGATTTCGGCAATGGTTTTCAGGTTGTACATCGCCTTCACGTCGCGGTGTTCTTCGCGTGTGAGCGATACAGCGGCCATTTCGGTTTCCATCTTCAGAATGGTGGCTGCCTTTTGAGCCGCGGCGCCATCATCATCACCCAACAATTTGAACATGTCGGTGATATATTTCACGTAAGCATCACGCAGTTCTTTCGACCTGTCATCATCGTTTGTGTAGTAATCGCGGTCGGGCAGATTGAGCCCACCCTCGTTCATACAGGTAATGTAACGACTGCTGTTCTTTTCATCCTGGGCCACGTAGAAAATGAACATGGGTCCAATGTTCATGGTGTGGAGGGTGGCCACGCATTTGGCCAGATCTTCCGGATTAGAGATGGCATTGATCATGTCCAGTTCAGGCTGGATATCGCTCACACCACGCTTTTCAATACCAACTGTATCCATGGCTGAAAAGTAGAAGTCAGCCACCTGTTGTTTGTAATCTCCCTTTTGCAGGGTTGCGTCGGCGACGAGCGTTTCAAGCAAGCCTTTCAGTTTGTCTTCATTTTGTTCCTGGAGGATGTTGAAGCTACCCCAGCGGCTTTCCGTAGAAGGAACGGGGTTGTTTTTCATCCAGTTACCTATGGCGTACTGGTAGAAATCGTCGCATGGAGACACCGTGGTATCCGCGTATGCGGGATCGTAACCGTGCCCGTTATAATCGGCAGCGGTGGCTTCTTGGGCCTCTTTCTGTTTGCACGCCGTGAGGGAAGCTGCGATTACGCCTGCCCACAGGATGTGCCTGGTAAGTAATTTGTGTTTCATAGCAATGCTGGAATTTGGAGATTATAGGGGTGCACAAGATAGAAAAAAAGCCACGTGCCATACAAATGGTGTGGAATGCAGGAAAAGACGAAAGGAAATTTTGGATGTTGCACGTATAAAGTTCAGTCCAGTGTCACAATCAATATGCGCTTAAAGTCACTTTTCAAAAGGATTATCATGTACTTCTTAACAATAAGGCATGACTGAATCTCAGGTCAGAACTATTTCTTAACTTGCTTGCATGGGAATAGAATTCATACCGAAAAACATTCAAGAAAAATATGAGATTCATGAATGGAAGCACGCCTGTGCGATCCTAAAAAGTGATTTCCCCAACGAATGGCAGGATCTTTTAGATCTCTTGAATGAATTCCAACTTTGTAAAAGTTGGCTTGTAGAAGGTGGTGGAAGAAAATCAAAAGTTTCAGAGTTTATTGATCAATTTCTATACAACCGCGGTTGGGAAGAGAAGCAGTTTAAAACCTCCGTAAGCGTGGATAATGAGATCATGGACTCACCTACCCATAAAATTGATTGCTATAAAAATAAAATTGCCCTTGAGATTGAATGGAATAATAAAGACCCATTCTTTGATAGAGATCTGAACAACTTTAGGCTACTGTTCGATCTTCGTGCTATAAGTGTTGGGGTTATTATAACCAGGACTGATGAACTTCAAGATATCTTCAACTCATTGAATAGGGGCACCTCCTATGGTGCTTCCACAACGCACATGTCAAAACTCATACCCCGAATTGAAGGTGGTGGAGGTTCGGGATGCCCGCTGCTGGTATTCGGTTTAAAAAAGGAACTTTACAATGAAAATTGCTAAGCAAAACTTTGGTGAAAATAGTGCGGCTAAGGACTTCATTGAAACCGTGCCGGATCTTAAGTATGGCGCTGTATTAGCTGACCCACCATGGAGATTTACAAATCGTACAGGAAAAGTTGCACCGGAACACAAGAGACTTAACCGGTATGGAACGATGTCGTTAGATGAAATCAAAGAAATACCAGTTTCATTGGTTGCAGGAGAGAAAAGTCACTTGTACTTATGGGTTCCAAATGCCCTACTTCCGGATGGATTAGAAGTAATGAAAGCTTGGGGGTATAAATATAAATCCAATTTAATCTGGCATAAGATCAGAAAAGACGGGGGGCCTGATGGGCGTGGTGTTGGCTTTTATTTTCGAAATACCACGGAAGTTATTCTGTTTGGTGTTAGAGGCAGCATGCGAACATTGAAACCAGGAAGAAGCCAAGTTAATTTCATAGCAACAAGAAAACAGGAACATTCGCGCAAACCCGATGAGCTTTACAATATAATTGAATCGTGCAGTCCAGGACCATATCTTGAATTATTTGCTCGAAATACAAGATCTGGATGGCAAGGATTTGGAAATCAGGCTGAGGAATATCAACCAACTTGGGACACCTATAAAAATCACTCCCAGGCCGCAAAAAATGATTTGAACGGGACACTTAGGTTGGAGTTTAATGATCGCACAAAACGTTATAAAAAGACGGGCGGGTAATACTCAACCTGCCATAACCAACCGGTCACGCATCCAGGGACTGCCACAGGTACCAGCAGGCCACCGTGCGATAAGGCTGCCAGTTGCGGGCGATGCGGACCATGGTTCGTTCCGATGGTCTTGACTTCAATCCGTAGTGAACACGGATGGCCCTTTGGATCCCCACATCCCCAACGGGCAATATGTCGAGCCGGTTCAGGGAAAACATGAGGAACATGTCAGCCGTCCAGCTGCCGATCCCTTTCAGGTTGAGCAGTTCCTTTTTCACCGCGTCATCATCCAGGGTATCGAATGCATTGAGGTCAACTGCACCACGTATCACACGGTCGGAAAGATCCAGCACCCAGCTGGCTTTGGCGTTGGAGAGCCCGGCACTTCGAAAGTCTTCAACGGAATACTTCAGGATATTGTCTGCTGAAAGGTCGTGTCCGATGACCTCCATCATGCGTTTCCAGATGGTGTCGGCGGCCTTGGTAGAAAGTTGCTGTGAAACGATGGATCCCAGCAATGCACGGTAAGGATCCCTCTTCTTCAATGCACACGGACCTATCTCCGTAATCAGTCGCGCCATGACAGGATCCTGCCCGGACAAGTGTTTTTGTATTGCCTTCTGACCTTTCATTTCAGGCAAATATACATAATCAGGCCTACGGTTTCTTGGGATTTGTTTAGCTTTACTTCGTATCAAACACAACACCCACTCATATGTCAAAAAGAACTGCCCAGGCCGTATGGAACGGCACCCTGAAAGAGGGAAAGGGCACCATGCAATTCAGTCAGTTCAACGGACCGTTCACCTTTGCATCCCGTTTCGAAAGCGGTGAAGGCACCAATCCAGAAGAACTGGTGGGCGCCGCACATGCCGGATGTTATTCCATGTTCCTGTCGGCATTGATCTCAGGCGAAGGTCTGACACCTGAAAAGATTGAGACCAGGGCCACCGTAACGCTGGACCGTGATGACACGGGTCCGATGATCAGCCTGATTGAACTGGAATGCAACGTGAAATGCGACGGCCTTTCTCAGGAACAGTTTGAAAAGCTGAGCCAGGCAGCGAAGGAGAAATGTCCTATTTCAAGGTTGTACTCAGGCAGTACGGCGGAGATTCGCTTGAACGCGAAGCTGCTTCAGACAGCGTAAGACAGCATACAGCATACAGGGTACACTGTATGCTGTTGCTGTATGCTGTTGCTCTTTACAGCCTTACCACCTTTGATCCGCCGGAGAGTTCCTTTCGGGTGATCACACCGTTACCGCGGTAGTATACCACGGAAGAACCGGAAAGATCGGCTTCCAACGTCTGGTTTACGGTCACATGCATGCTGCTGGATCCGGAAAGATCCACATCCACGTGGTCGGCGTCCAGGTCCAGTCCTTCGAAACGACTTGAACCACTTCCATGTGCGCGATAGGTATCGGCATGTCCTTCGAATGTCACCTCGGATGAACCGGAAAGGTCAGCATTCAGGTAGGTCACGTCCAGTTCTCCTTCAATCCGACTTGATCCGGACAGATTCACTTCAAGGTCGGAGGTAACCAGGGTATCTTCAAAAAACACGGCGGAAGCACCGGAAATATCGATGCGACTCAGGTCACGCACGGTGATGTAAGCCACTTTGGTGGCCCGTCCTACCAAGCGGATGTTGTTTTTCATGCTGATATCCAGCGTGCCGTTTTTATCCCTGACCTTCACCAATGGCATCAGGTTGTCGTCAGCTTCGATCACCAACTTCTCTTCGGTGGGTGAAAAGCTCACGTAGGCGACAAACGCATCTGACAGCTCCAATTCGTGAACGTTGTTAAGGGTTACCTCATCACGGACGATATGCCCGGAGGGGCTGATGACAAACCGGTCGCGGCTGCAGGATGCCAGCGCCAACAGCGCGCATCCGAGTATCAATGTCTTTTTCATAGGTAAGCGTATTTTGGATTCGTTTACCTAAGGATGCGCATTTACCAAAAGGTTGCACGGACCGTGAAAATTTTCTTTCAAACGTCAGAATGGAAAGCCGGTACTAAAGCCCAGCAGCAACTGAAACTGGCTGAAACGATTGGTTGCGGGCAAGTAGTAGCTGTTATACGCGCCACCGATCTGCTCCTCGTATTCCCGGGAAACCACATTTCGTAATCCGACCCCTAAATAAATCTGAGACAACACATCCCCGTAGAGCCAGGAGTAGACATCGTTATAAAACTGATAGCCCAGCGTGAGCCTTGCATCTGTGAAATCATAGCCCGTTTCCATGTGATCGGGATAGCCGGGTACAACATAACTGTTGTAGACATCTCCGAGGTTGTAATGCCGGTAGGTGACCGATGGAGAAATGAAAAAACCTTCGAAACTGTCATGGCCTCCGGGATAGAATCGCAAACCTACCTCCGTTCCGTATCCCGGGTGAAATCCTTCGGATGGGAATAGCTGGAAATCATTCTTCAGCCACTCATAAATGAAATCGCGGTAGGTAAGTCCTGCGCCCGCTTCCCCAACCACATGATCGTTGAAGGCATGGGCGTACTGAACCTGGAGAATCCCGCGAAACAGGAGGTACGAATTGACCTCTATCATGTGCCGGTCAGCCTCCACCGGAGCCGATGGCACGGTCGGTGCATCCTCGCCCGGTTTAAAAACTTTAATGATCACCGATGAGCTGTCCTGCGCCCGCAGATCAACAAAAAACATCAGCATCAACAATAAACCGAGGATATTTTTTTTACTCATTATATATGTTTACTAATATTCTTTTCGACCTTTACAGGCCTGAACCGGGGATAAAATTAATAGGTTTTTATTAATAATATTCAACAAATGAAGAGATATCGTATTGGAATTGTTTTAGCCATGATGGGCCTGACTGTGACTGTTCAAGCGCAAAAAGACGTGGAAGTATTCTGGGGTAAAGACAATCCGTTTTCCCGGTCAGAGCGTATTTCCATGGAGGGCAAGCGGGGTGATTACCTGATGGGGACAAAGTTCTCCAAAGGTACAACAAGTCTTGTGAAATACAGCTACAACGACCTTCAGCGTAAAAACGAATACCCGTTCATGGGGCATAAAAAGGACCTGGGAAGAATCATTGACACCAAGGATTATGCTTACAAGGAGTTGTTGTTCCTCAAAAACAAATTGTATGTGATGGTATCCAAATACGACAGGAAGGCTGATAACTACAGTTTGTTTGCACAGGAATTCGACAATGACGGCAGGCTCACGGGCAACCTGAGAACCATTTCCCAGATCACCGCCGAAAGCAGGCGAAACATCGGATCTTTCGAGGTGTATGCTTCGCAGGATTCCACAAAGATATTGCTGGTCAACAACCCTCCGTTTTCCAAGTACGCCGGAGAGAAGTTCGGTTTCAAGATTCTCGATGAAGACCTGAAAGAAGAACGGTCGCTTGAAATTTCGCTTCCTTACAAAGACAAGAACTTCAGTGTATCCGGATATACGCTGGCCCGCGACGGCCGGATATACGCTGGCCCGCATCGACTTGGAACGCAAGGAAGCCAAAGCCAAGAAGAAGATGGCAGAGGCCGGCTATTATTATGAGATCCTTGCCATTGACCCGACCGGTGAAGGACAGGTGATTGAATACGACATCAGCCTTCCCAACAAACACATCACCGATATCTCTTACTCCATCGACCCCGAATTCGGCATCATCTGTTCTGGTTTTTACGGCAATGTGGAAGCCAAACGCAGCCGTGACGAGATCAATGGCATTTTCTTTTTCCGCGTGAACAAAGAAACCAGGCAGGTAGAAAGCCTGGGCACAAAGGAACTCGACAAGCAGTTTATCGCCGACCTTACCTCGCAGCGGAATGCCGATAAGGGACGGGGCATCTCCACCGTCTTCAACCTGAAACATTTCGTGCAGAAAGATGACGGCAGCGCCATTCTCGTATCCGAATATTCTTTCTCCTATGTGGTGGAACACTGCTCCACCGACCCGAAGACCGGGGCCCGCAGTTGCAGCTATGTGTACCATTACGTGCGCAACAACATCATCGCCATCAACATCAACCCCGACGGCTCCATCAAGTGGCTGGCCAACATCCCCAAACTCCAGCATACCACCAACGACAATGGCATGTTCAGCTCTTTCATCTTCGGTACTGCACAGGACAAGATGTTCTTCATCTACAACGACAACCCCAAGAACATGGATGCAACCAAAGTGAAGAGTGACAAAGACCTCTATACGATGACCAAACCTAAAAAATCAACAACGGTGGTTGTCACCCTTGACGAATCAGGAAAATACACCAAGAAGGCCTTGTTTAATAACAAAGACAACAAGATGATCCTGCGCACCGCATCATCCCTTCGCGTAAACGATCACGAACGCATTGCCGAGGCAGTGAACTTCGGTACCTATTTCATGTTGATACCGCTGAAGGCTGGTCGCACCAAACTGGTTCGATTCCGCTTCCATTGATCCTCCGGCTCCCTGCAACAGAAAAAGCCACCTTTCCCGGGTGGCTTTTTCATTTGTTATTGTCATTCATATATCCGATCATGTAATTCATTCCGTATACCCTACCGTTCAAGAATTTTCTCCAGACATATTGGCGGATTGCACTATGTTTACATATAGGATATAAATATTCCCTGCATGAAGAAATTCCACATCATGATGCTGATGGCGATATGCTGTCAATATGCCCAGGCCACACACATTGAAGGCGGATCAATATCTTACACCTACCTTGGATCTGACAACTACGAAATTCAGCTGACAATTTATAAGGATTGCAAGTACGATTACCTTGCTTTCGACGATACGGCTTCCATCGGCATTTTTAACTCTACCGGGAAACTGGTTATGCACCTGCACATTCCCTATAGCGGAATAAGCGACACCATAACTTATGATCCTTCCAACACATGTATGTTTAATGAAGTGGCTTGTACCGAAAGAACAATGTATAAGGATACTGCCTACCTGCCCGACATCAAAGGTGGGTACACATTGGCTTATCAGCGTTGTTGCCGCAATGGAGGCATCAGCAACCTCGTCAATCCCACCAACACGGGCATGACGCTACAAACATTCATCAATACGGAGCTACACAACTCTCCTCCTGTGTTCAAACAGGAAATCCCTTATGGCGGCATATTAGACAGATATTTTCAGTATGATGCGTCCGCCACAGATATCGATGGCGACTCATTGGTGTATGAGTTGATCGCTCCGTTTAGCGGTGGCAATACGCTAGCTCCCATGCCCGAGCCTCCCCCTGCACCTCCCTATCTCGATGTTGTCTTTGCCTCAGGGTATTCTGTTTCCAATATGTTGGGCGGGTCAGTCCCTTTGACCATTGACCGTGCAACCGGGATAATGAAAGCGGGTATTGATTTCCTAGGTCTGTACCAGATAGGCTACGTTGTAAAGGAATATCGCGGGGGTATTCTGATTGCAAGCACTTACCGGGATTTTCCTTTCTACGTAGTTGCCGATACGGCAGCTTCTTTGAACATGCACGGCAGGGTATTTGTCAATGATTCCAACCTTCTTGATACCGGGATAACACAACTATTCGGAAGCGATCTCAAACCGCAAAACTGGACGTTTGAAGGTGAGCAACCCATTTTGTCCACCGGCAGGTACGTTTTCGATAGCTTGGCCCAGAATAATTATTTTGTTAAAGCCATCCCTGCCTTACCGGCTGTGGGAAATGAAAATTACTTACCCACTTATTTTCCATCCACTCCCTTCTGGTACAATTCCGTTTCGCTATACCCTTGCGACACCTCTGATATCTACAGGGACATATCCATTTTTCATTCAAGTAAACCCAAAGGGAATTTGACCTTTGACGGCGTACTTCAATTGGGTAAGGGCACATACGATCCACTTCCCGGAAAGGACTTACTCTTGGGAATAAAATCCAATGATCCCGTAAATAACATCACTCCTTTTATGAAATGCACCACTGACAGTTCAGGGTACTTTCACTTTGACAGCCTGGCTTCAGGTACCTATTACCTACTGGCCGATTTTATCAATTCCCGAATCATAAACGACCAACCACCGGTTATCAACCTCTATTCTTCCTTATCTGCACAGGTATATGATCAGAGTACACGCTTATACATATTTAAGTATACAGGTTTGAATGAGAACGGAGATAGCAATATCCGGGTCTTCCCCAACCCCACTTCATCCCTTTTATTTATTCAAATTGCCACACGCGAGCCGGGTGCATATAGCGCCAAAATGTACAACCTCTACGGGCAATGCGTGCAAACTTTCTGGAACAACAAAACACTTGCATCCGGCACCTACCAGGAATCGGTATCACTGGAAGCGCTTCCTGCCGGGGTTTATTTCCTGGAGATAAGTGGTGATGGGCAAACGTGGGTGCAGAAGGTGATCCGCCAATAAGATTTACTCGACGTGCACGGGTGCTTCCGCATGCGTTTCAACCAGGTTGGTGCTTTCCACCACATAGAGCGGCCGGTTTTGCACATTGCGGTTGATGCGGCTGATGTAGGCACCGATGATGCCCACCGAAATGAGTTGTATACCTCCGATGAACATGGAACTGATGATGAGGGAAGTCCACCCCGTGATGGTTCTGTGCATCACAAAGTAGGAGTAGCAGGCATACAGGATCACGAGGAAAGCAATAAAGGAAAAGAGAAAACCCAGGCGACTCACCATCAGCAGCGGACGGTCTGAAAAACCCGTTATGCCATCCATGGCAAACCGGAACATCTTGGCCAGGGAATAACCTGTCTTCCCGTATTTGCGCTTATCTCTTGAGAAAGTAACCTCCGTTTGCCGGAAACCCAACCACGCGATTTGTCCCCGCAGGAACTTGTTTTGCTCGGGCATGTGTTTGAGCTGGTCCACCACCTTCCGGTCAATCAACCTGAAATCACCCGTATCAAGAGGTATATCGATGGATGTCATCCAACGCAGTGCGCGATAAAACATTTTTGCCGTGAGCCGTTTGAACAACCCTTCGCCTTTTCGTTCAATGCGACGGGCATACACCACCTCATACCCTGCTTTGTATTTGGCGTACATATCCCCGATCAGTTCAGGCGGGTCTTGCAGGTCGCCGTCGATAATCACCACTGCCTTTCCATGTGCGGCATCCAGTCCGGCGGATACCGCCAGCTGATGACCGAAGTTCCTGCTGAAGTTGATATAAAAGACGTTGTGTTGTTCTTTTGCCAATTGAACGAGGGAAGCCAGGGAGTTGTCGGTGCTTCCGTCATTCACAAAGATCAGTTCATATTGAGGGGTGATGCCTGAAGCTGCCTGCTGAAGACGTGCGTAGAGTTCCGGTATGGAGTGGTGCTCGTTGAACACAGGGACCACAACTGACAGCTCAATCATATTCGAATGAAGTTTATTTCCTTCCATGAATTCTGTACATTATAACTACGCCCCGTCTGCTGATTTCCTCGTACTCAAAATGCTCGGAAAGATAGTTTTTCATTTCGTCTTCCCCTACGACTACCACATCATCTTTCACCAGCAGTGCCGGATCACGGATGGATACATTCTTTCCCTGGTGGGTTAATATATGGGCATAAAAAAGATTTTGAGCACTGTAGCCAGGAAACAAGATATAGCAATCATGCATATCAACACTTCCCTTCGCCGCATGTTGAAGATAGAAACCGATTTCATACAGATCCTTTTCCCAGGCGTAGACCGCGGGCTTGTAGGACTGCTCCCATACCCGTTGAAACGGCTGATTGAATGTATAAAACACGGCAATGAGCGGAATCACATTTACCTGCAATGCGGCATTGATCCATTGACTGCCGCGGAGCCATTCATAGACAAAGTACATCGCTTGCGCCACAGCCATGGAAAGGAAAGGATAAATAGGCACATCATACCACTCCAGCTTGGTTTGACTGGCGGAGATGACAAGAAAGTAAGTGAGGGCCATGCTCATTGAAAATTGCGACACCTTACGCATCCTATCATCGTTGCTGGCCAGGCCAGTGGCCCATCCGATGGGAATCATCCAACTCCATTCCGGCATCTGAAAATCCAACAGGTTATTGAAATAATACCAGAAACCCGCTGAATGCCCTTCATTTATTTCCAGGTAGCGACCGCCCAGTTCATTCTCAACCACGGCATTCAGAAACCCGGGATTATAAGCCTCTCTCAACAAATAGTACCCGGATATAATCGCCAGTACTCCCAAGGCCCCCAGGTAAAAATGCTTGCTTTTCCATATATAAGACAGTTTCTTTTGCAAAAGGCCATAAACAACAACACCCGGCAGAAGCAACATCCCTGCTATCCCCTTAGTAAGAACACCCAAAACCAGCATTCCGAAGAATGCATACAAACGTTGCTTTGATGGTTCCTCGCAATAGAAAAAGAAAACAATGCAACCGCATGTGGTGAAGAACGCCAGCAAGGCATCGTAATCTCCCGTTCTTGTCGAATGTACATTGAGGTAACCGTGTGTTGTAATCAACACCATGATACATATAAATCCGAACCAGTAACTCCGAAGGTACCTAAGTGAGAAAACCAGCAGCAACACGCATGTCAGAAAACCAGCCAATGCTGAAGGCAGCCGAACCGCCAATTCACCAGGACCAAGCAATTTCATACAAATCACCTGCGCCCATATCATCAGCGGTGGTTTGGTATTCCACATATCCGGTTTCCCATCGAAATGGGTAACAATCCAATCGCCGTCATAATACATTTCAACTGCGTTGACCGCAAGCCTGCTTTCATCCCAAACCCTGATGGGTAGGGTATCCAGGTGGCCGAACAAGGGCATGTAAATCAGAAGGGCGAGGAATACAAACCGAAAATATTTATTCCATATACTTTTCATTCCGTCAATCCGCGTGACAATATACAAAATGTTCATCATTCCGGGACCTGTATCCGGAAAAATATCGACGTTGTTTGATCTTTGTACCTTTATACGTTTGCAACCATATATTATTATGAGCACATCAAAAACACCGGATACGGAATCACTCTCACATATCATCTCTCAGGATACGGCATTCCTGAGCGGCCCCCATTCCCGGTTCCGGGAATTCATTTTTCTTATCCAGGTGCTGGTTGATTTTATTCGCGGCTTCCGCGTTTTGCACTTTGCCGGACCGTGTGTGACTGTGTTCGGATCTGCCAGGTTCAAAGACGGCCACCCCTACTATGAGGCGGCGGAAAAGGTGGGTGGCGCCATGGCCAAACTGGGCTTCACCGTCATGACCGGTGGCGGCCCCGGCATCATGGAGGCCGCCAACAAAGGCGCCATGGAAGCAGGTGGCAGGTCGGTCGGATGCAACATCATCCTGCCTATGGAACAAAGGCCAAACCCGTACCTGCACCGGTGGGTCAGCATTCACTATTTCTTTGTGCGGAAAGTGCTTCTGTCAAAATACTCCTATGCATTCGTGGTCATGCCTGGCGGACTGGGTACGCTTGATGAGATGTTCGAAGCCCTAACCCTCATTCAAACCGGTAAAATGAAACAGTTTCCCGTGGTGGTGATCGGCCGGTCCTACTACGAACAAATGCTGACACACATCGACAAAATGGTCGGAGAAAAAACCATCGACAGGAAAGACCTGGAACTGTTCCTTGTCACCGACTCCATCGAAGAAGCAACCGAACACATCCGCCAAAAAGCAATCGCCCCCTACGGACTCAGCAAAATCAAGCCTTCACATCCATCCAGGCTGTTCGGGGAGAAAAGCATCTGAGACCTTATCCGCATACAATACCATCGGAATTCGCCGGATCGCGTATGAAAACTTAATGCCATACCCTATATTTGTTGCGTGTATTGTGAAAAGGATCCTATCCATAACGTTGTTGGTTTCTCTTGTGATCTCGGTTGCAGGCCCTTACCCGCTGTATAAATTCCTGCAGTACCGCACCCGCCGGGAAGTGAAGACGCAGATCGGGAATCAAATTGCACCTGACGAATTGAAGCAGTTGGTATTTCCCCGCTCCGCGGAGATAACCTGGCTGGAAGACGGCAAAGAACTGATGCACCAGGGAGAGCTGTATGATGTGGTGAAAAAGGAAAACCAGAACGGCCGCGTCATTTTGCACTGCATCGACGACAAACAGGAATCCCGCCTGTTCACCAAAATGGACGAATGGGTACGAAAGCGCCTTGACAACGACCGCGATAATGCCGGACAATCCGCCCGGATGCTCGTAAAGATCATGACCCTCCAATACCTGGTCAAACAACCCTATCACATCCAATTAACGACAGGCTTTTCGGAACTGTCATCTCCCTATTGTTTCTCCGCCATCACTACTTTAGGTGATCCGGAATCCCCCCCTCCCGATCTGGCCTGATAAACTTCCCGCCCCTACCCGGAGCCTCCTCGCACCGGGCGTATGATTTATCAACCAGAAAAAACACAAACAATGAAACGTATTTTTGTTCTGGCCGCTCTGGCCTCCGTATGCATTTTATCCTCATGCAAGAAATTCGAAGAAGGCCCGGCCTTTAGCTTCCGCTCCATCAAATCACGCCTGCACGGAGAATGGAAAATTGAATCGTATAGCGTGAACGGTACCGATCAAACTTCCACATTTGTATCAGCTCAGGGTGCCAACTTCATGCTGGAAATTGAAAAAGACGGCACCTATAGAACCGAAGGTAATTTTGCTGATTCCGGCACATGGGAACTCGGTGAAGACAAAGACGACATCCGTTTCAAATCCAGCGGTTCTTCCAGCGAAATGTCTTTCCGTATCCTCCGCCTCACCAACAAAGAATTCTGGGCGAAGCAAACCCAATCCAACAGCGATGTTTGGGAATACAAATACAAAGCCGAATAAGGCTTGTTGAAGTCATACCTCCTGTCCTGTCCGCATGCTGTATGCACGGGCGGGACAGGATTGGTTTGATGCCATGAAACGCATTGCGCTTCTGTTATGGATGCTGCCGGGTCTGTCTTTCGCACAGACCTGCATTCAGGGAAAGGTTGTATCCGACAGTCTGGGCACCCCTGTCCCCTTCGCCAATGTATTCATACCTGAAAGAAATTCCGCCGCATCCACCGATGTGAACGGGCATTTCAAAACCTGCCGCCTTGCCGCAGGCACGGTACAAATACAGGTTACATGCATCGGATACAAAACACATATATCTACCATTGACCTCCGGGACTCAGTGGTGAATGTGACAGTACAGCTTGTACAGTCAAGAACGGTTTACCCTGAGGTTGTTGTTTACGGAACGCAAAGCAGTAAACCCGACGAGACCCCGAACAACATCGTCACACTATCTGCCACCTCCATGCGCAACAATGGCGCGGTTACCCTCACCGAGGGGATTGCACAACTGCCTGGCGTAAACCAACTCTCTACCGGCACCGGTATTTCCAAACCGGTCATCCGCGGACTCTACGGCAACCGGATTCAAACCGTTCTATCAGGCATGCGGTTCGACAACCAACAATGGCAGGATGAACATGGCCTGGGCTTATCCGACATTGGGGTAGACCGGATTGAGATCATCAAAGGACCTGCATCGCTCCTGTACGGATCGGAGGCCATGGGAGGCGTGCTCAACATCATCGAGGAAAAACCCGCCCCGACCGGCTCCGTCATTGGTGACGTTTCCACTGCTGTTCACACGAACACCTACGGCAACCAAACCGATGCGGGCATCAAAGGGGCAACCGACCATCATTTCTGGCGGCTGCGCATAGGGGAAGAAAGTCATGCCGACTATGCCGACGGCAACGGCAAACGCATCCTCAACTCACGTTTCGACGGATACCATGTCAAAGGGACTTACGGATGGAGAGGCAAACGCTGGCTCATCGACAACAGCTACCTGTTTTCATTGAGCAACTACGGATTCCTGATGGATGCCTTCACCGGTAACCTGACCGAAGACGGCAGGCTCAGCCGCAACTTCGATATGCCCCATCATACGGTACTCATGCACATGCTCACTTCCCGCAACACCTTCTACCTGAAACATTCCACCCTGAAAGTGGATGCCGGCACACATCTGAACAATCGACAGGAGCAGGAAGGTGGCAACCGCATCAGCCTGAACATGCAACTGAACAGCCATAGCATGAACCTTGCGTGGATCAGGCAATTGAACGAACACACCGGTATCAACCTCGGCAACCAGAACCTCTACCAGACCAACCGCAATTTCGGCTCGCGTACCATCGTACCCGACGCCAACCTGGCCGAGTCTTCCTTCTTCGCCTACCTGAAACACCGGGGGAAGTATGTGTGTGCCGAAGGTGGGATCCGGTACGACCTGAAACACATCACCACCTTCGAAACAGGCACCATCAATACCGATTTCCCGAACAACCCGGCATCCGACATCCAGCCGGTCAACAAACTGTATACCTCGCTGAACGGCGCCGCAGGCATCAGCCTGACCGACCGCAAACACCTGAATGGAAAACTGAACCTGTCGACCGGGTACAGGGCAGCGAACCTGGCCGAACTTTCATCCAACGGCCTGCACGAAGGAACCGTGCGGTACGAAATCGGGAATACAGATCTCAAGGTTGAACAGAACATCTGTTTCGACAGCTACCTGTCGTACGATACCGAATGGCTGACAATAACCGCTTCCGCCTACGAGAACCATTTCCTCCATTATATCTACCTGGCACCCACCGATGACGAATACATCGGGTTCCGTATCTACCGTTACCAGCAACAAAATGCAACACTCCGGGGAAGTGAAGCATCCGCCGAACTGCACCCTTCACCCTTGCCCTGGCTTTCGGTGAAGTTCCACTTCGCCACAGTCAAGGGACGTACCGACCTGGGCGAGCAGCTGCCCTTCATCCCCGCCAGTAAATACGGCGGTACCCTGCGACTGACCAGCGGCCGGAAAGGAAAACTCGCCTCGGCTTTCGTACAGGCAGGTATCAACCGCGTAGCACCCCAGCACCACCCGGCCCAGTTCGAAACATCCACCGACGGGTACATGCTGATGGAAGCATCCGCCGGTGCCGTTTTCCATACACCACGTCACGATTATTCCGTCTCTCTCGCCGGCAACAACCTGCTGAACGAAGTCTACTACGACCACCTCTCGCGATACAAAGAGTTCAACATATACAACATGGGAAGGAACATCTCCCTGCGCTTCACCATGACATTCAATCCCAAACAAAAGCCATGAAAACATCCGTCACCTCTTTGCTGGCAATGGCTTGCCTGGCAACCACACTGCTCACATCCTGTAAAAAAGAAACCGACCCGCACATCCCACCGGATGTGGTCTTCAAAACAGGCGCCGGCTACACATCCTCCGATGCCACCGTGGGCATGAACGACACCCTCCTGGTGGGCATCACCGCCACCAAAACAGAAGACGACCTGAAGAGCTACAACATTTCGTATGCTTATGATGGCACCACCACCACAACCACATTTTACAACTACCTCATGCAGGCCAGCGAATACACAGGGTATTCAAAAGACACCACCCTCATTACACGCAATACGGCAGGAACCGAAAAGTGGGTATTCTCCATCGTAGACCGGGATGGGAACATCACGCAGCTCACATTGAACCTGACGGTGCAGTAGCAAAACGAGGATACATTGGCCGTTTATTCGGGCACACCGATTGTTTATTCGGACGAGCTGACTGTTTATTCGAGCAGGTTTGCGAACAGGTATACCAATGGGCTATCTTTGGCGTTGAGAATCTAAAACCTTTGCACCCCATGCGCCACATCCTTCCTCTTGTTCTCATCTGTGCCATCGCCGGACTCTCATCCTGTAAAAAAGACAAAGATGATCCGGATGTGACACCGGGAGATTCCGTAGAAGTATACGCCGGTGTGTACGACGCCACAACCTTCTTTCACCAGGTCTTTTCCCCGCCCGGAACTTTCACCATCCAATGGGATTCGGTAAACCTTTACGGACACGCCACCGACTCGCTCGATATCAACGGCGACGGCGTCATCGACCTGCGGTTCGAACTTTCGGTGCTGAACAACGACAGCCTGCACCTGCTGAATGGCTCCACACCCAACCCCTACCCTTACTTCTATGTGGAAGTGGCTGACGGATGGTCCGTGGCCGCATACCAGGCATCCTACCCGACCGGACTTGGACATACCTCAACAGCCACCTTCGCATCCCCACTGGAATACAACGATCGCATTGATACCCACAGCCTCTGGAAAGACAAAACCGCCAACCC
This sequence comes from Flavobacteriales bacterium, assembly GCA_020635855.1. Classification (NCBI taxonomy): domain Bacteria; kingdom Pseudomonadati; phylum Bacteroidota; class Flavobacteriia; order Flavobacteriales; species Flavobacteriales bacterium. The sequence continues at coordinate 458,333 of JACJYZ010000003.1, read as the reverse complement.
CATCAAACTCTGGCAACTGAACCCGAACAACGGCATGACACCCCCGTTCGGCGACTGGTACGATGCAAAAGGTGTTGCCTACCTGGGACTGGTAAAATCCGGAATGGGCTTCGGATGGCTCAAGATTGATGTGAGTGACACCAACGCCCCCATCCTCCTTGAAAGCGCCATAGCGAACTAAATCATTTTTATTCAGGGCGTGCCCTTCACGCTTCGTACCTCCGCGCTCAGGTCGGGCTTTCCGCTTTTATCCGTCCAACGCCTCTTGCCCATCCCGGCATAACCGCTTCAATCCCTCACGCGGCTTCCCACCATATATAAATGGACCGAGCGACTGCATAACCTGACATTTATCATCTCCGGTCATGACATAGCCTATGCATTTCCCTTGTCAAGCCCGTGTATTTTTGTCTAAAATGCACACCCATGAAGGTAAAAACCAAAACCCTGCTTGAACTGGCCTCCCTTGGCAGCACGCTGTATGTACTGTCGAAAGACGAGGAGTTGAGGGAGCAATTGTCCGGCTATGCATCCAAAGGCAAAGAGGTGCTGCGCGACCTGCTGCACAAAGACGACGAGGAAGAACCGGATGAAGACAGCCTGGCGCACAAGATCCGGGAGAAGATGTCTGAAGCGGAAGCCGAACTTGAACAACGCATTGAGAAGATGGTAGGCCAAGCCTATCGCAAGCTCCATATCGCCCACACCGACGAACTGAAGCGCATGCAGCAGGAAGTCGACAAGCTCAGGGAAACCATTGCCCAGATGTCAAGACCCTCCGCATAAGCATGGCACTACTGGACGTATTGGATAACCGTCGCAGCCACATTCGCCGGTACAACCGCATCGTTGCGGTGCTAACGAAGTATGGGTTTCAGGACCTGGTGGCCCACATCGGAACAAAGAAACATTTCCCGATGTTGAGCAAGCTGGTGCCCCACAAAACGTATGAGCATGCGATCCATCACACCCAGTGGGAAAAAATGCGCATGGTATGTGAGGAATTGGGCCCCACCTTCATCAAGTTCGGGCAGATTCTCAGCAACCGGCCCGACCTGCTCCCCGCTCCGCTGATCGCAGAGCTGGAAAAATTACAGGACCACATCGCGCCTTCCCGGCAAGACATCACCGCTGTGATCGAAAAAGAACTGGGCAGGAAACCGGACGAGATCTTCGAACGGATTGACCCGGCTCCCCTGGCATCCGCATCCATCGCGCAGGTACATCGCGCCACGCTGAAGTCGGGAGAAGAGGTGGTGATCAAAATCCAGCGCCCCGATATCAGGGAAACGGTGGAAGCCGACATCAAGATCATGCATCAGATCGTGGGCATGCTGGTCAAACGAAAACCATCCATCAAAAGCTTCGACCCGGAAGGTTTGATCAACCACTTCGAACAAAGCATCAAAAAGGAGATGGACTTCATCCACGAAGCCATCAACCTGCAACGCTTCAACAACCACTTCCGTACCGACAAGCATGACGACGGCTTTGTATACTCACCCAAGGTTTATAAGCAGTATACCACACGCAAGATCCTTACACTTGAATACATTGAAGGCATCAAGGTATCGCGCCTGGATGAACTCGAAAAGAACGGACTCGACAAGCACATCATCGCCAGGCGCCTGCTGGATGCATGGCTGAAGCAGGTTTTCAAGTACGGCTTTTTCCATGCCGACCCACACCCGGGTAACATCCTGATCATGCCGGACAATGTGATCTGCTTCATCGACTACGGCATGATGGGCAGCATCCTGCACAAAGACATCGTACAACTCGGGAACATGCTGCTCGCCATCAAAGCGAAAGACGTCGGACGCATCATTCGTTCCTTCCGTCAGCTGTCAGACGACGTGGTGATCCGCAACCAGCGGGCCCTGGAATCCGACCTCGACGAATTCGTAAAAAGCTACGCCATCCGGGAGATGCACCAGAATGAAATGAGTGCCATGATCGTGGAACTGAAGGAGGTCATCATCCGCCATCAACTCAAAGTTCCCACCTATTTCTATCTCTTCGCGAAATCACTGGTATCCCTGGAAGGCGTGATCAAGCAACTGGATCCCGATCTGCACATTGCCAGGGCAGCCAGACCCTACATGGCAAAAATCATCGCCAAGCGTTACAATCCACTGAAGTTCGGTGTACGATTGGCCAACACCCTGTATGAATCCAGCAGTTACCTGGAAGAATTTCCCAGGGACATTCGCAGTGCCATCCGGAAAATCAATGCAGGGGAAGTCAAAGTGGAGCTGCAACACGAAGGGATCGACCCGCTGGTACACACGCTCAACCGGATCAGCAAACAGGTGGTGGCCGCCATGACCATCTCGGCATTGATCATCGGATCGGCGCTGATTATTGTGGCAGGCATTCCACCCAGGTGGAACAATGTTCCGGTCCTGGGTGTGATCGGCCTCGTACTGGCGGCGCTCATCGGCCTGGGTCTCCTGCGGAACATCCGCAAAGGAGACCACGACAATTAGCGGGCGAATGCCTGTTTAATGTGGGCGTAGGCTTGTTCCATTTCATCACTGAAAGCATCCCACTTCCCGGTAAAGTCCTCCTTTTTGTTTTGGAATGATGCACGCACTTCCGACATTTTCGTAGTTAGCTTCTTCTTCTGTGCCTGCATGGTCTCCTCAGCCTCCAGTTTACCCAGGTGCAGCCGAACACGCAGGATTTCCGTTTTCACCTTGAACTTCTCCACTTCATCTTTCAGCCTGGCGGTGGTTTCCGTTACCGGCACTTCACGGATGGCCTTGGCCAGCGACTCCAGGGTGTTGTCGAGCTTCTCCTTCTGGCGATCGAAGTTTTCCCGGCTGGCGGTGCGGGTGTCTTCCAGCTTGTCTTTCAACTCCGCGAGACGGGTACGCAGCGCATCCCATTTCCCTGAGACGGCTTCGCTACCTTTGTCGAGCTGTACCTTCACTTCGGCCAGGTAGTGGTTCAGTTTCTTCCTTGCTTCGTCGTACTTTTCCAGGGCATCCGCTTTGCCAAGTGCAAGCTGCACGCGAAGTTCCTCAAGTTCGGCCTGGGCCTTTTCTATGCGTTCGATGATTTCCTCTTTCAGCTTGGAGGTATCGGGTTGTTTGGTTTTTGTTTCCATGTTGATTGGGGTTTTTGTGAATAACCGGAAGTAAAGTTGGGGCATAGGATCCGTAATTGCGATGACATCCGTCAGGTGTGGGGAAACTTATGTCAAGCCTCCCTTGAACCACATAGGCACATAGACCAAATAGAAAAAGAAACAGGTGACACCATGAGATTGAAAGACATTTACCAACGGGCGGAGAAGCGGAGTGACGTACGTCATGGTTCCCTGCCCGTTTCCGGCGCTTCTTTGTAAAATGGAAAGCCAAAAACACCCTTTCCACAGAACCATCACATAAACCCAGCCCCATGAAGCCCGTCCTCCGCACAGCCTTGCATGTTTTCCTCCTGCTGACGATCATCACCGGATGCAAAAAAAAGGATGACGACGAAACCCCTCCCGACCAGGAAGACACCTGGGACATCGACACACAAGGCATCCCCCAATTCGTAACCACCAACTACATCGGACTTGATAGCATCTACCGCATATCCAAATTCCGTTCATCCGTTGGCCATGATTATTCCGATGCATTCGAGCATTGCCGAAGCATGAAACACTACTTCGAACCATTGGCTACCACGGATTGGTCGGCCCTGGAGATTGTGGCGCCGGTGGCAGGAACAATCACCCGGGCGGATGTTGAATCCATGGGCACCAAGCTGGAAATTCAATCCGATGCCCATCCGGCATTCCGTTTCCAGATCTTTCACATCCAGCCCGCCAGGTCCTTTGCCATCGGTGACCACGTGAACGAAGGTGAAACGCTGGGCCATCATTACGGAAATCAAACCTATTCAGACATCGCCGTTCTTGTGAACGACCCCACCAAACAGGGGCGACTGGTTTCCTACTTCGATGTGATGTCGGAAACTTTGTTCCAGCAATACATTGCCAGGGGTGCGACTACCCGGGATGATTTCATCATTTCGAAAGCCTTGCGTGATGCGCATCCGCTCGACTGCAACAACTTCGGCGTGGGAGACACGCTGGAACCTTGGGTTGTGTTGCAGTGAAACCGGAATAGCGGAAGTAAAAAGCCCGGCCGTGATACACGACCGGGCTTTCCTATCATTCTTAGGGTTTACTCAACCACGATGTTTTCCATGCGTACTTGCTCTCCGGTTTGCACCCGCACCAGGTACATACCTGCGGGAACATCGCCGAGGGTAACGGTTGCATTGGCGTTCACTTCCATGCGTTTCATTTCTTCACCCACCAGATTGTACACGCTCACCGTGCTTTTTCCGGTGATGCCGGTCAGCATGAAGGTGCCGCTGTTGGGGTTCGGGAAAGCCATGCCGTTTTCGCGTGACACCGAAAGCACCGACGTCACCACAGGGTCGCCGAAGGTGGCTACCGAGCCCACGTTGGCTTGCACAGCGTCGCTGTAGATCGGGTGACCTTCAATGGTCGACAGCAACAACTGACCGTTGAAATGACCGAGGGTGTTCACATTGCCTCCCAGAAGATCAGCGATGCCTGTCCAGCTGTTGCCGTCCCAGATCGCCACTTCCTCAATGGCATTGCCGTCGAAATTATTGAAGTTACCGCATGCCACCAGGTTATCGCCCATGGATGCCATGTCGGTTACATTGTGGCTGATGTTATCTGCAATGGTATCGATGGTGGTACCGTCGTATTGCAGGATGTAGTTGTTGGTGCTGTGCTCGATGGAGAGGTACAGCTTTCCCTTGTGCACGAACATCCGTTTGATCTGCGCCGAGCCGTTGGACAGGTTCACGCCCCAGTCTGACTAGGTGTTTCCGTCGAAGGCCCGTTCATTGGCGTAGATCTTCCCATTGTATTCGATGATGTCTTCGGGATTGTCATAGGCAGAATTATAGGCGGTGTCTGCAACAAGTTTGTGGCCATTCCAGTAGGCCATCTTGCCCAGGCTCTCGTATGCCGAGATGCTGCTATCCACCGGCATGCCGCCGCTGATGTTTCCTCCCACATACAGGCGGCCATTCAGTCCGGCCAGGAAGTGGCTGTTACCGAAAATACCATAGCCGCTGGCCACCCAGTCGGTGCCGTTCCAGTACGCAAGTGTGCGGCCGGGGTATTGGCCATCCAGCGTAATACCGATACCGATGGTCCACAGGGTGTCATTCACACGCACGAGGTCATTCATGTACGTGGTGGTTCCGAGGGTGGTCGGGTCGCCGATGGCGGTCCAGCCGGTGCCGTTCCATGCGGCGGCGCCTTTTACGGGGTTTCCGTCGGCGCTGCTCAATGATCCGACGACATAGGTCAGGTCATCCTTTGAATCATAGTAAAAGCAGGTGACGCCACCGGAGGCATTGGTGCTTCCGGCAACCTTCAGCGTTTGGCCCATGGCACTGCCCAGGAACAAGGTGGCAAATACAAAAGAGTAAGCTTTTTTCATAGGTGGTGTGTTGTGGTTTGTGGGGTAAATATAGGTAAATAGACGGGTAGGGAACTTTCATCTAAAGACATTACAAAAGCCTAACACCATATTTTCAGGGGCGTTCTGTTAGGCCCTGATCGGGTGCCTCTAAAGAATAATAGAACATGAATTTTGCTTACATCCAAAGAGGCTCCGATAACCAATCAACAGTGAATCCCATTCGAACAATTTCAATCTCCGGATAGCGACCGATAAGGTCTTGCAGATTATATTTGAATGATGTTGTGGGGTTAACCACCTTCAATAAGTAATAGATGCAACAAAGAAGCGCGTATAACTTTTCGCCCAACACATCTGACTCCTTCCGCAACCAGGGTTGCAGGGTTACATTCGGAAGCATCGGACGAATTGTAAGTGTTCTATTCCATAGACGAGAATTGAAGACTCCCCTTAATTCGTAGCAGTTAAAACTAACGATTTCCAATCAGATTGTTGATCGGGCAGGAACGTCGAAGAGGCGTAGCCTCGAAGACGTTCCTGGGCAAAAGCCACTGGCGTCTTATATCCCAATGATGAGTGCGGACGCTCATTGTTGTAGATCCACATCCATGCGTGGGACAACAGCTGTGCATCTTTCAGTCGGGTGAACGAAAAAGCATCCAATACTTCTTCCCGGTAGGTTTTATTGAACCGCTCCACATATCCGTTCTGATGGGGCTTTCCCTTCTCTATAAACTTCATCTGGATACCTCTTCTCTCAGCCCATTCCTCCATGGCCTGGGCAATGAACTCCGGACCGTTGTCTACCCTAATGCGTTCAGGTTTTCCCCGCCAGGCGATCAATTGATCCAATTGGCGGATCACCCGCTTGCTGGTCAGACTGGTGTCAATGGTGATATTGAGCACCTCTCTGTTGTAATCATCAATGATGTTAAAGGAGCGAAACTTGATGCCATTGTACAATCCGTCATGCATGAAGTCCATGCTCCAGGTTACATTCGAATACAGTGGCTGAAGCAGCGGTTCTTTCACCCGCAGTGGAAGTCTCTTCTTTGTTTTGCGGCGCAGGTTCAATCCCATCTCTGTATAGATGCGGTATACCCGTTTATGATTCCATATGTAGTTCATGTTGCGTAAGCGGTGGTGCATCATCCAGAAGCCCCAGCGGCTATGCAGCTCGGCCAGTTCCGCCAACCGGTCACGGATCATCTGATCGTCCTTGGGTTTGGGGTGGTAGTAATACACCGACTGTTGGATGGTAAACAACACACAGGCCTGCCGGATGCTGATCTTATGTTGATGATTTGCATAACCGATCAGCTCGCGCTTCTCGGCAGGCCCTAGAGCTTTTTTTCAATCACATCTTTCAGTACGGTGATGTGCAGGGTCTGCTCCGCTACGATCTTCTTGTATTGGGCCAGTTCGCTCTCCAGTTCTTTCAACCGTTTGAGTTGGTTGACTTCAAGCCCGGAGTACTTGCTCTTCCACTGGTAAAACGTGGGCTGACTGATGCCGTGTTCCCGGCAGATGTCGTTGACACTTTTGCCCGATTGCTGCTCCTTGAGAATGCTTACAATCTGGCTCTCGGTGAATTTGCTCTTCTTCATTTTGTTCCCTGTTAAAGTTAGCGACTAATTTCTATTTTTATTCGCTACGTTTTTTAGGGAAGTCTTCACTACTTCAATTCTTTCAATAGCATCAAACACCAGCAAACGTAGTTCCCGATCAAATACGTACAGATCTAAAACATGATCAAAAGTTATTCCTGGGGTAAACTTATGATTGTGGTCATCAACCACTTGAAAAGGCACCATATAAGCCCTCAATCTATAATAACTGATATTCGAAAGATAATGCTCAGCTCTTGATTGGTCTGCAATACACAACCCCCTTGATTTTAGCAAGAAAAGCTGGTCTGTAACACTTAAGGGGGGCTTTTTATATTCCATAAAAAGGAAAACCCGCCCGGGTGCGCTTGCAAGCAGAGGCGTGGCGGGTATTATTACTTGTAAAAGTACAAGTAATTTGGAAATTCTCCAAAGTACATAAGTACGATATATGGATAAAGAAGAAGCTTTTCCCCTACTCTTCCTTCAATGCCCTGATGTCTTTGATCAATTGCACGATCTCCAGCTTTAGCGTTCCGTTGTAGATGCCGCGGATGCGCTTGTTTTTATCCACCAGGATGAAATGCTCTGTGTGCAGGAACTCGCTGCTGTCTTTGGCAAAGCCGATGTCTTCCTCGGCGAAGTAGGATTTGCGTGCCAGGTCATAAATGGCCGACTGGCTGCCGGTGAGCAGGTGCCAGTTCGGGTCGGTGATGTGGTAACCTTCTGCGAATTCATGTAGCCGGGCCGTGCTGTCGAGCCAGGGTGTAACGCTGTAGGACAACAGCACCACACCGGGGTCATCACGGAACGTGTCGGAGATCGTAGACATGTTGTGGGTCATCACCGGACAGATGCTTGTGCAGCTGGAGAAAAAGAAATCCGCCACATGGATCTTGCCTTCGATGGTAGCCTGTGTGATGGTATCGCCGTGTTGATCGGTGAATGAGAAGTCGGCGAGGCGGTGGGGGGTGATGTGTGCGGTGTCGTTGAACAGCGGCGTGAAATCCGGTGTGTCGTAGTAAGGAAGTCCGACCTGCTTTTCCTCGCAGGAGGCAAGCAGCAGCACAACGGCTGCTGCAACCGATGCACGCTTACTGAATGCTATCACCCACATTTGTACAATTTTTTGTGCCCAGCAGTCCGTACCGCCGGCCGTTGATCAGTTGGTAGTTGGATTTGATCTTGCCGTTGTCGTACCATACACGTTGCAATCCCGCCTCATGCCCTTTCTCATAGTGCATGTCTTTGATCAGCAAACCCCGTTCGTTCCACTCCCGGCATGCGCCTTCGTATTCATCGTTTTCAAATTGGTACGACAGCCTTTTCTGTCCGTTGCTCCACCATGTTTCGTACATGCCTTCTTTCTTTCCATGGCTGAAATAGCGGATTTCCTGCAGATGATTGTCGGGAAAAAACTTCTTCCAGGCACCATGCTCTTTGCCGTGAAGGTATTGCTGCACCTCCAACGTATCATTTGCGCCTTTGTAACAAGAAAACACGCGACCGGTAAACGGATGTCCGTGAAAATAAAAAATACCGCCTGAAGGTTGCAGCTGCAAAGTATCAGCCCTGAACCACGAAAGGTCGGGTTCAGGGCTGTGCAACTTGCAGGCAGACCAGAAGAGGACTGCCAATAGGAATACCTTATTGAGATACCGTACCCGCGGTGCCATAATAGCCATTCCCGTTGATGTATGGGTCGGTGGCGGTGATATGGTAGTGGTAGATACCGTCGGGATAATCAGCGGTAACACCGGTATGGCCGTGGAATTCATCCAGGTCATTGTCGTTCACCGTTTGTCCGTTCTCTTTCGGGCCATATACCGGAAACCCGTCGAGCAGAAATCCCAGGAGTGCATCTTCACCGCTGTTGGCAGTCAGATAGTAAGGTTCAACGTGGTAGTGGTATTGCCCCTGTTGTTGAGGGTGGCCGTCATACTGGTCAAAGGAATTGATCTCACTGGTCAGTTGCTGGTTGTTGGGACCGGCATACTGGTTATAGAAAGCCACACCGTTCAGTGCAACGCCCATGGCCCCGAGTGGCGTGGCCTCATGGTTTGCGTTCACCGCCGGGTTCCTCGGTATTTTGTAGGTCATGTTTTGCTCACTGATGCGATTGGGGTTGATCGCAAAAGCGCTGTTGTTGCCATTGTACGCTTCGTACAGGGAACTTTCCCATTGGGTGTCTTTGTAATACGGACTTTTATGATCCGGACGGCCCTTGGTTTTGATCACCACATAATCGCCTTCGATATAAATGTCGGTGGCTCCGTAAATCTTTTTGTACACGGCCGGAACCTCGGTGGAGGTGTTGCTGTTATTGTCATTGTCGTCCGTTTCCTTTTTGCAGGAAACAACCACAAATGTGAGGGCCATCCATAGGAAAGCAAGTTTTCTCATGCGCATCAATTTTGACCTGTATACTGTGATAGGGGAGGAGAGGTTGCGGGGGAGGAAAAATGGGGGGGATGGATCAACAAAGACGTCGTTGCGCAGACCCTTGTGACGGCAGGTAGCTTTGTTTTTTGTAAACGATGAAGGATAAACATCCATTGACGGATGAAAGAATGCCATCGGGATTCAACGTTTACAGAAAACACGAACGTCAGAAAATGCTGCGACCCCGTTGGGGTCGTACATCATCGTACACATGCAATCGCCTATAAACTTTCAATCCCGTTGGGATTGGTTGTCCGCCACGGATAAGCCCATTCCATAAAAAAAACGCCCTTGCTAAAGCTATGGCGGGCGAAGGCGATCCGGACGAGACTCCCTGCCTGCCGTCGCCCAGGCCCGTGCATCGGCAGGCAGGGAACTCGCGACCTTCCCGCATTACTTGCGGGACATTCTAACCAACTGAACTACCGGATGGGGTGCATCAAAAAAAAAGCCCTCTCCAAACGGAAAGGGCTCATCTCAGCGGTCCGGACGAGACTCGAACTCGCGACCTCCTGCGTGACAGGCATGTTTATTACTGTTTTCTACTGTTTTTAAATCTGTCATTTTATTCCTAAAACCCTTTATTATCAATGGTTTTTGAGTTTTTTTAATTTCATTACAATTCACCGGAAACCAAAATAAACCACTTTCTGCTTGAAAATTGCTTGAAAATTTTGTTAATTAGCCAAGCGTTGATTTTTACCAAATTTAACTCAAAAACCATGACTTCTGCCTATTTGTTTCTCGATACCCGAAGGGCCAATAAGAATGGCGAATATAGAATAAAGTTGAGGATTGTCCATAACCGGAACTCCAAGGAAATTAAACTAAAATATTCCTGCAAGGAAAATCAGTGGGCTGGCAACAGAGTGAAAAATTATCCCAACTCCGGAAGGGTAAATGCTTACCTGGGTAATGAACTGGCCAGAGCGAATCAGGCTATTTCTGAGAATATTGAAAAGATTGATCTGCTAAGTCCTGATGAAGTAAAGGAACTCATCATGTCGTATGATCCCAACCGGAAAAGCAGGGAAAGCGCCATGACTTTGAGGGAATGGGCTGATGTGCTTATTGAAAGGAAAAGAAAAGCCGGAAACCATGGCACCGCCAAAATATATGACCGGTCAGTACGGTCTGCTCTGAACTTCTGGGACAAAGAAGGATTGCAACTGAATGAAATAGACATCACCTTCCTGAAAGACTTTGAGGCAGCAGAACTCAGCAAGGGAAATACGGTGAACACCATCAGCATTTATCTGAAAACATTACGGGCTATTCTCAATGCAGCCAACAGGGAACTGGAAAGCTACACTGCTGAACCTTTCAAAAACTTCTCCATCAAAACAAAAAAGACAAAGAAGCGGGCGGTGAGCCAGGACATCATCGGAAAAGTGCGGGAGCTGAAATTTGACAAGGAAACAAGGGAAGGCGAAGCAGACTGGAACGCACAGAACTATTTCCTGTTCATGTTCAACAACCGGGGGATGAACTTTGTGGATCTGGCCAAGCTGAAAGCAAAGCAGATCATTGACACCAAATACAAGGGTAACAAACTGGTGGAGGGCAGGCTCATCTATACCCGGAGCAAAAACAACAAAGACTTTTCCATCAAACTGACGGATGAGTCTGTCAGGATACTGAATGACTACAAGCTAAAAGACAAAGCACCGGAAGATTATGTCTTCCCTATCGGATTTGAGAACACTAAAACCGGACTGGACACCTACAACCAGAAACGGAACCGTTACAACAGGCGTTTCAGGAAAATCGCCAAACTGATCGGTGCACCGGAAATAAATCTAACCACCTATGTGATCCGGCACACCTGGGCATCCATTGCCAAACGAAAAGGCATACCCACCGAAGTCATCGGTGAAAGCCTTGGGCACGGTGATCTGAAAACAACGGAGGTTTATCTGGACAGCTTTGACAGCAAGGTGCTCGATGATGCGAATGAACTGATAGTAAATGTATAGAGAAGATATCTGTCTGCTTTAGGTAAGATACTGATAGTGATGTCTTTTCAGGTCGTCAAGTTCTGAGAACATGAGTGCAATTTGATTGACCGTATTAACCACAATATAATCATCGAATGATCAACTTCTGTCGAAACAACTCGTTTCGGCTGCTTCCAATAATAAGATATATTCCGGGTGACAATTTATTTTTCAAATCTATGACTCTAAGCATAGGCCCTTCCTGCTGAACAATGGCCATAGAATAAACCTCCGACCCCAACGGATTATACAGTACCACCAGTACCTCTTGCCCTTCTGATCCGTTCATACTTAAATAAAAGGTGCTTCCATCCAACGGGTTGGGGAATATTCTAACATCCGCTTCTTTGACATACTGAACCGCCACAAGGTCGGAGTATTCATATTTGCCGTCAAAATCGGTTTGCTTGAGGCGGTAGTAGGAAATACCTTTGTACGGGTTTTCGTCAATGGCTGAATAATTCTGAATAGAACTACTATTGCCTGCCCCATCAACAGTTGTTACTTTCTCAAAGGCCATACCATTTTGAGATTTTTCAATAGTAAAGAAATCATTATTGGTTTCGGTAGCAGTTGACCAATTAAGCTGTACGACATCGCCAATCAATTTGGCATCAAAGTACAGCAATTCAATCGGAAGTGGTGCTCCGCCTCCACCTCCAAAATTGCTAAATGAAGTGATATTGCTTCCGGTAAGAGTATTGGCAGGTGCATTTACAGCGTCATAATCAGTCCAGGAGCCTGCACTCCATTTACGGGCAAACATATTTGCTTCAGTTCCTACTATGTCGGCATCAACATAAATATAGCTCAGATCAAAATCAGGAGTGCTGATACCAGTGGGAGTTACTACCCAATACCTTGTAATGTGATCTGATTTATCTTCATTTGGATGAATAGCATCTACAACCCTTACGGCTAAATCCGCTCCCGCAAATCCGGTTCCTGCATTAAATGTGATTGTAAAGGGGCTATAATTAGAGGCATCCCCAACTGGATATGTAAAAGAACCAATGGCTGTCCATGATTTTTTTAATTCTCCTGCTCCATCCGCCTGGATGTAATTAGTTGCGTTGTAACCTGTAATAGTGCCTGTTGAGGCAATCGTAAGATTACTGCCACTCAAATTTATTTTTCCTGAAAGAAAATCAACTGATCCTACTGAGAAATCCGCTGTCAAAGAAACTGTATAACCACCAGAAATAATTACATCTTCACCGGATGAAGGGGCTACATTTGCAGCCCATGTTGAAGCCGTATTTAAATTACCTGACTGAACAGATACATTATGTACTATTGCAACTGATATGTAGTCGTTATCAGTAATATTTATTCCTGACACCTCCCAGTTTCCTCCTGAAAATGTCATGGGATAAAAACTGGCACCAGTAGAAAAATTTCCATTTGCATCCACAAGAATAGCATACGTATGGTAATTTGCTGGCAACCCCGGAAGACCAGCAGGATCAATACTCATTGAAACGCTACCAAGAGTACCGGTTATATCCACTCTCCATTCTCTTGCAATTCTTTGTATGTTGGTTATATTTCCCGGTATTTCAGCCGTAGTCCACGTTGTAGCATCCCCGTCATCATGTCCGAACAGGAGGTAATCACCTGCCACATCCAGTGATGTAGCGTTGGATATTTTGAGTATGCCTGCTGACTGGGCTGCGGTGTGGAAGTTGGAGGCATCTTCATAACCGATCCCTGCTACATCTTCCTTATGTGTTCCCTGATGGGCGTATTTATCATTGGCTATGGTTATGCCGTATTTGCTGGCAAGGTAGTTTTCTACGATGATTCTCTGTGCGGTATTCAATGCTCCTTCATAAACAATCCATTCTCCCATATCACCTGTCATCATTTGTGTACTCTGATCCTGTCTTGCCCCCAGTACCTGCGTGCCTCCCATTTTACTGGTAGCATCCCACGTGCCGGTGGTGTAACTTGTACCATCTGTAAACACTTCTGCTCCGGCATCATCCAGCACCCAACTGTGTATCTTTACCGTTGCCCCTGTGGCAATGGCAGTCCCTTTCCATGCTCCGTCCCAATATGCTCCGCTGGTGTGGATAGCGGTCAGCCATCTTGCCCCATCGGTATTGTCAAAGGTATAGGTGTTGGAAGTGGAGTTCAACACTCCAAACACAGTGTGGTCGCCTGCATTAGAGGTAATGGTTGTGCTGTTCAGGGCATCACCACCGTCAAAACGAACTACCGGTTGACCGTTCAGGATATTCGTCTTATAAGTAGGCTGCTTGCTCCCGGTGGCCTGTGCAAAATCAAACCCGTTGCCCGAAGCATCCGTCCAACTCGTAACCGCTGTGCCATCGCCCTGACTTAAATAATCCGCCTTTAACCATAATTTGTTGTTGGTGCTTTTCCCCACACCTCCGGGGCCTACAAACCCAACGTCATCATTATCAAGGATGTTAAATGTATGTGTTGTATTTGCCCCTAACGTGGCATTGCCCGGATTAGAGATGGTTACCTGTATGGTTTCCGTAAGCTCGACACTTCCGTCATCTACAATAACCGGACTGATATTGGTTGTGGTAGAACCTGCTGTAATGGTAGCTGTCCCGGAAGCAAGGGTATAGTCAGTACCACCTCCGGTAGCTGTACCTCCCGTTACATTGTAATCTACCGTTACATCTTGTCCAGACACCGCAGAAAGGGATAGTTCAAGATTAGCAGGCGTAGTGCCCTCTGAACCGGAAGAAGAAGTAGTGGTAAACTGCACGGTTGGAGAAGCGTCATCATCATTGATGGTATAGGTATAAACATCATTTGTTCCGATGTTTACACCTGCTGATGGATTAGACAGAGATACAACAACTGTCTCGCCAGCTTCATCCAGCGCATCATCAACAACAATAATACTGATAGTGGTAGTAGTAGCAGGAGCTACAATGGTAGCTGTCCCGGAAGCAAGGGTATAGTCAGTACCACCTCCGGTAGCTGTGCCCGACACCGTGTAGTCAACTGTTTGTGTACCGGAACTCGCTCCGTTGGTAATTTGCAATGTCAGCACAACGGGAGTAACGTTTTCTGCTCCGTTTGAGGATGCAACGGTAAAGTCAATATCCCTTGTGCCGTCATTGTCGTTAATGGAATAGGTGTGCTGTGTATTAGCACCCAGTGTAATACCGGCAGAAGGATTGGACAGGTCGAGAATGATCGTTTCGGAAGATTCCTGAGTACCGTCATCCACAATAGTGGCAGATATATTGGTAGTGGTAGAGCCGGAAGTAATGGTAGCTGTACCTGCTGCAAGGGTGTAGTCGGTTCCGCCTCCCGTAGCTGTACTTGCCCCGTTAATGGTATAGTCAACAGTTGCATTACTGCCTAACGCATAGTTTAGCGATACTTCTATGGTGGCAGGAGTAGTAGCCTCTGAACCACTGGAAGAAGTAAGGGTAAATTGGATAACGGGCTTGATGCAACCAATGGCTATATAATCCCCATCGGTAAAAGTGAGGCCGGTTGTTTCATAATAAGAACCATTCTGTGTTAAGGGATATTGAGTTGCCCCTGCCGTAAAGTCTCCATCTGCATCTTTCCATATCACATAATTGGTGTACCCCCCTGGAAGCGCAGGTAAAGCAGATACCAGTACCCCTACGGTAATGCTGCCGACAGTTCCGCTTTCGTCTAATCGCCATTCTCTTGCCAGTCGCTGAGAGTTGGAACCGGAATTAGGGTCTTCAGCCGTAGTCCACGTTGTAGCATCCCCGTCATCATGTCCGAACAGGAGGTAATCACCTGCCACATCCAGTGATGCAGCGTTGGATATTTTGAGTATGCCTGCTGACTGGGCTGCGGTGTGGAAGTTGGAGGCATCTTCATAACCGATCCCTGCTACATCTTCCTTATGTGTTCCCTGATGGGCGTATTTATCATTGGCTATGGTTATGCCGTATTTGCTGGCAAGGTAGTTTTCTACGATGATTCTCTGTGCGGTATTCAATGCTCCTTCATAAACAATCCATTCTCCCATATCACCTGTCATCATTTGTGTACTCTGATCCTGTCTTGCCCCCAGTACCTGCGTGCCTCCCATTTTACTGGTAGCATCCCACGTGCCGGTGGTGTAACTTGTACCATCTGTAAACACTTCTGCTCCGGCATCATCCAGCACCCAACTGTGTATCTTTACCGTTGCCCCTGTGGCAATGGCAGTCCCTTTCCATGCTCCGTCCCAATATGCTCCGCTGGTGTGGATAGCGGTCAGCCATCTTGCCCCATCGGTATTGTCAAAGGTATAGGTGTTGGAAGTGGAGTTCAACACTCCAAACACAGTGTGGTCGCCTGCATTAGAGGTAATGGTTGTGCTGTTCAGGGCATCACCACCGTCAAAACGAACTACCGGTTGACCGTTCAGGATATTCGTCTTATAAGTAGGCTGCTTGCTCCCGGTGGCCTGTGCAAAATCAAACCCGTTGCCCGAAGCATCCGTCCAACTCGTAACCGCTGTGCCATCGCCCTGACTTAAATAATCCGCCTTTAACCATAATTTGTTGTTGGTGCTTTTCCCCACACCTCCGGGGCCTACAAACCCAACGTCATCATTATCAAGGATGTTAAATGTATGTGTTGTATTTGCCCCTAACGTGGCATTGCCCGGATTAGAGATGGTTACCTGTATGGTTTCCGTAAGCTCGACACTTCCGTCATCTACAATAACCGGACTGATATTGGTTGTGGTAGAACCTGCTGTAATGGTAGCTGTCCCGGAAGCAAGGGTATAGTCAGTACCACCTCCGGTAGCTGTACCTCCCGTTACATTGTAATCTACCGTTACATCTTGTCCAGACACCGCAGAAAGGGATAGTTCAAGATTAGCAGGCGTAGTGCCCTCTGAACCGGAAGAAGAAGTAGTGGTAAACTGCACGGTTGGAGAAGCGTCATCATCATTGATGGTATAGGTATAAACATCATTTGTTCCGATGTTTACACCTGCTGATGGATTAGACAGAGATACAACAACTGTCTCGCCAGCTTCATCCAGCGCATCATCAACAACAATAATACTGATAGTGGTAGTAGTAGCAGGAGCTACAATGGTAGCTGTCCCGGAAGCAAGGGTATAGTCAGTACCACCTCCGGTAGCTGTGCCCGACACCGTGTAGTCAACTGTTTGTGTACCGGAACTCGCTCCGTTGGTAATTTGCAATGTCAGCACAACGGGAGTAACGTTTTCTGCTCCGTTTGAGGATGCAACGGTAAAGTCAATATCCCTTGTGCCGTCATTGTCGTTAATGGAATAGGTGTGCTGTGTATTAGCACCCAGTGTAATACCGGCAGAAGGATTGGACAGGTCGAGAATGATCGTTTCGGAAGATTCCTGAGTACCGTCATCCACAATAGTGGCAGATATATTGGTAGTGGTAGAGCCGGAAGTAATGGTAGCTGTACCTGCTGCAAGGGTGTAGTCGGTTCCGCCTCCCGTAGCTGTACTTGCCCCGTTAATGGTATAGTCAACAGTTGCATTACTGCCTAACGCATAGTTTAGCGATACTTCTATGGTGGCAGGAGTAGTAGCCTCTGAACCACTGGAAGAAGTAAGGGTAAATTGGATAACGGGCTTGATGCAACCAATGGCTATATAATCCCCATCGGTAAAAGTGAGGCCGGTTGTTTCATAATAAGAACCATTCTGTGTTAAGGGATATTGAGTTGCCCCTGCCGTAAAGTCTCCATCTGCATCTTTCCATATCACATAATTGGTGTACCCCCCTGGAAGCGCAGGTAAAGCAGATACCAGTACCCCTACGGTAATGCTGCCGACAGTTCCGCTTTCGTCTAATCGCCATTCTCTTGCCAGTCGCTGAGAGTTGGAACCGGAATTAGGGTCTTCAGCCGTAGTCCACGTTGTAGCATCCCCGTCATCATGTCCGAACAGGAGGTAATCACCTGCCACATCCAGTGATGCAGCGTTGGATATTTTGAGTATGCCTGCTGACTGGGCTGCGGTGTGGAAGTTGGAGGCATCTTCATAACCGATCCCTGCTACATCTTCCTTATGTGTTCCCTGATGGGCGTATTTATCATTGGCTATGGTTATGCCGTATTTGCTGGCAAGGTAGTTTTCTACGATGATTCTCTGTGCGGTATTCAATGCTCCTTCATAAACAATCCATTCTCCCATATCACCTGTCATCATTTGTGTACTCTGATCCTGTCTTGCCCCCAGTACCTGCGTGCCTCCCATTTTACTGGTAGCATCCCACGTGCCGGTGGTGTAACTTGTACCATCTGTAAACACTTCTGCTCCGGCATCATCCAGCACCCAACTGTGTATCTTTACCGTTGCCCCTGTGGCAATGGCAGTCCCTTTCCATGCTCCGTCCCAATATGCTCCGCTGGTGTGGATAGCGGTCAGCCATCTTGCCCCATCGGTATTGTCAAAGGTATAGGTGTTGGAAGTGGAGTTCAACACTCCAAACACAGTGTGGTCGCCTGCATTAGAGGTAATGGTTGTGCTGTTCAGGGCATCACCACCGTCAAAACGAACTACCGGTTGACCGTTCAGGATATTCGTCTTATAAGTAGGCTGCTTGCTCCCGGTGGCCTGTGCAAAATCAAACCCGTTGCCCGAAGCATCCGTCCAACTCGTAACCGCTGTGCCATCGCCCTGACTTAAATAATCCGCCTTTAACCATAATTTGTTGTTGGTTGCATCGCCAACTCCACCAGGGCCGGTTTGAGCAAAGGAATTAAATTGAAGTGATAATATAAATATGAAACAAAAAAGTTCCTGAAAAAAAAAAAAATGAATGTTTCGATTTTGTTCTTTCATCCTGTCCTTCTTTTTATGGGTTAGACAGGTAACAGGATGGGTATTTAAAGCGCAATTTTTTACTCTCTCTCTCTCTCTCTCTCTCTCTACGGCCATGCGGGTTTCCTGCCTTTGCTTTTCAATCTTCGGCAGGCAAGCAGGAGATGTGATGTTAATTCTGGCGGTATTTTTTCTGTTTAAAAACATACAATATCCCCTCTGGGGCGGTAACTTTTTGCAAAATCTTACGTAAAACAAATACAAATACTGTATATAGGTATAAACACCTATACAACCGTATAGGTATACGTAAAATCACCTAAAAAGGTTACAAGTTTTTGTAAAAGTCATCAAAAAATATACATTTATGAAATTATTTCTTACATTTTAGCAAGATCAGCATTAATAGCATAAAACTTAATTGAGGAGAATCATAAGCAACTTTTTTAAGGAAACCCCTCACTATATTTTACAATTCTTATATTGTGCTGACATTAATTTCCCAATCTCCCGCAACTGCAACTCATCAAAGTTCAGTTTGGCAAGCAGGTCGAGCAAGAAAGGAAAATACTCACAAGCATCTTCGCTTAGAAAATTATCCTTACAGGAAAGGATCGTACGGGCAGTGAGCACCAGTGCTTTCTGGTAGTTGTATAAGAGGTCTTCCGGGCTGTCATCAGTAACCTCTATTCTCAGCAGATTTTTTTCAAGTGTTACCATTCCTTTTTCTTTTAGGTTTGGGATAGGGAACCGGTTTCTTCTGATCTTCCGAAAGTTTTTCGATCAGCTTGTGGTTATAGGTCAGCAGCATTTCGTTCTGCTCCTTCACCAGTCTCACATGCTCATTCATGGCATCGAGATTTTCAAGCTGCTTGTAAAGCAAAATTTCAAGCTGGTCTTTTGTGTATCTTATAGCCATAAAAATAATTTTGACCGGGCTAATTTAATAAAAAGGAATCGTATAAAGCAAATAAATAACCATAATAAGGCTATTTATATTCTAAAAACGGCTATAATAGCTTGGTTTTATTGTGCTTTTTATTTACTTACTTTGCATATTAAGAAGCGTTTCAGGCGTTCCAAATGGATAAAAAGATACACAACAGGATAAAGGCAGTCATTGCCGAGCAGGGTAAAACAAACCTCTGGCTTGCAGATAAAATCGGGAAGAATAAAACAACTGTATCCCGTTGGTGCAGGAATGAGATGCAGCCTACAATCGAAACGCTTTTTGAAATTGCCGAAGCTCTGGATGTGGATGTGAGAAAATTGCTGGTATCGAATAAAGAGAGTTAGGCCGCCAGTCTGCTTTCCTGCATCAACTGCGCCACCGTCTTTCCCCCTGTATCGTAAAAGTGAGGCTTGTCCTTAAAACTGCTCCACCGGCCTCCCCATTGTAAGCCCACACTTTCACCGATCTGTCCGATGGCTTCCCAGTCGGCCTTATTATAGTTTACCTTACCATCAATGACGGGTGCAACGTCAAAAGCCATACGGTAATTGTGCACGGACTGTCCGCATCTGGCATTGGTTACAACTTTACCGGGCTTTGTTCTCCCCTGTGCATAAAGATTATCCTGCTCTTTGCAATCCCGGTAGGCGCTGGTGATAATCAGGTTAATACCCTGTTTCCTGGCTTTTGCAAGAAACTTTTCCGCTTTCTTTCTGACGGATGGATGAAGCGTTTGCAGCTTTAGCTTTGTGCCAATATCAAACTTCTTATAGGCCCACCTTCCGGCAATAGCCAGCACCAGCACCCCTGCGGTGATACCGATACCGAAGTACAGATGTTGCCTTTTGATCTCCATATATTCTTACTTCTTCTGACATTTACACTGATGTTCCTTTCTTTCCTGCAATCTGTCAAATATGGTGATGGCCGATGCCACTGTAATAGTGAGCATGAACAGCCGGGATAATATTTTTTCTCCTTTACTCATAATTCTCATGGTCTTTGTTGCTGATATGGGTGCTCAGTTTTTGTTTGAGGGCTACATTTTCCCTGTGTAATCCTTCTACCTTATCATTAAAGGCCTGCAACTGTATTTCGAGGTGGCGCACTTTCTTTTTCAACTCACAGTTCTCTCTGGTCAGACTGGCCAGCTTCTCATCCTTTGTCTTTTCCGAATCGGTCAGGATTTTCAGTTTGTTTTCCAGCGTATTTGCCCACTGGATCCAGTTGCCGATGATCTGGCTTTCGGTTTTTACATTGAGGTTCGTGGCTTCTGCCTTTTCCTTTCTTGCCTGTTCCAGTTTCAGCCTTCGGTCAATGCCATATCGCACAAGAAAGACGATCAGCTGCCAGAAGCCGGTAGCTCCGATTACTATTCCTATGATTTCAAAGTGTCCCATTACGACAGGTTGAATTTGGTTTGTGTAATAAGACAGGTAATGTTCACATGCAGTACCCTTCCGCTCATGGCAATCACAAAGGGCACCACTTTATCCCCCTGAAAGACAAATCCCACCGATGGAGTAAAACCGGCATCCGACCGGACATTATTGGCAGTAGGTGAAGATCCAACCCAGTTTAATGTACCGGCATTGTTTCTTGCCACGCCCTCATAATAGGCTGACCAGGTATCACCAATATTTCCGGTGGTTCCTGAGTTCTGCACCACCTGAAAATACAGCCTGAATGTATGGACGGTATTGGAAGGAATTGACCATCTGTTCGTATTGTTCAATCCGGAGCCGTCCAGGTTGATGGGGAATATTCCTGTTCCCGGATTGACTGTTGTAAACGCCTGCAGCTTGAAAAACTGTGCAGATCCCCTGGTGCTGAAAAACATACCTCCTGCACTGGCAAATTCGGCATACCGGTTGGCATCCGTGCCTCTGCCTACACTGGAACTGTAAGCTGTGGCAGAACGGTTATCTCTTCCGTTGAGCACTGCTGAATCGGTTCCGGAGGCTTCATTGGCTGTGCCGTCTTTGGGAATAATGGCATTGGTTCCTGTTCCGGCAGCATATTGAAGCAATACATCGAGCAGCTTAAACAGCTTGATAGGCGTTACAATTCTCTCATCGTCCGTTCCTGCATCAACTTCTGCCTGTGTCGCTATCTCTGCAAGACCTGTCCGTATTTCCGTTGCTGTGCGGTTATCCAGCAGGGTTTTCAGTTTCAGAGCCGTTACAATACGGCTGTCATCCGTTCCGGCATTGACCTCTGTCTGGGTGGCAATTTCAGCAAGACCGGCAAGAATTTCAGTAGCCAGCCGGTTATCCAGCAGGGTTTTCAGCTTTAAGGACGTTACAATGCGACTGTCATCTGTTCCGGCATTTACTTCTGCCTGTGTTGCCAGTTCAGCCAGACCGGTGATAAGCTCTGTTGCCACCCGGTTGTCCAGCAATGTTTTCAGTTTCAGGGCAGTGACTATACGGGTGTTGTCGGTTCCTGCATTGACCTCTCCCTGTGTGGCAATCTCGGCAAAACCGGCCACCAGTTCAGTAGCCTGTACCAGATTGGTCTGAATGATATTCCAGTCGCCTCCGACTGTGGCCTGATCTCCTCCGGGGTTATCATTCACGCAGTAAATCACGTCCCTGACCTGTACATCCGCTCCTGATGCACCACCTATTTTTCCTGCTGCACTTACGGTATAGGCATCGCCTTTCTGACTTGCCGGATAGTTGGGATTGGTGGAGCAGTCCAGCACGCCTTTATCCTCCCACAATCCGGTGAGTTTATCAGATACATAAGCAGCGAGCTTTGCGGGCGTAACAATTTTAGTATCGTCCGTGCCGGTATTGACATCTGCCTGGCTGGCAATAAGAGCTGTTCCAGCCTGTAATTCGGTAGCCAGCTTATTGATGAAAAACTGAAACAGCTTTAACGGGGTAATGTGCCTTGCATCATCCGTACCGGCATTGGTTTCAGACTGTGTAGCCCTTTCAGAAATACCCGCCTGTATTTCCGTAGCAAGAAAATTGCTGATAAAGGTCAGGAGCTTCAGAGGCGTGATATGCCTGGTGTCATCTGCACCTGCGTTGGTTTCCGCCTGCGTTGCCCTTTCGGAGATACCGGCCTGTGTTTCGGTAGCCAGGAAATTATTGATAAACGTAAGCAGCTTCAATGGGGTGATATGCCGTGCATCGTCTGTCCCTGCATTGGTTTCTGCCTGTGTCGCACGTTCCGAAATGCCGGGCTGACTTTCATCTGCCAGGGGAACGATAACAGAGGCTCCATGGTTGGCTATCTGAAAAACCGCTCCGTCATGAATCAGGATGTACAGCTTGTCCGGGTCCAGCTCTCCGGCTGTCAAATCTGTCAATGCACCGGCTTCTATCTTCTTTACCGGAACCGCTCCCTGCGTATCTACATTCAGTGTTGCCGGCCCGGTGTTGGTGTTCTGAAACTTCACTTCCAGCGGAAGGCCCTGCCGGTATTGACTGATGGCCGGTGTCAGTGATAAAGTATAATTATCTGTTCCCTGTGCAATACCGAACCCACCGATGGAATGTTCAATGGGAAAATCACCCACAAATTGCAGGTCGTTCAGGTTAACATCGCTCTGGTATCCTCCTATAAAGCTCATATCATAGATAGTTTAATGACCGAATTGTATGACACGGATTGAAGCAGCTGATCCCCGTTAAACACCGTTACAATGCAATCGCTTCCGAATGCCTGAATCTGAACGCTCATCTGACTGATGTTCAATCCGAGCGATGTGGCAAGGTTCTGAACGTAGGTATTCACCTTCTGCTGCACCTTTGCGTTTACGCCCGGCAAGCCCTCGTTGTCAAGCTGCCCGGAGGCGGCTACCAATTCGTCTAATGTTGGTTCTGGCATAATCCTTTGTTTTTTTAAATGATGGCAATGATGCCGATTACAATTACCGCAACTCCCAAAATCCGTTTGTGGAACTTCTGCTTCCGTATTTCTTTATCCTTTATATCTATTGTCCGTTTCATGTGTTCCATACTTTCTCTGTCGTTATCAATAATGCTGTTCAGGTTTTCCGTTTTACTTTCCAGCTTTTCAATGGTGCTGTCCTTCACAGCAACCGCCTCTTTCAGTACCTTTTCATTCTGCTCATGCTGCACCACCAGCGAATCGCAGTATTTACCCTTTTCCAGATGCTTTGCGATAATCCTTGACTGCTCAATGGAAAAGCAAAACACAGTATCCCCGTCAATGAGCTGCACTTTCGGTGTCAAAGCCTGCGAAAAAGCTGTAAAGCTCATTGCCGTCAAGAGTATCAATAACAGCAAGCCTTTCATTTCGTATGGTTGTGATCTTTTCAATTTTCCTGTCATTTATCGTTATCAGTTTTTGCAGACTGTCCGCTTTCTGCTTATAGTCTGCAATTTTTTCATCCAGCCTGCTGTTGCATTGCGAAAGCGAATCGTTGATGCTTTGCAGTTGCTCCATTCTTTCCTGCAGGCGTGTCTGTTCTTCCCCATGCTGCTGCTCTCTCCTGAACAGCAGTACAGCAGCCAGGACAATGAGGGCAACATTCAGCAGTAAGTTCCATCGTTTCATTCCGTTTTCTCATTTACAATGTGTTTCCTCAATGTTTTCGGCACCAGTTTTGGCAAAAGGCTTTCCAGTATCAGCTTGTGAAAGACCAGTGCAAACACAAACGACTGAAACAACACCTCTGCCTGTGCAATCTGATAGCCTCTTATAAAATACAGTGCAGCGCCATAAAGCACACCTACAATGGCTACCCTGTATTTTGTCCCTGCCCGGATGCCTGTCTTCTGCAAGCCCTGACGGATCCTGTAATGGTTAAATCCGTAAGCAATGGTGATGAAGGTCATTATGTATGACCAGTCCAGACCAATGATATATTCTTTGATCCGGTCGAATATTTCCTGAATGAGTTGTACGTCCATCGTATTACTGTTTTGATTGTTTGATAATTCCTTTGATAAACTCCAGGGCAATTCCACCCACTACAATAGAACCGACAATGACTGCCCCCAGTGTCCATGCCGTCTGCGGGGTCATGGTGATTTTCAGGTCAGTCCGTATTCCTTCCTCACCGATGGTCTGGTCAATGAGGCTGAACAGGTTCCTTTTTTTCTTTTCTGTCGTCTCTGCCATAGCTATTGCATTACTTTTTGTTCATGTACCGGCTTTTCCATGCCGTACCGTAAATAGTTCTCCTTATCCAGCTCCGTTTTTTTGAGGGCTTTCATCAGTTGCCTGCCTGTGATCTCATCAAACACATCCGACACCACTCCCGTATGACCGAAATTCCGCATCAGCCATATATTCAACCGTTCCACTCTTTTTCCCCTGCTTCCCAGCCTTAGGGGAAACTCATCCGCCACCGGTGCCGGACGCTTTTTCTTCTTCTGTACTTCCGCTTTGTTGTAGCTTGAAATACCGGATGGCTTCACCTTTTCCTTCATTCCCGTAGTCTGCATGGCAGGCTGCTTTCTTTCCCCGTTGCTTTTTTCTTTCTCCTTTTTACTGCGATCCGTCAGCCACCAGGCGAGGACAGATAAGCCGATCACTGCCACCGAACCGATTACGATATGTTTTGTCTTTACTGCCATGCTTTATACTTTCAGTGTGTCTATAAATGATTGGTCGAACTTTTCGCTTTTCAGATACCGTATGGCCGCATCCCTTGTCTTCGGCCCGAACTTCCCGTCCACATCCAGTGATGCTCCCATTTTGTTCAGATACCTTTGCAGTTTTTCCACCCCCGGATGACAGGTGCCATAGGTCAGCGGGTAATCACGGCTGATACACCTGAACCCACCTCCCAGTGAGGATGCAACTGATTTAATGCTGTTCAATGCACCCTTGTCCTTGTCCCTGAGAAAGAAAAACCAGATACCGGCCACTACCGCTATTCCGGCTCCTGTCCAGATGACTGCGTTTGGTATTTTTACTTTGCTTTTCTCCATTGCTTTTTCTTTATGCTATTCGGTATTGCTGTTTCGGGCCTACGATTTCCATAACCTTTGCTACCTCCGACTGGCTCATCCTGCTGCGGATGTCGTCAATCAGGTTGATCTCATGTGCCTTGTAGTACCAGTAAGCCACCTGTGATACCTGCACCTTGTCTTTGAGCGACCGGAACACCCCGTACACCTGATCTTCATCATCGTCCCACCAGCCCCATGCGTCATATATCTTCTTTGCGTTGGCTTTGGCCGCATCATCGGTCAGCCGGATAATGGACTTACCCACCTGTTTGGGAGCTTTTTGCCAGTAATAGATGTCAAAGGCATCACTTTCGGTAATTCCCGTTGTTGCGGGAGATATTTGTCTTTCCAGCTCTCCGAAGAAGGACACCGCTTTCTTGTCCCGCTTTCTTTTTCGCATACCGTAAACAATGGATCCTGCAAGAAGCAGTCCCGCAACGCTTAATCCTGTTATCCATATTTTTTTGTTCGTATTCATCACTCGCTTTTAAATTGCTCCGCCCATCTTTGCTGCCCGTCCTGCCGGATGCAGCATGGCCAGATCAGAGGGCTTTGCTTCACGGGCGGTTTTGACCATGAAAAAGAGAATCAGTAAAACCACCACACCCAGCGTTACCGGCACTCCGATCATCAGCACTTTGGTCATGGTTTTTCCAAAGCCCAGAATATTGCCTCCTATCTGGCTGATGTCGGCAACGGCACGGGTAGCGGCACTGGACACATCAATATCATTTTGTTTCAGCCATTTGTTAAAGTCTGCATTGGTTGTACAGGAAGACGAGCCGTTGATCTCCCACGTCTTGAGCCATATCATCCGGGCATTGACCTTACCGAACTTTCCGTTCAGCTTTTTGTAATATGCCTTCCAGGTATCGCAGGGTGAACTACTGCCGGGTATGATAATGTCCTGTATGATTACTTCCTTTGCCATTACTGCATGATCTTGTTTACCTGTTGCTCCGCTTCTTTTTTATTCTCGAAGCCTTCCACCATCTCATTGAGAAAGCGGACTAACTTTTGTTTCACTTCCTTTTCCTTCTTCTCAGCCGTTTCCCTGTCCACGTTTTTGTAGTAAGCCCTGCCTGCCCAGAATCCGATGCCGATATATACCATTGCTTTGAACATGGACTATTGGTTTTCAGCATAAATGTTTTCTTTCGGCACACCGATTTCCTTCAACCACTCCGGTACATTGAAGTTCGGACAGCTCTTGCCGTTAGCTGTTGGTGCCTGATAATGCCCCATGATGAGAATATCAGGATGCCTTTTCAGGTGATACCGGACGTACACTTCCAGCGTTTCCTTCTGGGCTTCGGTTCGGGTATCCTTATTCTCTTTGCTGTCCTTTTCCAGTCCACCGACATACACGATATGGCGGGCATGGCCGTTCAGTCCTTTAACCCCGTTGGTGATTTCCCACAGATCCACATAGTCGTCCTGGTTAAAGGGCACGATGTTTTGCAGTGTGCCGTCCAGCAGCACGATGTCGGAATAGCCCGGACGGTTCCATCCCCGGCCTTTCGGTTTGGGGCTGGTATGCCAGACAATGATGTCGTCTTTGGTGAAATGCCTGCCTTCTTCGGTGGCAGTGCAATGGATCACGAGATACTTTAACTTGTTCATAACATTTGATTTTTAGGTTTCGGAATCAGATAATTCATAAAAAACTGTTTGTACCAGACCAGCACAGTCAATGTCTGTAATGCCGGTATCTTAAAAACCCATTCGTGTCTTCCGTCAATCACCTCTCCGCCCAGTTCATGCACTTCTGATACATTCAAAAAATTCTGCGGATGGAAGTAATTGCTGAAAGAGACCGGCTTTGAGCTGACCGATCCGGTGGGTTTTATATCGTTTACTTTCAGCAGTGCAATACGCTCTATGCCCGAAAGCACAAAGCGGGCGTGCTGAACCAGTGCCGGTGTATGCTGAAAGTTTTCCAACTTTTGCTTGTAGTCACTGTCAATGGTGATACTACTGCTCAATGCCTCGTAGCCGATGGCATTTACGGTATTGAGCGTACTGTCGGAAACATAAATCAGTCCGTTGGCAGGATTGAATACGCCACCGGTACTCTGGTTTCCCAATCCGGCCAGCGTGTCTTTAATCGTGTTGTCGGATTGAATCACTGTAAGTGTATTGTCCCCGCTGTTCTGCACATAGATAAATCCGTTGGAGGTGTTGAAGAACAGGTTTTGCGGTTTGGGTCCTGTCGGAACGGTGGTGCTCACCGTGTTCAATGCAGTATCCACCACATAGGCAGTTGCGGTCAGTTCACCGGCCACATACATATTGTTGTTCAACGGATCAAAGGCAACCGATACCGGTCGAATTACTGGGGGAACCGGACTACTGTCCAGTGGCAGGGTAGCCACCGGTGTATTCGTGTCGTCATAAATGCTTACATCATCACTGCCGGAATTGACCACATAGATAAATCCTGTAACCGGATGAACGGCCACATCAATCGGGTCATCACCTGCAGGCAGTGTGGTAACGATGCTGTTGTCGAAGGCATTGATAACGGTAAGGTTATCATCCACCAGGCTGGCTACGTAAATAAAATTGTTCTTTGGATTCCAGGCCAGAGAAACAGGGCGTGTGCCTACCGGAATTTCACCGGCAACATTCAATGCAGTATCAATCACGCTGACGGTATCCGATATGGAACCGGCTACATAGGCATAGCCCGTGTTGTGATTGACCGTAACAGCTACCGGTGAACTGAACCCCGGAAAAGATGGTTGCAGCTGAACGGTTTTTACGATCAGGTTGCTCCTGTCAATGACCGTTACGGTGCCGGATAGCTGGTCGGCCACATATACCAAATCGTTGAAAGGGTTGTAGGCAATTCCTTGCGGGTGAACACCAACGGCAAGCGATACGGTTTCCTCAATGATATGATCTTCCACATCTGCCGGAGCAGGAGGGCTGATACTGAGCGGACGGTTAGCTCCCCAGAGGCGGATAAATTTTGCTTCGGTAGAAGTATTGGTGATAACCACCTGCGTTTTGGAGTATTCTTTGAGCAGATCGTGGTACGTCTTTTGCCAGAGCGTGCTTTCTTTTTTTCCGGGCTGTTTGATTTTCAGTTTCGGCAGGTTGTGTTTTACAAATGCTTTACCCGCCTTCTCAATGGCATCTGCCTTTTTCTTTTCTTTCTTCTTTTGGGCTATATCCCTGGCAGTATCTATAACACCTTCCTTTGTTCCCCATTTTTTCAGGTCGGCTTTGTGCTGGTCTTCAAAACGGATATTGGACGGGGTAAGCACTGCTTTCAGCCGTTCGTTGATGATACCCACAAAACTGTCGTCCCCGGAGTCATAGGTTTTCTTTTCCAGAACAGTTTTATCTTCCGGCTTGCTTGTTTTATCCCTGCCAAGCCACCATGCCAGTCCTGCAAAGGCCGCAGTGGCAGTCAATCCTATTTTAGCTCCTCTGTTCATCAGTGTACGGTTTCCAGTTGTGTATTTTTTTGCTCTTTGTTCTGAATGTAGCTGTCCACAAATGCGTGGATATTTCTTACCCTGTCGGCATGTTTCGGGCCTACCGTCTCCGGGTGAGCCTGAAATATTTTTGTCGCTGCATACACACCTTCCGTTTCGGGAAAGCCCATGTCCAGATAGGGCTTTAATGCACATATATCCGATGGCTTTTCCTTTCTTGTCGGTATCTGGTAATGGCACCGCTCATGCAGCAGTATGTACAGCCGTATGGGTATGGTGTATTGCCGGAAGTGCATCTGTGATACCTGTATCCTTCCCGTTTTCCGGTTGGTACGGGCAGGTGTGATCATCGGATAGCCTTCCTCATCTTTTATCACCGGCAGGTACTCGATCAGAAAGTCCCTGCTTTTGCTATCGTAAAAGCCCGGCCTGGAATAACCCGCTTTGATGGCGAACTTCAATGCAAAGTCCATGAAACGGTGCATTTCCGGTTCCGCCCATACTTCCGATGGCTCCATCTTTTCTGCTTCCAGCTTCTCGATCTTAAAGCCTTCATCATCCCGGTAAACCTTGTCGTAAACTTCCAGCATCAGCAAATCCGGTGATACCGGCAGGGGAATGGAAAACTCCTTGTATCCCTTGTCTTCTCCCTTGAACAGTCTGGCCTTGAACGGAACCCGTCTGCGGAAATAATAGGAGTTGGGCCGGTCTGCATCGTATCCTTTCACCACAAGGGAAAAAGGCTGTGATGCTCTCACGCCCAGCCGTAACCGGAATCGCTGTCCTCTGGATGGTATCGGTATCATCATTGCTTTATGCTGCGTTTGCTGTTTGCTGAATCACTTTCGGCTTGCCCATCTGTTTGCTCACGACATAGACCACGCCCAGGACAACCACAATGCCGCCAATGATCCAGACTTCTTTGGGTACTCCTTTTTTGTCCTGACTTTCATCATGCCCCATGTTTACATCATAATCAGATGGCGGCTCCTGTGAAGTACCTTTAAAAAGGTTCACCACATTGCCGATGGTTTTTCCGACACCTTCCATGCCTCCGGCCTGCTGAAAGCCTTCTTTCTGCTTTGACCACCACTGCTGCCGCTTCTGCTTTTTTTCTTCTTTCAGCTTCGGATCTTTCGGCTGCTTGTTTTTTCCGCTGAACAGCTTTTTAAAAAAGTAGTCCTGGTTGCTGTCCGACATGCCGAGTAAATATTCTGTTTCACCTGCTATCATTGCTTTTGGTTTAGAGTATGTATAAAATTTTCAGGGTGCTGCCATTGACCACGTAGGGTATGGCTTTGTATCCCTTTCCCACAAAGGAGTAGCTCTTGGCTTCCCCGACTTCCATCGGAACACCGTTCACAGTGGCCACGTTGGGCCCTTTGTTCTTTACAGAAACAAAGAGCGCACCCTGTGGCGTTTGTCCGTCCACTGTTACTTCCTGTTCTGTTGGTTCTGCTAATACAGCCATGTCTCTCTTGTTTTTTTATTCCTTCATTAGTTCTGTGGCATTACCGTTCTTGCTTCGGCAGCCGTTTTTGGTTTAAATACCTTTGCCAGTATGATTATTCCTCCGATGATCACCACCACCCAGATCAGGTTTTTGCCCGATCCCATCAGTTGCGTGGATGCCTCTGTATTTTTCAGCTTCGCTTCCTCGTTTTCCGCTTTCTTTGCCTGCTCGATCACTTTCAGTTCCTCTGCTTTGGTTTTGAGTACCTCCTGTTTGGCCTTGTTCAGCTCCTGTGATGCTTTTAATTCCTGAGGTGTGATGGGTTTTTTCGGAGTTTCTTCTTTAACCACCGGTTTGGGTACTGACCATTTCGGGGCTTTACCCTTGCTGATCCGTCTTTCATCCTTCCGTTCCCTGCGTGCAATGACCTTCGGTTTCTGCGAGCGTTTCTCCTTCCTCTTTTTCAGCCACTTTCCGATAAAGGAATCATAGACATAGAGGTTTCCTTCCTCATCATAGGTATAGCTGCCGTCTTCATCTTCTGAATCAAACAGGTTATCGTAGGTTTCTCCGTAAAGCCGGAGTTGTAAGTATGGATCTCCTAAAAACATCGTTTCATTTTTTGGTTATCAATTCATTTATGCGGCCTGTGCCACCGGCACCGCCTTGTTTTTCTGTGCCTGCTGCCAGAGGAATCCCCCTACCAGCAGTACCCCGACCACAATCATTATTGTTCCTCCGCCAAAGCCTGCCTGTTGTGGTTGTGCAGATGGTTGTCCGCCTCCGCCACCTGTGCTGATCGTTGCAGCCGTCTGAGGTTCGGGAGAAGGCGCTCCCAACTGGGAGGCCAGTTTCGTCTCCGTTCTTTTCGCTTCAATGTCTGCCCGGAGCATTTCATTTTTCAGTTTCTTCTTTTCCAGCCTTTCTTCCCGTTTGGCCTGCCGTACTTTTTTCTTTGCCGCCACCCGGTCTTTGCACTTCTTTGAAAGGCATAGAAAGTGGTCGTACTTATCTGCCGGCACATAGCTTGAAGCTGCTACCGGCTGTCCGTTCAGTCCGAAATTGTATTGTTGTGCGTTCATGCTGTCTGCGTTTTTGCTGCTGTTGCAGGTTGTTTCTGTTGAATAAAATATCTGAATACCAGCCAGCCCAGTAAGGCCAGCAGCGCCATGCCTCCAATTACCTTGACCAGCATCATCTGCCGGTTTCCCTGTTGTGCGGATGCTTTGGCCTGTTCCTGCTGCTGTTTGTAAGCAAACAGGCTTTGCAATGTCATGGAGCGTGCCTGGTCTTTGGCCATTTTCTTTTTCTGGGCATTGCCGAACAGGCTGGCAATGCTTCCAACCGCACCGGCAATGGCCGATACCGGATCAACACCAACGGTCACATTGGGCCCTCCGCCTTCATCACCGTTGAAAGCACTGAAATCAAAGGAATCCTGCCCGTCAATGGGAATGACCTGTCTGGTAATCAGTCTGGCCAGCTCATAATTGAACTGTTTGCTGTTTTTACCGATGGCATAAAGTATTTTGTTGGATAGTTCATCCGGTTTGGGCTTTTCAGAAGTCTGGATGCCATAGGCATTGAGAAAGCGTTTCACCTTTTCCGGGCTTTCGGCTATCAATACACCGATCAGGGCAAGGGTGGTTTTGTCCTTTGTGCTGAAAGTCACTTTACCTTTGGCGTTCTGGCTTTCAGTTCTGGTATTTTTTGGTGTTTCTTCTGTTATCCTTACCATGGAACCTTGTTTTATGAAGATTTGGAACCTGAACCGGCACTGCCGATGATTATGCCAACCACCAGGGCAATGGTTGCCCATGCCCATTCCTTCTTCACGCTCAGCGTATCCTTTTTCTCGTCCTCTTTTTTCTTGTCAGAAAGCACGTCCCATATCTCTCCCAGTTTTTTCTTCAAACTGTCTCCTTCCGGGCTATCACTCAGCTTGTCCTTTGTTTCGGCATAGAGGTCTTCCAGTTCTTTCCTTGACAAGTCTTTCAGATCACCGGTATAGGAACTGGCGTGCCCGCATCCACCACAGAACTCATCCTGTTCAGTGTCTTTGTCTGCCATCAGCACCGCTTTCCGGTCTGGATGGATTTTCAGCAGATCCTTAATGAATACCTCACCCCGTTTTTTCACCAGTTGCTTTACCGTATCGGAAAGGTCGTGCAGGTCTTTCGGGGGAATGTATCCGTAATCATGCACCAGCTTCCTGGCTGCCTTCGGATCACCGAAAACAATGTAATCTATGCGGTTGTGGGAGTATCTGCCTTTTTTATTTGTGCTCATCGTTTCTCTGTTTTTGAATTGCCTGCCTTTGCATCAGCTCCGGCAGGTAAAAAAAAGGCCAAAGCAGAAGCTCAATGTGACTCCACGCTCTGGCCTTTTATTGAGTTACCGTCTGCGAAAGATGAATCGCTCACAGGATTATCTCCTGCGTCTCCTCCGCAATCCTATCCTTCGTCCCCTCTGGGGCAACGCTCTCCTTTTTCCGCCTCTCACAGGCTGTCTGCGTACAATCTTCCTCACCAGCTTTGGCTTTTTAGCCGCTTTTTTCTGCTGGATAAGGTCAAGCTGCGGGAGACCGGTTGTGCGTGGAGCTCTTGAAATCTCTGCCACGTTGCTGCCTTTAAGCAGGTTGCCCATGTTCGCTCTGGCCTTAATGGTAAAGGTGAACACCAGCGTAGCTCCTGCTTTCACAAGGGTACGGATGCTGTCCTGTCCGGTGATGTCAGCCTCAAAAGAGTTGTCATCAATCAGGCCGGAGTTGAAGTTCTGGGGTGAGGTAGCGTTCCTTGGCTGATACACCTTGCTGTCAGAATTTCCGGTAGCGGTTTTTCGCTGGATCTTCAGGACGTTATCAAACTGGAGCGGATCGGAAACAGACATTTTCATCCCCTGTATCTTGAAGGGGTTGGCCTTGCTTTCCTCTCTTACTTCCTTGTGTGAGCTTTCCTCAACATCCACCGTTACACCGGCAGGCTGTGCAGCTTCCTCGTTTGCGCCAAACAGTATGGCTTCGGCATCTGTACCGCCTGTATTCTTAACAACCACCGTTAAGGTACGGTCATTGGGATCAATTTTCCCGACAGAGGTTTTGGCATAATGATCGTAATAGTCGTCCTCATCAATGGCACCGACATATTCCACTTCCTCGTATTCGTCATCATACCCGTCCTCGAGGCCCTCAAAGCCGGTATCGAAGTCGTCCTCGTCTTCTCCGTAGAAGTCTTCTTCCTCATCTACAAAGTCATCGAAGCGGTCTTCGGCATCGTCTTCGTAAGCCATGATTTCTTCATTATTTCTCATTGCTTTATGATTTTAGCGTTAATAATTTCTTGTTTCTGATAGCACTGCTTGTCGGCTTATCCCTTTTTGGAATCATTGCCTTTTGAGGCTTTGGCGATTTTTCGCTTTTCTATTCCGGGTTGAATGAGATTAAGCACGATAAGCGTTCCGGCTATCGTTACCACCAGACCCACACCGGCATATACCGCTGCGTTGATCCCGATGGCTTTCCAATCTGTGTTTCCCTGAGTCATGTCTCTTGATTTTTAAATGTTTTTTGTTGACTTCACGGGCAGGCTTTTAAGCCGTGCCTCGCAGCTAAAGTCCGATCATGCAGGGGATAATAAAAGGTGGTTAAATCGTAGTAACTACCAGTATTGACAATGGTTTCGGGGAATACGGCAGCTTTGAACGGGGCGGTTCGCTACGAAAGATTTTTTGAAGGAATGCCGGATTTTCAGATTTGCCAATGTAAGGAGGTAGCTGGCGAATCAGAGAAAGAAAAGGATAGTGATAATTTCGGCAATACACCGGATAACTGCCGTTATTATATCCCATCTTATTTGTCAAAATTAATTGTTTCTGAATTGCCAGTAATATTATTTTATTGGCAATTACGATTTTTCAGAAAAAAGCTATATCTTTGCTCAAAATGAGAATCTTGAAGTCTGACAAATACATATCACAGTTACGTAAGAAGTTCAAAAGCCGGAAGGAGATTGAAAAGCGTGAATTGCGTGATTTCCTGAAAGCACTGAACCCCGATCTGCAACCCGTCAGCCGGGACAGGAAAATCTATGAATGGATGAAGACAGGAATCCTCAGGGAAATAGCATCAGGAGTTTACCAGTTGGAGGCAGGTGAAAAAAGCGAGTATATCCCAACCATTTCCCCAGCCCTCAACAAACTGAACAGGATAATTAAAAAGGAGTTTCCACTGATTGATTATTGTATATGGGAAACAAGGTGGCTGACCAACTTTATGCACCATATTCCTGACACCAATCTCGTCATTATTGAAGTTGGAGATGATGCCCAGGAATTTGTGTTTAATCTCTTACTGAAAGGGAACAGAAGCAACCTGCCTGCCGGTAGGCATGGTGTGTTTTTAAACCCCAGCATAAAAGAACTGAATCAAAAGGTATGGAACAGCAAGGAAAGCATTATCATTAAAAATCTTGTAAGCAGGGCACCGGTCAAAAAGACAGATCAGATATGCCTTCCGAAACTGGAAAAAATCTTGGTTGACCTGTTTTGTGAGGCCGACCTGTTTGCACCTTTTCAGGAAAGTGAGTTAGACCAGATTTTTCATTATGCCAGCGAGTTTTATATCATCAACTGGAAAACAGCAGCTTATTATACTGACAGAAGGGGCAAGACAAAAGAATTTATAGCGTACCTGCAGGAACTGAATATTTTACCCAAAGCAACCTTAACGAAAATAGAATGATTACGGCCATTTGTCATAGTAAAGAGTGGATACAAAGCAAACAGAAAGAGCATAAAGTAGATGATCCCATCCTGCTGGAAAAGGTTATCCATGCCTTTGTCTTACTGGAAGCGTTGAAAGCCGGTGGGCTTGACTTTATCTTCAAGGGAGGAACTTCCATGTTGTTGCTGCTGGATGAGCCACACAGATTTTCCATTGACATAGACATTATCATTCCAGGTCGCAAACATTCCCTGTCTGACCTTTTCAAAAAGGTGGTTGAACAAACCAAGTTTTACAAGGTGGAGGAGGATGAAAGGTATTCAGGACTTGATATTCCAAAGGCACACTACAAGTTTTATTACCAGTCTGTTCTGGGGGCGTCTCAGGAAAACGCTTATATCCTGCTGGATATTCTTTACGAAAAGAACCCTTACCCTTCGGTGATTGAAAAGGAAATACGCTCTCCGTTTTTATCTTTTGAAGGAAAGCCTGTGCAAATCAGTTTGCCAAACATCAATAGCATACTTGGTGATAAATTGACTGCCTTTGCTCCGAAAACAATAGGTGTTCCTTACCAGAGGGGGAAACGGGATATGACCAAGGAGATCATGAAGCAGCTATATGACCTGGGCAGCCTTTTCAATTTACAGGATAACCCTGAGGAGATCAAAAGAAGTTTTCTGACAGTTGCAGAAAAAGAAATAGGATACAGGGAACTCAAAAATTGCAGTCCACAGGATGTGCTGGACGATTCCATCCGGGCCGGACATATTTTATCCGCCAGGGGCAAGGTGGAAAATACAGAGTTTCAACTATTGACACAGGGAATCAGCAAGCTGAAACCCTTCATATATGGCAGTAAATTCCAGCTTGAAGATGCGATTATTGCGGTATCCAAGGTGTCATATCTTGCAACGCTGTTGAAGCAGGAAAAACTCAGCAGGGTTGCCTATTATTCCGGTGTGGGACAGGTAACCGACCTGATGATTCCCAATGCGCCTCCGTATAACATGCACAATAAACTAAAAAAGGCATTACCGGAAGCGTTTTACTATTGGTATCAGACCGTAAAACTAATGGGGGGATAGATGGGGCGGTCATTTAAAGTTGAACATGCAGCAGCTTAATTTTAAAAAAATATTATCCAAGTCAGACTTTCGTGTTGCACAAAACTGTGCCACCAAGCTCCACTACCTGAAAAACGGGTATCCTTCTGCGAATGAAGGGAACGAGTACATGGAGTATCTGGCCGAAGGAGGATATGCTGTTGGTGAAATGGCTACACTGTTTTACCCTGGTGGTCATCGGATTGACAACCGCAAAGGAATCGCATCAGCTATTGAGGAAACAAAAGAGCTGCTAAAGAAGGATAATATCACCTTATTTGAAGCTGCCATTCTTTCAAATGGCAAGGTTGCAGCGATTGACATTCTTGAAAAAAAAGGAACTACGGTAAATCTCATCGAGGTAAAATCCAAAGGCTATGACAGTGTGAACCCGTCCTTACGTGGCTGGAAAGATCATTTGGAGGATATTGCTTTTCAGGTGCATGTTTTATCCGAAGCATATCCTGAATTTACCATTAACCCGTTTTTCTTTGTGCCAGACAAGGCAGCCAGAACAAAGATTGAAGGGCTTAATTCCTTGTTTGACCTTCGGGAGATTGAAACGCATAATGACTTTAAGTTCTTTGATATTGTATTTACCGGTGATCCCGAACTGATCAGAAAAGACGCTTTGATGGTATTGGTGGATGTGTCGGAGCAAGTACATGGTCTGGCAAGGGCAATTCAAACCAATGCCATGACATTTGCAGATAGCCTGGTCAAAGGCACTAAAATAATTTCCCCTCTTGACAAAAAGTGTTTTAACTGCGAATACGTTTCGGACAATGGCACAGAAAAGTCGGGCTATCACGAATGCTGGAAGGGAATTAAAGAACCGGAACAACACGTAAAGGACTTATATCATGTTGGAACCATTGGCGGCACAAAAGAACCGGTTGTAAATGAACTGATAGCCGGGGGGAAAGTTTCCCTTTTTGATATGCCGGTGGAAGAACTGAAAGGTAAACGTGGAGAACGGCAGTTAATCCAGATTGAAAACACCAAAACCAATACCGAGTGGACATCTGCCGGTTTAAAAGCTGAGATCAGCTCATGGAAGTATCCCTTACACTTTATTGACTTTGAGACTTGCGTAACAGCCCTGCCTTTTCACAAAAACATGCACCCATACGAAATGAGTGCTTTTCAGTGGAGCTGTCACACGATTAAATCACCAGGGGCGGATCCGGTACATACCGAGTGGCTCAATACGGAACCTAAATTCCCCAGCTTTCAGTTTGCAGAAAGCCTTATGCAGCAAATAGGCTATTCCGGCACACATCTTATGTGGGCCACACATGAAAATACCACCCTGCGGAATATTTACAACCAAATGGAGGAATATGGCTATTCCAATCCTGCATTAAAAAAATGGCTGGAATACGTGGTTAAGTTTGACAAGAACGGTTCCGGAACATTGATTGACATGAATAGAATGGCGCTGGACTATTATTTTCATCCGGTAATGAAGGGCCGTACCTCCATCAAAGTAACCCTACCGGCAGTATTGGCCGCCAACAAATCCGAGCGGACAATTAACTGGTTGCAAAACTTTGAGGACGATCTAAGTCTGTATGTGTTGGATGAACACGGCCATATTGAAAACCCCTATAAACACTTACCTCAGTTAGAAATTTCTGCGGAAGCCGAAGCGGTCAACGAAGGAACCGGAGCCATGCGGGCTTATGAGGACATGCTCTTTGGCCTGAATAAGAACAAGCCGGAAGTGAAAAAAGCATACGAGAAAGCATTGCTACGGTATTGCAAGCTGGATACGCTGGCAATGGTGATTATTTGGGAGCACTGGAAAAATGTTAAATTCTAAATTGGGGAGTACCGGAATCAGGCTTAGTTTCTGGTAGATCAATCTTTAGCATTACTGGCATGGGAAAATCTACTCCAATTAGAATTGCCTCACCCGCCCCAAGTACAGGTAAAAAATCTAAGGTATTACGGTTTGCGGATGAACTTGCATTTGCAACAGATTCTTTATCAAAATGATTTATTAATCTATGAACAATAAAAGTTCCCATTTGGCTCAATGTGCCAACAGGAATATCTCGTGGCATCTGGGTTGCAATAGTTAGAAACAAACCATGTTTTCTACATTCTTTTGCTATTGAATCAAAAGAGTTCAATTCTGTCAATTCAAAATATTCATCCTTCACACTTTTATTCAGGTATTGGTGAGCTTCATCAATAAAAAGAATTAGTGGAGCATTTTTAAAGTCCCCTTTACGAGCTTTTTCCAACAGAAATTTTCCGATAGAATTTGCCACAATTTCTCTTGCCTGAAAATCAAATCCAACATTCTCAAAACCTATTCTTAAAAGGTTTTTATCGCCCGCCAGAAAATCTGAAATTTTCTTTGTCAATTTGTAAGCTCCCCATTTTCAGGACATCGCTAAACTAACAAACTTTCATCTTCTTCTGATGATTCCTTCAAGGGGCTAGCCCCTTGAAGGAATTTTTCTGCGTACATC
This sequence comes from Flavobacteriales bacterium, assembly GCA_020635855.1. Lineage (NCBI taxonomy): Bacteria > Pseudomonadati > Bacteroidota > Flavobacteriia > Flavobacteriales > Flavobacteriales bacterium. The sequence goes on along the minus strand of JACJYZ010000003.1, from coordinate 419,936 downwards.
ACCGGTGGCAGACCTTTGAGACCATCGTGTGGCCGGTGATGGTTATAATCTTCTTGCCATATCTGGGAAGCGACCCGGAGTTGATCCAGGTTCTCGAAGATGTGCGCATCCAGTACTCCTCTGCGATAGGAGCCATTGAACCGTTCTACATAAGCGTTCTGCGTGGGCTTGCCGGGCTGGATATAGATGAACTCAATCTGATGAGCCTCGCTCCATTGCTGAGTAATCTGCGCAACCAATTCCGGGCCGTTATCCATTCTGATACGCTTGGGCTTTTCTCTGCGCCTGATCAGGTGATTCAATACCCATATAACCCTTTTGCTCTTCAGTGAGTAATCAATCTCTACATCCAGAATCTCCCGGTTGGCATCATCAATGACATTAAAGCAACGCACCTTACGGCCGTTCTCCAAACGGTCTTGCATGAAGTCGATGGACCAAGTGTGATTCAACTCCCGGGGAACTTCCAATCGACGTTTTACTCTGGCCGGCAATCGCTTCTTTGTTTTTCTGCGCATGGACAGTCCAAGCTTTTTGTATACCCTGTAAACCCTTTTGTGATTCCACGATTCACCTTCCAGGCGAAGTCGCCCGTAAGCCTTCCAAAAGCCCTCGCGGGGGTGGGCTTCGGCTTTGCTTAGCAATGCGTCTTCAATGACCTTATCGTCTTTGATCGATTCATAGTAAATCACCGATCGTGATACCTGCAATACACGGCACGCCCTGCTGATACCGTAACAGGATAGTTCATTGGCAATCGATCGCTTCTGGCAGGGCTTTAAAGCTTTTTTGAGATGATCTCCTTGGCCATCTGGTGATCCAGCGCCAACTCTGCATACATGCGCTTGAGCTTCGCATTCTCTTCTTCCAACTCCTTCAAGCGCTTCAGGTCACTGGCTTCCATGCCTCCGTATTTCTTCTTCCAGCTATACAATGTGGCCTGGCTGATGCCGTGATCACGACATACCTCAACGGCCGTTTTGCCTCCTTCATATTCCTGAAGGATCTTGACAATTTGATGGGCGGTAAACTTGCTCTTTTTCATACTTGACAGTTTAAATTTACTACATTTCTAAACTGTCCTGTTTTTAGGGGAGCTTACAAATTCACCATCATCATCTTTCTGTTTGCCAAAACCAAATATCCTTTTGAAAGAGTCTGATTGTACGAGAGTTTCTGTTCTTAAAAACAGGCTGGTGCTATTCTCATATTTTCGTTTATCAATATCGCCCCATTTCGTAATGTCATTACCATAATCATTGCTATCATAAACACATTCTCTCCTAAGTTGCTGTGTCAAATTTTGAATATCGAAGTCAGCAAAACCCGCTTCAATTTCATCGGAAAATTCATTATACAAATCAAAAACTGGTTTCTTATCTGCTTTCTGCTTAATCAAAACGCCATTTTTAATATGACTTAAATTCTTGCCTTCCCTATTGGCTATCTTTACAAGTTTCAATGATTGAATAGCATCTAACAATATTGGCTGCTGAACTTGTCCAGAGGGTCTTAAAAGCACAAAAAGATCACCAACAGTTAGATTGGAATAGTGAAAAAATGACTCCTTAGAAAGGATAGAAGGTTGGTCGGAATAGCCATTGCTATCCTGAGTTGCATATTCTCCGGTTGCATCAATTAAAATTGCTTTTCCCTTATTTGATGCTACCCCTTCCAATAATTTACTAACTGTAAAACTTTTTCCCCCACCAGTTGTTCCAACTACTGCACAATGCCTACCGAAAAGAGCCTGTTGTGAAATTTCAATAGATGCGGATTTGTCATAGGTGAGTGTTCCTAATTCAAAAACAGGGCTTGTCCCTATGGCTCCATCTTTTACTCCGAACTTCCGAAAATAACCTTTGATAAAATTAGACGAACAAACAAATACCTTTGCTCCGATCACGGGTAAAGCATTTAACCCCTTTTCAACTTTGGTTGGTTCAAATAAATCAAATGATAAAAGAATTTCAATTTTACCGGTCGGGTGAAAATCTTTGTTTTTAAATGATTTTTCACTTAGCTCTAATCTTTCTTTCTCAGGCAAAGAAAGTTCTAAGATTTTGCCTAAGAAACCATGCTGTTCCCCCTCAATAACAACGAAACTCCCCACCAATCCACCGTTCAAGTTTTCTCCTTTGAATGTGTATGATTGCAGTAATGTTGAGGAAGGAAAATGCACCTTTACAACCTGAGGTGATACCTCATTAACATACCCAATAAAATAACTATGATCAAAAGGATTTCTATTCTCCATCTGCCTCCGGTAGATTTATGGTAATCTTCTTGTATTCATCCTGATTATAGGACTTCAATAATGGATAGTGTAGTGCAAAATCAGAAAATAACTCATCCATTAAAACAATGTTTGCATGTCTCTGTGATAGATCGTATAACCATTTAAAACTGTCGGAAGTATCAATCCCTTTATTCAGCACCATGAGCTGGAATCCGGAATTTTGTTCCAATGCTTCCTGAATGGCAGTTACTAAATGCTTATCACTAAAACTAAATCCAATGGAAATTAACAAAACATTGTCCTGTCTTAAATTCTGCTGAAAACGAGACATCATTTCAAAAAATGGTTGCTCGTAGGAGCTTTCATATTTGCTGTCTTTTGGGTAAATCATCAACGCCTTTTTGACTGAATCAGCCTGTTTTATTCCTTCTGGGGTTTTTTCCCAATCTACAGATCCATGAGGCTTATAAAGATGGAAAACCCGACTGATAAAATTATCTTCCTCTTTAAGCCTGCTTTTGTCTCGGTGAACAATATCATAATCAAAATTTCTACCACTGAAATATCTTGGAAAAGAGAATGAAAAACCATCAATGATTGTAAAGTTCCCTTTTCTTCCAGCTTGCTCAAAAAGAGTATCATAATTCAGTGTAAATACTTTTACTCTGGGCAGAGTTACTTTTCGCCTTGTTATTTTTTCTAAGAAAGTGTAATGAGGTGCGTCCGTTGGTAATTTTAGTTCACATTTTTCCTTTATTATAGCTTCTATCTCTTTTATGGTATCAGGAATTTTAACTTCATCTGTGGATTTTACAAAGTCTTTTGCAGCATTAGCAACAGATAGCAGCTTTTCCAGATTCTTTAAATACTCACCATCTTCTTTTTTATCCGTGTAATTGACCAGTTTACAAAACTTATCGAGCTTCTCCTGTCCCAACTTGTCTTTGGTATCATCCCATAATTCAGAAAGTAATTTCCCCTTTTTGTCATCCATACCAAATCCAACGGAAGAACCTGCCCCTGTCAGTACCACTAAGTTTTCAAACTGTCGATTCAAAAACTTTTGATATTTATTTCTCTTTGTTTGAATGGCGTACTGCTCTTTGTTTTGAACATCATTCTCTTCAAAATGATGCTCCTTACCATCAATAAAAACCTTTTCAACAGTCGTTCCATCTGCCGACTTTTCAACTGCGACTGAACTCGCTCCATTGATGTATATATATTCCATGTTCTAAATTTTTACACCCCCGAATCCTCTATCGTAGTGGCCACGTCATAGTCAACGCCTATGGTCTCGAAGTGCTGACGGCCACAATGGATTTTATCTGATTCGGTGATTCTTAATTTTAATTGGTCTTTGGTTGACTTGGTTTCCCGTATCATGTACACTATATCCCCGTTTTGCTTCAATATCGCCCAGTCAGGGTTGTACTGGCCTACCGGTGTATCTACGGTGAACCAGCCTGGTAATTTGATGAAGAACTTAACCTTTTTGTTTGCATCCAGGTCTTTGGCGAATTTCTTCTCTACTTTGGAATCGTAGGTAATGAAGTCATACACCGACTTATCTTCATTGACTACCTTGTAGGATTTATCTTCCAATGCAAACAACCGCTGTTCTTCTTCACGGAAGCGGGACATTTCATAACGGCTGGCATCCTTTCCGGTACTCTCCAGCTTTTCATACTTAATACCTTCAATGATTATCCGGTTCATCACTGCACGAATTTCCCTGACCGCCTGATCCATGAACTGCTGTGGGTTCACCGGCAATTCAGGCAAACGCCTGGACTGAACCAGAATATCGTAAATCGTTGATCGGGTAAGCTCTGTTTTCCCCTGAATGTAGGTGAGAATATCCGGCACTTTCTTCGCTTTTTCAGCAAACACCGGAGCATCAATCTGCACCAACTGTGTAGATACGCCTTTGGTCTCTATGTTCAGGTCGGCCATTTGAGTACGTACCTGCGGTGGCTTTATCTTGTCCATTTTACTCACAGCCTCCGCTGCCTTTTTTATAAGGTCTTCGGTTTTGTAGTCCACTGAATAGATGGTTCGGGTATTGATGGTATTCCAGAATTTCTCAAACTCCGGATCCAGCAATACTCTTTCGTTCAGCTTTACCTTGTGTTTCTTGTTGTGGTCTTCAATGTGGTTTTCAAGCTGGAAGCGTTCAACTACCTGTATTACTTCCTGTCTGCTGACATGCGTATTTTCCGGCAGGGTGATTTCATCCGCATCTACGGCTTCGCCAAATGACTTATTGATAAAGCCATCGTCTGCTATCCAGCCGTTTTCCTTAAAGTGTTCCCAAATACTTTCAGATTCATCCAGCTCAATTTCCTTTTCCTGCTCATCTACCGTGTATTTTATTCCGACAAATGCCTCAATGGGCAGCCTGCCGAACACAACTCCGCAGTCTTCTTCAAATTCTCTTTGTAGGGTAGAAGCAAAATCCTCATAGCTTTCATTGGCAATCACCACCAGGTTATTGATGTTGTCACTGAAAATCCTTTCCCCATCCTGATTAACCGGCAAGCGTAAGCCCCTTCCGATTTCCTGTCGTTTTTTCAGTGTGGACTTGGTTTCATTCAGCGTACAAATCTGGAACACGTTGGGGTTGTCCCATCCTTCCCGCAGGGCAGAGTGTGAGAAAATGAATTTTAACGGCTCATCAAGGCTCAACAACTTCTCCTTGTCCTTCATTATCAGACTGTACGTGTCGGCATCATCGTTGGTGTCGCCTTTGGTATCCTTCATGTTCCCTTTCTTGTCTTTGGAGAAATAGCCGTTATGAACTTTGTGAACAGGCACTATATCCAGCAGCATGGCGTAATCCTGGGCAGCCTCTTTATAGATTTCCTCAAACCATTTTGCGTACTGGCCAAGCTCGTAGCCATTGTCATTATATACCCTGTAATTGTCCACACGGTCAATAAAGATGAGCGACAACACTTTCAGCCCCATGTCTTTTACCTGCAATTCCTTTTCAAAGTGGTTTTTTATGGTGGCTTTGATCTGTTCCTTCACAATGTCCTTTTTCACGCCTCCGTTTTCCTGTCCAACCGACAACCGTATGCCGTTTGCAAATTTGACGTGCTCCATTCCAGGGCGGGAGTTAATTTCAGCAATCTCAAAGCCGTGCCGGTATATTTCACGTTCATTGGATTTCAGGTATAAATCATCATCCTGCTTAAATGTAGCCTTTGCTTCTTTCACACCCTCCGGTGTGTTTTTATGAAAGGAAAGTGAGCAGGTGATCTTGCCGGATTTATTGGTAACATTATTCAGCTTGACATAAGCAGCATTGGTGTCGCTATCGCTCAATACAGAAGCTACCGATATTTTCTTTACCAGCCGTAACTGGAAGGCTTTGATAGGATCAAGGGAGTAGAGCAGGTTGTACTTGTCCCTGTGTGTGGCCGAATAGCGTAACGTACACAATGGATTGAGGGAGTTAATGGATTCTTTTGCCTTCGCACTTTCCATGTTCTGAGGTTCATCCATAATTACAATGGGGTTCGTGGCCTGGATGAACTCAATCGGTTTTCTGCCAGAAAGCCGGTCATTGTATTGATGAATGACGTTGTTGGAAGCCTTGTTGAAGGAATCAATATTGATAATCATTAGTTGCAGCTCGTTACCAATAGCGAAACCCCGAAGCTCATTCACCCGCTTTGAATCATACACAAAATGGTTGAAGGGAACCTTGTTGTATAGCTGGCTGAAATGTTCCTTCATTAAGTCAATGGACTTTAGCACCCCTTCACGGATAGCAACGGAGGGAACAACAATGATAAACTTCTTGAAGCCGTACTTGGCGTTCAGCTCAAAAGCAGTGCGGAGATAAACATAGGTTTTGCCTGTTCCGGTCTCCATTTCAATAGCAAAGTTCTTGCCTTTGGAAAGCACGGAATATTCCTGGTGGATGTTGTTCTGCTTCTGAATGGTGCGGATATTTTCGACAAGCTGGCTGTCATCAGGATAGAGCTTGTTACCCACACCGAGTTCGGTTTCCGTTTGGGAAGCGAACACACCGGTTCCTTTGCTCTCAAAGGTGATTTCAAAGTCACCCTTATTGAGGGGCTGGCCTTCAAATACTTCGACAACTGCATTGATAGCGTCTAACTGATAGGGTTGTTTTGCATCAAACTTAAATTTCATAAGCTACCGGTTAAACTGTTTTAAAATCTTCCACGTTATGCGACTTCATTATCTGCACGGCATTGGTCTTTAGCTGGTCATTGCCCTTAAACCCTTCATCCAGGCAGACAACCCGTGCCGGTTCTTTTTCTGCAATGGCTTTAATTACTTCTTTGTTCAGGTTCTTGTCCAGGCAGATCATCAGTGCATCATCCGCAACGGAATAAACCTTCTTGCCAGCCATTTCAAGCGTTTCCACCGGAACATTTAACCCAAAGCCGGATTTGAGCAGTATCTCGTAAAATATATCTTCGGCAGAACTGTTCGGATCAACATGGTCTATGCCCATCTTTAATTGCTTTTCAAGCGGTTCTTCTTCTATGCTGCCATCCCAAATTTTGAAATTGGATTTGTCGAGCTTGAACACCTTGAATCCCAAATCAAGCTCTTGTTTGTTGCCTTGCTCATCTTTAAAAAGGGAACCATTAGCAGCTTCTTTCTTTTCAGATTGTTCTTTTTTGATTTTGTCAATGACCCTGCGAATGCGCTCCTTTCCAATGTCAGTAATATTATTTAATCCGAGTTTCTCGGCAGCTTTGCCTTGTGGTTTAGCATTATCAATAGGTTCAGGTAATTGAACCAAAACAAACTTAGCATTGTATTTAGATTCTAAAACTGCTTGGGCTGTTGATGCAGATCCTGCAAAAAAATCAAGTACAATTTCCCCAGATTTTAAACCAGCTATTTGCATCATTCTATTAATAAGCCCGATCGGTTTAGGTGTGTCAAACGGTACTTCATTGTCAAATAAATCTTTAAGGGAACTTGAAGCATCCCGTGTTGAACCAACTTCATCAGCAAACCAAATAGTTTCCGGTGCACGGCCACTTTGATTTTTGAGATATATCTTCCTTATAATTCTGCTTTCATCTTCACTGAAAATAATTTCTCCCGAATCAATTTTTTCTTGAAGTGTATCTTTGCTCCACCTCCATCCATTCTCAGGAGGGGTAATGGTTTTACCTGAAGGGGTGGTTATGTCGTATATTAAGTTTGGCCTATATAAGGCATTTCTAACATCTCCTGACCTCCATGCACCATTTGGATCGTTATCGGGATTTGAATAGTTTTTGTTATGTTCCTCAGTTCGTTCTAATTCATTCACAGTAAAATCATCTGACTTTTTATAGCATAAAATATAGTTGTGGTGAACTGAAAATTTATCTGTATATCCCTTTGGCTGAACACTGTGTTGCCAGATTATTTCTGAAATAAAATTTTCCTCTCCAAAAATCTCATTGCAAAGTGATCTCAGGTTGTGTATTTCATTATCATCTATCGCAATAAAAATAACCCCATCCTTTTTTAAGAGATTCCTTGCCAGATACAATCTTGGATACATCATATTCAGCCACTTGGAATGAAACCGTCCAGAGGTTTCGGTGTTGGTTGAAAATTTCTTGCCGTCTTCGTTCACCTGTCCGGTATAAGCCAAATAGGTATCCAGATTCTCCTTGTAATTATCAGGATAGATGAACTCATTGCCAGTATTATAGGGAGGGTCTATAAAAATCATTTTTACTTCACCATAGTAAGATTTTTGAAGCTGCTTTAATACTTCGAGGTTGTCGCCTTCAATAAACAGGTTGCCGGTAGTGTCCCAGTTTACACTTTCTTCCTTTGCCGGTTTAAGGGTGGCGATACTGGGTTCCTGAATGATGCGGAAGCACTCGCTTTTGCCAGCCCAGGAAAGGCCAAAGCGTTCGGAAGCAGTGTCAATATCTTCGCCCAATGTTTGCTTTAGCTTTTCAAAGTCTATTTTGCCCTCTGCAAATACTTCAGGGAAAAGCTGCTGCAACAGTGCTTTTTTGTCCTCCGGTATGCTCATGCTTTTCAGGTCTAACTTTTCGATTTGCTCCATTACTTTATTGTCCATTTTATTGTAAATAATTTTTTGAGTTCGGTTTTCTGTTCCAGTTGTTGCTCAATGCGGTCTATGAGTTCATCCTTCTGCTTTTCAATTTCCCTTCCGGCAAGGTCATATTCCCTCCATGCTTCATCCCGCTTCACTTCTTTGGCCTTTACCTTTTTCCGCAAGGCCAGCTTATCGGGAAGGCTGCGGGCAGTGCGAGCGTTTTTCTTTAGTTCCTTTATTTCCTCGTCCAGCTCTTTCAGGGTGAGCTTTAATGAGTTTCGTTTGTCCTCTGCCCATTTGTCGAGCTTTTCCAGTTCTTCTTCAAAAAAGGTTGTGTTCCTTTCATTGATACCGGCCAGTACCTTTTTTTTCTTTTGAGTGATAATGCTTTTTAATTCCTGTGTTTCTATACCGCTTAGTCCGTTATGGTTATTTATCACCGGTAGTGTAAGCAAACGCTGGCTCTGCTCATGGTCAAGCTCTTTCCCTTCATCCGTTACCGTAGCAAACAGTAAATAATCTTCCGTATCGAGAGCAGAAACGGTTAAACAATAGGCTGCCAGCTTTCCGCTTTTCTTTATCAGTGGCTTTAGTATCGAAACATTGGTCGGGGATCCGGAATAATCAAAAGTGAGGTCGGCCTCGTTCAGCTCTGAATTTTTGAACTGTTCAATTAACTGCTGTGCCAGGGGATGTCCCAAACGGTAATAGTGAGCATCCGCTACATTTTTGGCAAAACGATATTTTCCGGTTGGTATAGAAATACTGTCAAAGGGATTTTTCTTTAACCGGAAAGAGAAACTGCCGTTTTCAAATTCTGCATGGCCTTGTAGTCCTAATTGTGTGAGGCTCCATAGCCATTGCTCGTATTTATTCAGATAGGCTTCGCTCTCTGCAAGGGTTACTTTCAGCTTCTCAACAACTTCCTCGTCAAAATGGTCTAACAGCTTTTGCCTGGTGGTTTGCATCTTGGAAGAAATTTGTTCTTCCATTTCCTGTTGCAAATCATCGAAAGACCTCTGAATTTCTTCTTTTGTCCGGCAATTCTGGTAGATTTCCGCTATGCGCTTTTCAAAATCCACGCCAGATTCAATGGTTCCCAATACTTCATCGCTTGCCCCAAACACACCGGAAAAGAGGTTGAATTTTTCGTTCAGCAGTTCAAATACCCGCTGATCGGCAGCATTGTTCGTGTTCACGAAGTTAACCACCACCACGTCAAACTTCTGGCCGTACCGGTGGCATCTTCCAATGCGTTGTTCAATCCGCTGCGGGTTCCAGGGAAGGTCGTAATTGATAAGCAGGGAGCAGAACTGCAAATTGATTCCCTCTGCTGCTGCCTCCGTTGCAATCATTATAGTTGCTTCATTTTTAAAATAATCTACCAGAGCTGCTCTTATATCTGCTGACTTAGCTCCTGAAATAACGTCTGTGCCTTCGTACTTGCTTAACCAATGCTTGTAGATGCTATTGGCTTCTTCGCTGTTGTTCTGGCCGTTGAACAAGACAATTTTGCCTTTGTATTCCGGCATCTTATCCAGCATTGTTTTCAGGTATTGCTGTGTCCTTTGGGATTCTGTGAATATCAAGGCTTTCTTGTCTGCCCCAAACTCCTGTGCTTTGGAAAATCCCTCCTGCAATGCAGTTTTCAGCTTTTCTCCCTTAGCATTATGCACAATGGATTCTGCAAGGTCTCGGAAGGCCGTTAGTTCTTCAATTTCCCTTTCAATGGCTGCAATATCGGCTTGGGTGAACACTTCCGTTTCAGTATTCATCTCGTCAATTTCTTCCTCAATCTCCCCGATAGGGTCGTAGTCCTCAATTACATCGTTATAGGATTCCGTTACATTCAGGCTTTTCAGCTTGTGCTGCAATTTATCCGCCAGTCTGCCCAATGTTCGGGCAATGGCATAGGAGGAAGAAGCCAGGAGCTTGCGAAGTATCAGTGTTATCAGGTGTCGCTGGCTGTTTGGCAGGGCATAGAGGTTGGGACGTTGCAGGTAATCCGAAACCATATCATATAATGCCTGCTCATCTTTATTCGGTGTAAAGTTTATCGTTAGCGGAATACGACTGGTATAATTGATATATTCCTGCACCTGCCGTCTTAAATTGCGTTTACAAATGGTGCTCAACCGTTCTTTCAGGTCAACAAACTCATCATCATTATTCAATCTGCTGAACTGTGATTTGAAGCTCTTGTAGTCGCCAAAGGTATGGTCGTCAATAATGCTTACCAATCCGTATAATTCAGAAAGAGAGTTTTGCAATGGCGTGGCGGTTAACAACACTTTCCTGCTTTGAGCCAATGCGCTCTTAATGGTATTCGCAATTTTATTGGAAGGCCGGTAAACATTCCGCAGTTTATGTGCTTCGTCAATCACTGCAAGATCCCAACGTGTTAATTGCACAAACTCTGCTTTATTACTGGCAAAGTGATAGGAGCAAATGACAATCTTATTCTGGTCAAATGGGTTTTTCTTTCCGGCTTTCTGAAACTGGTTGAAAGACTTGCTTTCAAGAATGATGGAGGGTAGGAAAAACTTATCCATCAATTCCTGGCTCCACTGTTTTCGCAAGCTGGAAGGACAAATAATGAGTAGCTTTCGCTTGCGTTCAGCCCATTGTTGAGAAAGTAAAATTCCCGCTTCAATAGTTTTCCCCAAGCCAACTTCATCGGCCAGTATAGCTCCTTTGGAAAGCGGTGATTTGAAAGCAAACAGGGCAGCCTCAATCTGGTGGGGGTTTAAATCCACCTGTGCATCAACCAGGGTAGCACTCAACTTCTCCACGCTGTTGGACGGGCAGCGTTTCGTCAGTTCGTAGGCATAATATTTTGCTTGATATGGAGTAATGCTCATTGTTTTGCTTCGACCGTTTTAAGTATTGTGTCCAACGCATCTGTGAAATAATCCGCATCACCATATTCGCTTAGAATTTTCTCGCTTAAAAACTGCACTTGCAATTCTTTATAGTCAAGGTCAAAAACTCTGGCAATTATCGGGATCATGTGGAGGGCAACCTGCCGTTCCTGTCGCTCAATCTTGCTTAAAGTGGATGTATCAATATCCAACTCATGCGCCAGCTTGCGAATAGGCATGTTGCTCTTTTCTCTTAACTCCCGAATGTATCCTCCAAAATCTGTTTTTTGCATATTTGACAGTTATGTTTAGACAACGCTGTCAAATATACAGCAAAGACGTGATACTTTAAAAAATTGGGATAACTATTTAGTGGCTGTGCCGGAAAACCCGGAGTGGTGGGGTGTTTAACTTTTATAGGGTGGTAAAAGTGATTTGTTGGCCGATATTCAGCCCGTTCGTAAACCAGGCCGTAGCAAACCAACTACCGCTTCCGTTGCCGCTTGGCGTTTCAAAGTTGATGCGTTTGTCGAATAAGATCACCTCCAGCCCCAGATACCGGAAAAATAGCTGACGCTTTTCCGTTTCAAAGGTGGTCAGCGGAAGCAGAAAGGCAAAAGGCTTGCCGAGCATATAGGCCCGTTCCAGGAACGCCTGCTTGTGAGAAAATGGCGGGTTGGTAATGATGCAGTCATACTGCTCCGGTTCGTACTCCAGAAAATCCCTGCCAGAATGAATATCTGATGCAACCACCTTGTAGCCCTGTTGCTGGAATGCCCGGACAAGGTTACCCTCACCGGATGCACATTCCCATATTGTCCAGTTCTCAGGCAGGTATCTGAACAGGGGCTGCAGGGCAATAGCCGGTGTCTGAAAATCATCCCGAGAACCTTTGCGTAAAGGCGGCTTCACTATCTTTTTATCTTGTGCTTTCTGAACAGCTTACCGGCTTCCTTTACCGCTTCCGGCTTTGTAGTAAAAACAGCATGGATACCGGCAGGAGTTAATCCACCTCTTGCCTGATTGATCAGGCTTTTGATGGTCGTTGGCCTGTCGTCAAATACATCCACTTTTTCTGATAAGCGGGTTGGTGTGTACACAATGTACAGCTTGTTAAGATTCAGTCTCATGGTTCTTGATTTTATCGGTTAGTAAATTCTTTGCGATACCGGTATAGTCTCCGGACCCGTCAATGCCAATGACCTGCCGGTTCAGTTCCAGTGCCCTTATCAGCGTAGTACCTGTTCCGCAAAAAGGATCCAGTACAATACCCGGTTCAAATCCTGTATTGCATCCGCAGCCGGTATTCGCTTCATTATTCCTTACAGGCAAGGGTGGTTTCCCGCATTGTGAGCAGACTTTTTCAGGGCAGCCCGCCAGTATTGGCTTGCTGATCAGATCGGTGTTGAAGGTGGCAAAGTGCTTGCTGAAACTCGGACGGGTGGACACTGCCCAGAAGTCGGAGACATCTCCGGGGTTCTTTCCTTTGGAATGTACACAACGCAACTCGCCCCGTTTCAGTTTTCCGTTCAGGTCGTCATAACCTACATTGCCCTGCTTGAAGCTCACCCCGTATTGCCCGGCATCGAGTTTGTCAGACTTCCGTGCCCGTGCAGCACGTTTTACGCTCTGCGGCTTATGCGGATCACGGATGCTGTCCATATCGAAGTAATACCGTTTGTGCTTCACCAGAAAAAAAATGTACTCATGCCTTTTTGAAAAGCGGTCTTTCACGCTTTCCGGCATCCCGTTGGGTTTTGCCCATATCACATCGTTTCTGACTACCCAGCCCCTTTCAATACAACCGATGGCAAAGCGGTGGGGAAGCAATAGCTGGCATTTGTCGGGAATGTTTCTGGGTGGTGTCCGCCAGCGTGGAAAGTGATTGTTCTTTTCGATGGATTTACCCTGAAAGGATCCGCCTGATTTGTTGCCCAGAGAATGAGAGTTGTAGGTGTCACCCAGATTAATCCATGCCGTACCGGTGGGTTTCAGCACCCGGTGCAGCTCGTCCATGATCTGCCAGAGGTGGTTCAGGTACATCTCAAAGGTTGGTTCCAGACCAAGTTGTCCTTTCCACGCTCCGCATTTGCTGCAATGGCCTTGTTGTTTTTCAGCACCGGTGAATATGGCCTTGTTGCTGCTGTTGCCTGTCTTTGAACTGTCGCCCCTGTACCGGAGATTATCACAATGCACACTTACGGAATCAAAATCATGTTGGCAGTCCTTATCGCCATCCCATACATAATCGGGGATACCTTCATAATGCCGAAGCTGCCAGTAGGGAGGGGAAGTAACCACACAGTCAATGGAAGCATCCGGGAATGTTTGCAGCACATCGAGGGCGTTACCGTTAATAACGGTATTAACCGACTGCCGGAACCGGTCTGATGAAAGGGATGATATGTTGCTTCCGGCTTTCATGGTTATTTCACATCCTGCTGCATGGGGCTTAGCCAACTGCTGTCGTACAGACGCAGGTACTTTTCAATCAGATTGATCATTACCTGTTTCCGTTCCGGGTTCAGCAAAGTGCCGTTCAGGTCTTTTTCCTTCATCATTCGTCTGACCTGACTTTCTTCCTCTGTATCTATGTATTTCTTGCAGGCTCTGATAAATGCCTCCTTGCTGCATCCCCTTATTTTCTGCTGGCGCATGTTGACGTACACGAAAAAACTTTTCCGCTTTTTCCATTCCTCTTTGTCAATTAGCCCCTGGTCAAATGCCTGGCAGGCTTTCATGTACTGCTCCTCCACAATGAGGTTGGCAATGCGTACCAGATGGTATTTGGGTATCCGCTCCCGCAATGCAGGCCGGGTAATATCATCAACCTGCTGGTGCATCCTCAGCCAGCTGCAATTCTCAAACTCCGTTCGTGTGATCTTGGAAACAGACTGGTGGGCAATGACAATATCCAATCCTATGTGCCGTACCGTACAGAGCGCACCTATCATGGATTGCCCTTTGGCTCCCACCATGTACTGATCCAGGTCGTCCAGCACCAGCAAACCGTTGCGGTAATGTTGCAGTATTTTTTCCACCACTTCCCGTTTCTGGGTAAGATCCATCGGTATTCCGTCCTTGTTGATCGGGCGAATACGCCTGGCACGGATGGCAGTCAGGGCTTTGATGTGGTTGGGGCTTACCGTTCGGAAAGAAGGATAATCGTCATCGTTGACATCGAAGATGAGCACCTTGCGGCCTTTCTTGCCGGTGTCCGGGTTGTCCTTCATGTAGTGCTTTATCTCCTGCACCATCCGGTAGGTCTTGCCAACTCCGGTTTCACCGCATACCAGCATGAGCATAGGCTGACGTTCCAGATCCTCCTTGCTGTACCGGATCGGTTTCCTGCCTCTCGCTGTTTTCTTTTTTGCGGCCACCTTCGACATGCTCTTATTCTTTTTCGTTACCGGCCTTTTCATCCGCCACTTCCATTACCTGACCAGAAAAGCCGTCTTTATCATCATTGCTTTCTTCTACCTCACTGGCTTCTTCCTCTTGCTCCGGTTCCAGATTTTCTTCCGGTTCAGTATCAGCGTCATCATCCTTCTCCGGGATGTTTCTGGATCGTTGAATCGTGTTCAGGAAACGGTGATAGAGCATGTCGTTTTCCTTCCGTATCTCAACCACTACCTGTGCTTTTTTGATGATGATGGAAACAATGGCCATCAGGAGCTGCTGCTCCGGGGTCATCACTTTGGACTTCTGCTGGAGTATGCGGATAAGGATAGGGCGAAGCAGTGTCTTATCTTCCTCGTCCAGCTTGATCCGTCTTATGTTGCGTTCGTTCTGGTCATCAATTACCTCTATCAGTTCCTCAAAGTCGTAGAAGTCCTCATGCTTTTTAACCTTCACAAAGAAGCCTGCTCCGACATGGATGATATTGTTTACCGATCCGAAAATGACTTCCACCACACCTTTGGCGTTCTCTTTGGGCAACTCAAAATCAGCAGGCTGTTGTGCTGCACCGATATCTTGTTGTTCATGGCTTTCACCGGAAGTATTTATTTCCTGTTCCGGTGCATCATTGACCGGTTCCTGATCATCGGGTAATGGATCACCTGCAGGCTGTTGTTCGGACGGTTGCTGAACCTTCTTTTCTTCTTCCGCTTTGTTTACAGTAGCTTCTTCCTTGTTCTCAACCACAGGCTGAGACAAGGGACTGGAAGCCTCGTCCGGTATTTCTTCAAAGTCCACATCGCCCGGTTGCTCTGTGAGCACTTTTTCAATTAATTCCTTGTCGTTTTCCTCTGACATAATTGCTTAGTTTAATTTTCCGATAAACTCAATGACTTTCCGTTCCACCGCATCGTGCCTGATGATGAACTCCCGGTAATATTCCGGCAGGGAAAGCCTGTCCTGTACCTTGACCGTGAAGTACAGTACCCGCCTTTCGTTCTGGCCGAACAACTCAGCAATTTTCGGGTAAGTGCTGTCGGTGTACTTCTTGATGAGGGAATAGCAGACCATTCTGGCCTCCCTGTATTCCAGTTTCCGTGAGGTAAAGAACTCCTCTGCTTTCAGGTCAAATACCTTGATGGCGCAGGATATGACATACTCTGTAAGAAGCCTGAAACGGCTGTTTTCCGGCAATGTGATCGCAGCATTATCAATGAAGCTGTCCAGCAGGCGGATGGTCTTCTGCAGGCCCAGCTTGCCGACCACCTTATCCAGGCACCTCTGGAGGTCATTGTAATCTGCTTTTCCGTTATTCATTGCCATTGATTGTCTCATTACAAAGTACAGTAGTAGTGTAATAGTATTACAGTATTTATGTAACTTAATACCAAAAAAATACCGGCTCTTTACCCGACTTTACTGATCCTGTATTTCAGGTCGTAAATGCCCATGCAGAGCTGGTAATTTCCTACCCGGAGCTGACGGTTTTCCAACTTCCCCTTAAACCCTTTCTGTTTCAGTTCAGCAGAGCTGATAAGCTGTATGCCGGATTTTAAAAGATTTTCCAGCAATTCCTCATCAGACGGTTGCTTTGCAGCCTTTTCTTCTTCCTCTTTTTTCTTCTGTTCCGCTTCTTCCTGTGCTTTCAGGATGGCTTTGTCTTCCTCCGTATAATCTTCCTCGTTGTTTTCCAGCTTCCCGTCAAAATAATCCTCCAGGTCTTCCTCGATTTCCAGATCAAGGGTTTCCAGCTTGTTCAGCAGTTCCTCCTTATCTTCTTCTACCGTTTCATCCAGCTTTTTCAGCAGCACTCCGAAAATGTTAATGCGTTTTTGCAGCATTTCCGGTAAGGTTGAAATATCAATGTTGTTTTCCTGTAAGAATCGCTGGTGTCTGTAAGTTTTCATAATCCTTTGATTTTATTGGTTAATAAATGTGGCACTTATGCTGCCTCTTTTTTTACTTCCTGTTTTTTCTCTGCCTTCTCTTTCAGCTCATCAATCTTTTCTTTGATCTCTTTCTTAATGCCCTGCACTTTTGTAATGCCCCAGATGGTTTTCAGTTCGCTGACAAAATGATTGATGGCTTTCTCTGTTTTCTGAATGGTGGACAAATCCTTTTGCTTTGCCTTTGGGATCAGGTTAATGATGCTTTTAAGGTTGCCACGCAACCGGGTAGTCACCGTCTTTTTTTTCGGGGCAGCGGTTTTGCCTGCTTCACGCTGCTGCCGGTTGTATTCCCGTAGCGTTTTCCGGCAGGCATCTGCCTGGCTGGCGGAAATATTGATTTCTTCCATCACCTCTCTGGATCGTTTCTTTTTAGCCTCCTTCTTTTTCTTTTCCTCCTCGTCATTTTTCATTTGCTCCTGGAGCTTATCAATGTCAGCCTGAACGACCTTGACGGCTTCTTTGCCCATCTGTTCGGCCTGTTTTTTCAGGTCATCATTTTCCAGAAAGCGGTTACTCACCGCCAGTGCCTCATCAAAAAGTTTCAGAGCTTCTTTTCCGTTAGCGGAAAGCTGATCATTTGTTATGCCTTCCTTTTCGAGTAAATCATGTGGATTGTTCATATCACTTGTGTTTAAATTGGTTAATCATTAAGCGGCTTTTTTCATTAGCTGTTTCATTCTTTCGGACAGGTCTGCCATCTGCTCCATTGCTTTCAGCAATTCCCTCATCCGTGTCAGGGTGTCGGCAGAGCTTTCCAGCGCCTCACCGTAAACGGCACGTTCTTCATCCCTTTTTGTCCGTACATCCGGTGGTTCGTAGGTCATATAGGCACTGAGCAGTTTTGGATTGAGCTTTGCAAATTCAGCAGCACGTTCCGCTACCGTTACCGACTTGTAACCTTTTTCCTCCCTTTCCCTGACAATATCTTTTGCCTTGGCTTCAACAGCTTTGGGTCCGGTCTTGTCTTCCATAACTTTCTGCAAGTCTTCAATTTCCCTGTCAATCCTGCCCAGTACGCTGTCCTTACTGAAATTCATATCCAGTCCTCTGGGGGCAAGCACCTGTTCCAGTCCCCGTTTCAGAATGGCATTGGCTTTTCGTACCGTATCGAAAATGTTCTCATCCCGGTAGGAAGTTTCTGTGTTCCCATCTTCGAGATAGTCCTTGTAAATCTTGAATATGGTCTCAATGGTTCTGGCTTTTGCGCCTTCCTGTTGGGGTTTGTAGCGGTTGACCGCTTCTTTCACATGCCCGATGTTCTGATTGAAATTATCCCTGGCCTCGCTTATTTCTTCCAGCACGCTTTTCTGATTGCTGAGGCTGTTGATGTTGTCCTGCAATTTTTCCCGTTCATCCATGAGCAATAGTTCTGCAAGTGCCTGCGGATCGGTAACCAGCCCCATTTTCAATTCGGATGGGTCGAACTCCTCCAGGTTGAGGGCATTGGTTTTGCCTGCCCTGTACCATATCTCATTGATCCGGCTGGTCTTTTCTTCCAGCTTTTGAAAGATGAAGGTGTCAATGCTGTTTTCCATGAGGGGATTGACAATGCGGATATTGGCGAACTTGTTGCCGAACCGCCATATACGTCCTTCCAGTTGTTTCACATCAGTCGGATTCCAGTCCAGCCAGCAGTTATACAGCACGGTGGATTTGTTTTGCAGGTTAATCCCTTCCTTGATGGTGGCGCTGCCGATGATGATTTTCACCTTACCTGCCAGAAAGCGTTCCTTGATGCCTTCTTTTTTGGTACTGCTCATGCCACTGCGGATAATGCCTATTTCATTGTCCCCAAAGCCGATCTTTTTCACCAGATAGTCTTTCATCATGGGGAAGAAATTCACACCGGCATTCATATAGATCACCTGACCGGATACTTCCTCATTCCGCTTTTCGTGATATTCCTTTACCGAGCGGATACACTCCATCACGTATTTCAGTTTGGGCGAAGTTTCAATGTATTGTTCGTAGGTTGGTTCTTTATCGGGGTTGCAGGCGTATAAAAACGGACTGAGGGCAAGTTGCCTTGCAAATGACAGTCCCCGCAGCACTCTGGCTCCTTCTTCCTCATCGGAAGACATGCGACTTTCGTCCAGTTCCTCACCGGCACCGCTCTCATCACCTTCGGTATCTTCCATGCCTCTGGCATTGACACAGAAATTGGTAAGGGAAGTTTTGCCGGTGACATACAGTTCAACGTCCTTCATAAAACCCCGTTGTGTGGGTGTCATGGCCAGATTGGTACTGACCTGCTCCTCAGGCGGAAGCGGGACATACTGATCTCCCACCTTTTCGCTGGTCATGGGCAGCACAATCTTGTTCGGACGCTGAATACTGGCATCCTCTCCGGTTTTATAGATAATGAATTTGAAAATGAGCTGTTGCAGGGCAATAAGGTTGTTAAAGCCCATCACGATTTCTTTCCTTTCTGGTTTCAGCTTGGCATTGATCACGAGCTCCATGCTGGTCTTGATAAAAGTGTCGAAGAACTCCCGTATGTTTTTGATTCCCCAGCGTTCCAACTGCTGATAGCCGATCAGTGCCAGTATGGAATAAATTTCAAGCGGACTATTGGTAAAGGGGGTTGCGGTAAGAAGCACCACATTCCTCATTTTATTATTTCGCAGGATGTACTGGCTGACCATGAACCCCCTTAATGCGGTCATGGACGGCTGGCCGGAGCGAATTTCATAAGCGGCACGCTCCCTGCTTTTGCCGTCTTCCTTTACTTCTCCTTTGACCTGAGTAAAGGATTTCTTCATGGCATGGGCTTCATCTATCACGAGAAAATCAAATCCGATGTCCTCGATATTGATCATACCACCTTTCAATCCCTTGCCCATCATTTCCTCGATGCGTTCAAAGAGCTTTACCTGTTCCCGTCTTTCTTCCACACCCTGATTGAGTATGTCATACATTTCCCGTCCGATCTCATTCCAGGTATGTTCTCCGAAGCCCAGCCGGTTAAAGCCTTCGTAGGTCATTACGCTAATGCTATGCTCATCCACCGGCTGAATATTGCCGTCATTACCGGTGAGCTGTTCGATAAATTCCTTTCCGAGATTATACAGGTCGTTGACCTTGTACTGTGGCAGCACACCGGAACTCACAATTTTCCCTTTCTCAATGACTCCCTGTGTCTCTGCCAGCCAGTTTTTGTAGGTCTGGTTGGGAACTACAATAAGCGGACGTTTGCACTGACCGCTTTCCAGTGCATTGGCAATGGAAAGTATGGCCGTCATGGTTTTGCCTACACCCACGTCATAAGCGATGCAGCCGGAGCCATGGACGCTCAGAAAACCGATACCTTCCCGTTGAGCCGGACGAATGAACAGAGGCTTGTTCTTGAAGGTGTCGGAAGCGGTAAAGGCGACCGGTATCTTAAAATAGTTGATCTCCACATAGCCGTTGTATTTTCCGTTCCAGAGCTGCTCGATGCGCTGCTGATCCTCTCTTTTGATGGCTTCGGCCATAAAGCGGATAAACAGTTCGTCTCCTTCCATTTTGGCGTTCTGCCTTATCCGCAGCTTTTCTTCCTTGTCATAATGGCGTGGGGGCTGTTTGTTTTCCAGATAATAGTACACGATGTTGTAATCGTTGGACTTAATGAACTCATCTTTTGGAAGGGAGCGTAGCCATTCCTTAAAGGCTTCTGTCAGGGGCATGTCTCCGTCTTCCCATTTTCCGCTCTGGTAATTGTATCTCCTGAATGAATTGCCATCCACCAGCTCACCGATCATTACCTCTCTGGCAAATGAGGAGGTCGGTTTGATGAACAGCCGGTTATTCACCTGCGGGTCGGTCAGTGTAAGCCTGGGTGGCTTGATGTTTTCCAGCCCGTTCCACTGCCGGTCGTACTGCTCCTGTCCGAACAGCTTTATGATCTCCTCTTTCTCTCTGAGTAGCTGGGACTGCCTGTCATATACCCTTTCGGCATAGTAAAGCACTCCGGGCATATAGTCGCCTTTGTAGTAACAGACAATTCCCTCTTTCAGCCATTGTTTCAGGTATTTCTCAATTTCTGCAAGCGGAATAACGTATTTGCTCCATCCGTTCTTTTTGTTCAGGATCACGCTTTCATCGTTAAAACCGCCCGTTTTTCTTTTGTACCAGATCCATGCTTTGATTTCATCTTCCGTGATGCCCTCGTTGTACTGCTCTATGATGTCCTCAAAGCAGATATATCCCTCCTCACAGACTTCCTCTTTTTTACCAAGTTTTTTATCCAGTTCCCGTTTGGACTGTATTGCCTTTTGCTTTTCCAGCACCTTGTCAATATTGGCCTGTGCATCTTTATTTGTATAGAGCTGTTCTGCGGGTAGTTTGACAGTAGTTTCCAGTGCTTCTGTGTGAGGTTTGGGAATGTCATCCTCACGGATGTCCATACCCTGAATCACATGGTCAATGCCGCCCCTGACCTTTTTGATTTTCTTTCCGAAGCGGTCAGTGGTGTCATATTCCTCTCCGAGAATTTTAGCTGGATTCTGCTTAAACCATTCATCACCGATCAGCAGGCCGGTGGTGTCTGTTCTTTCCTCAATGGCTTTTTCTTCTTCTGTTGTCTCGTCCCGTGTGGTTTTGTCGTAAGGTTCATCATCAGGGCCCCGGCTACCGACATACAGCAGTTCCTTTACTTTTTTCCTGATGGTTCCCGGTGTGGCAAATTCCTTTTCGGAAAAATAATGGTTGGACCCACCGGTATAATCCTTCATGTGCTTAATGCTCCGGTAGAGCACGTTCTGTTCTCCGTGAAAGCCATCTTTGTTGAATGAAATATAAATGCCTGTTTCCGGTTCGTACATGCCCATTACCCGAAGATCACCACTGCCTGCATCACCGGATTTGTTGTAATGAACATCATACTCTTTCAATTCCAGGTATTCTGCCAGCTCCTTAAAAGCACGTTTACCCAGTCTTCCAAATGTGGTCTTTGCCTCACCACCATCGGTTGAGGCATTGATGGTGGTATGCTTTGATAAAAAGGCCGCCAGTTTTTTAAGGTTATCTGTTTTTTTCTCTGCCATTTTCTGTGATTTAATCAAGGTGGCTGAACTCCTGCTCAATCAATGCAATGGCCGATCCTACCAGCATGGCTTCCTTAGCTACCAGGCGGATCACCATATCCTCAATTCTTTTATAGCCTTCCGGTGTCTGCTTTAACTGGCATACATGAGGCCACATCCGGGAACTGCATGTATCCAGTTCAATTTTGATGAGCTGTTTCAGCTCGTTTATCTTATTACTGTCGTTTGCCATTTCCTGCATGGTTTTTTCGTGAACAATGGTATGCTTCCTGTTTTCCAGTACATTCATTACGCTGCGGGTTTAATGATTTTCTTCTTCCTGAATACCACGATGTCCGTTCCAATGTCTGTGGTACTGAAAATTCCGGTGGGTAGGCGGTATGCGTCAATCAAGTCGGCTTTGGCGGCTATCTTCTCCTTAATCTTATTGTATTTGGAGTTGTTGGAAAGAAAGGCGCTGGGTATGATAAATACCAGCAGTCCTTCCGATTTGAGCAGATCCAGTCCCCGTGTAATGAAATACTGGTCGTATTCGGTAGCTCCCGTCCATTTCTTTTCACCCATGCCTGCATATTTGCCGGAAAACTCTCCGTAAGGAGGGTTGCCGATCACCAGGCTGAAATGCACATCGCCAAAATCATCTTTCAGGTGCACATTGCCTTTGAAAAAGAAAGTCTCAAAGGGCTTCTCAAAAATTATAGCCTGCGGATAGAGTATCTGTGCAATTCTCCGGGAAGTAGAATTGATTTCCATGCCCCAGATTTCAGCATTTGCAGGCGCATACTTTAAAAAGTTCCCGGTGCCGCAGGCCGGTTCCAGTATATCTCCTCCATTGTATCCGTATTTATTGGCCAGTGCCCACATGCGTTTCACAATCTCATCCGGTGTATAATATTCATACAATACACCTTTGCCTTTCGCACCTTGTTTGATCAGCCCACCTGAACCGGTGTACCGTGAGATGAAGGCTTTGTCCTCTGCGGTATAGTTGCCGTCTTCCTTATCTTTTTGCTCAATAAACTCCTCAACGGATTTGTTCAGGTCATGCTGACTTTGTTTGCCTTTGGATGCAGTTTTCTTTTCTTTGGGATGATCCACCAATACATCGGAAGAGTCAATCAGCAGATTTATCATGTGGGCAAACACGGCAGAATCATGAGGTTGTTGGTAAACCGCATTATTCAGAAAAATATCGTCCACAAAAGAGCGGATAGAAGCCGCTTTCTTTTTATCGCTGTCTTTTCCCAGTGATTGCAGACCGGACTCATAATCGGCCAATGGCCGTCTTGCCTTGAATTTGAGTGCCAGTTGCTCTGCAATGGCGTATTGTGTTTCCAGTGGTAAAGCCGCCAACTTGTCAAGAAGTGCAGTACGAAGCCTTGCCTGATTGTAGGCAATTTCTTCCACCGTTACCTTGTTGACCGGATATTCTTCATCTTCTTTTGACCAATAGGCCGGTTGCAGTCCGGTTAGTATGGGATGGGACGGAGTGGTTTCAGGTTGAGCTTCTGGTATCTCAGGCTCTTTCTGGTCTGTATCCGTTTGTTCATCCACTGCCTTTTCGGTAATCTTTTCCTGTTCCGGAACCGGTGGTTCGATTTCCTTTACCGGTTCTGCTTCTTCTTTCGGTAATTCTTTTGCTTGCTGCACAATCTCCGGTTCATCTGGATTGGAATTTACCGGCTGAATAATTTCTCCTTTTTCAAAGAGCACCCGTGCTTTGGTAATATAGTTGCGTGGATACACATTGACGCTGTTCAGCTTGTCTCCATATTTGTTTTTGGCAAACACACTGGCAATACCTTCCGCAGTGGGACGGGAAGGTTCAAACAGAACATAGCTGTCCCAGATCAGCTCGCCCTTATCATTTTTGGCACTGATGTTCACATAGCTGAAATTTTTGCTTTCCAGATTTTCTTTGGTGGGCAGATAGGATGGCTGGTAATGAATTTCAGGGCTGTCTGTTTTGTTTTCAAGAGCATCTTTCAGCTTTTCTGAAAACTGCTTTCGTTCCGGTGTTTCCTTTGCATACCACATGCGTTGTCTGCGGCTGTACTTAAAGCCCATCGCCTTGACCCGGTTGATTACATCCTGATCGGGTTTCCCGGGGAAGTACAACTCGATTCCTTTGCGTTCCTGATTATAGGTTATGTCCAGTGGCATGTGCTATACATTTGATTTTGTAAAATCTCCTGTATATAGTGTGGCTTGCGACTTTGCCTATATACAGTCAGCGTTGCAGCTCAATCTGTATATACAGGATGTTTTGCAGGTCGAAGTGTATATAGGAAGTTTTCCGGCTCTGTCTGTATATAGTTTTCGTTTTGCACGAAAGACTATATAGGGTTCTGGCGGAAAAATCCTGCTCTAACGCTTCGCCAACGGGAGTAAAAGTAGAGGGGTTTGCAGGCAGATAAAAGGTGCTTAATTCGCAGGAACTACCAAAAAGGCAAGCGGATTTTCAGGACTATCTTTTGAAGCCCTTACTGCTCAATTCATTGGAATTTATCGGGGGGATAAATTCAGGGAAGGATTTACTACCAAAGATTTTTAGCAGCAATGATTTTCACCATTTTGTACAGGCGGACAGGGAACCGTACCGTAAGAACAATACACACAACAATCGCCTTCCTTTGGCTTAATCACCTTTCCACAATTTTCGCACTCGTAGAAATACTGGCAGGCATCCGTTGGCATGGTTTCTTCTATCTTATGTCCGCAATAAGGACAAGTAATAATTGATTTCAGTTGAATTGAAGTTTCCATTTTACCGATTAATTTTTTTACCCACTACTTTGTATCCGGTTTCCTTTTCCACTGCTTTTGTGAGCTGGTCAATAGAAACTTTGGTCTTATCAAATTTTACGCTGGCCATCCCTGTTTCGTAAGAGGAAGTTGCTTCTATTACACCTTCTTGGCTGGTGAGGGCATGGATCACGCTGTGCTCACATCCGGTACAGGTCATACCTTCGATGGTTAATATACCTTCCATAACATCTGTTTCTTTAATAATAATGGTCTTTGTTTCGTTTTTGGAAAAAAAAATGCCGGAGTAATAAGGAAAAGTCAGCATCAGAAACGAAAACACGGTAACAATGAACAGGAACTTCTTAGATTGCCAGAAAGAAGGTTTATCGTCTGCTTCACAGTCACAATCTACTTCCTTCCTGGGCTTTAATTTCTGATACCAGGCGAAACCTAAAACAAGTATGGTTACACCAATCAGATATGGGCGTGCCGGTTCCAGCCAGGAAAAGGTGGCAGCCATACCGCTTGCTCCTGCAATAAGAGCAAGTACAGGGGTGATACAGCATAAGGAAGCGGCAATCGCTGTCAATATACCTACACCTATTAGCCCTTTATCATTCCTTGTGTTCATGTTTCAATCAGGCTTTTACTTGAACTATGATTAAGTATTCCTGCAACAATCTTCTGGTATTTACTGGTCAGCGAGTAGTAAATTACTGTTCCTTCCCGCTTGCTGCTGATGATTCTGCCATCTTTTAATTTTCGTAACTGCTGTGAAATGGCCGGAACGGTCATATTCAAAATATCACTTAAATCGCATACGCAGAGCTTTTTTTCAACTTGAAGCAGGTACAGGATTTTGAGACGAGTGTTGTTCCCAATCAGTCCAACTACTGAAGCCAGCATAGTCAGCTCTGATTCTATTTCAATAATCTTCTTTTTACACCGGTTGATCTGCTTGTGGTCGGCTAAGGCTCTTATACAGGTTCGTTCCATAACAAAAAGTCTTTCAGTAAAGATAGGCAAATTTAACTATTTAAGCAATAACTTAAATAGTTTACTTTCTGCGAGACCAATTATAGAAGGAAAAGGAGGTGAGACATATAAGAAACAGTAACACCGTTACCTCAAATCCCATCAGCCAATAGCAAGTCAATCCTACACCGCCTGCAACCAGCAACGCAAAAAGGAATAGAAAAAACTTTTGTCCGTCAATCATATAGTTTGTTTTACCCGTTAAATAAATTCTGTAAGGGGGCAAGGCTGTTCATCGTCCAGGCATACTTTCCCCATGCTTGCTTCCATGCTTCATATCCCACCTGCTCACAGTAACTTTTGTCTTCAATCAGCTTTTCCAGCCGGGATATCCAGTCCTCATCCGATTTTGCCAGGAAGCCGTTTTCTCCATCCTTTATCACTTCCCGGTAGGGAGAAACATCAGATGCAATCACCGGTACATGAAAGGTGGCCAGCTCCAGGTATTTGTGAAAGGATTTACCGTGTGTGTTGAAAGGAATATCTTTCAAGGGTAACAGGGCTATGTCAAACATCAGGTTGTTGAGCGTGTCAAAGTATTCCGTTACCGGAACCGGTTTCTCCCATGTTACCGGAATATCTTTCAATGCAGCGTCATTGTCTTTCCAGCCGAAAACAATCAGCTCAACCTTGTCTTTAAATTTTTCCATGATCTGCCGGATGACCTTTTCTATGATAGCCAGATCGTGAAGATGACCGGCATTCATCACCAGCCCAATGCGGACTTTTTCAGAGCTGCTCCTGAAAATATCTTTGATGCCTTCATAGATATAGTTGGAAAGCAGGTTGGGGAAATAGTCCAGGAACACATGAGACTGCCTGTGTTTTCCGTCAATCAGCCGGTCGTAATAATCCAGCAATGATTCAGACGGTGCCGTGAGGTAGTCCATTTTTGATATATTGGCCAGCAGGGTGTCCTTGTCTTTTGCTGTTACCTGCCTGAAACCGGGATGGCCTTCTGGTATTTCGTGAAGGTTGCAGTCAATATCCATCACAAACTCCAGTGCCTTGTTCTTTTTCAGGAAAGTGTCCAGTATGTAGGAGGCATCATTCATCATGGCTGGCAATACGATATAATCCGCCCATTCAATCAATCTGGGATCAACTGGATGGTCGTAATCATCAAAACGTTTGGTAAAATCCCACCGGTGGATATTGGAAATGATGCCCGCATGGGATCGTGTCTTGTTCATCTCCAGAGCAGGGAGTATCATCCTGTACAGACCGGAAGCGTTCAGGCACGGGCCGATATACAGCACATGGATTTTATCATCACGGGTACTGTATCCGGGATACTTTTTCTCAAAGTCTTTCTCGTAATTCAGCCGGTGGTAAAGTTCTTTTATCGTTTTCATTATTTACTGGTTTGCCGGATTTTCCCTGACACCATCAGAATACCGCATGATTTCCCTGTCCGTAGCCGTATCGTATATAATTGCTTTTCTCACCTTATTACCCCATCCTGCCAGCATTTTTTCCAGCCTGGATAGGCCAAGTTCCCGGTTCCGATTTTTGGTAAACTTGTGGGTCCAGTCTATGGAATAGAAAGTCCGTGTGTTTCCATCACTGAAATACACCACGCATTTGCTGAAAGAATCTTGATTTAATTTCCAGGGCATTGTTATCTGTTGAAGTATCTGATGAGTTCGTCAATTTCAATGGACTCAATGTATTTACCGCCATTGTAAATATGTACGCCCACCTGTCCGTTAATGCAGGTGAGATTAATCTTCACCTGATTGATGTCAAGGGAATGTTTTTCGGCTATCATGGTGGCGTATTCCCTGATGCCTCCCGTCACTTTCTTTTTGATATTGAATAAGTCTATCATATCCGTTGGTTTTTAATGGTTCTGATTAGTTTCAACTGGTACATACATGCTTGTAGGTCTGGTTATCCATCACCGCTGCATAAAACCGCTGCACCAGTGTTGGATCCTTCATCTTGCCGAGTGTTTGCTCACATTCACGGAACACCTGCAGCTGGGATTTCTGTTTGGCTGTTTGTCCGGTCTTGTTGCGGATGAATTTTTGTATCTGCCGGTTTAGCACCAGTTCTGCCTGCACTTCTTTCTTCCGTCTCCGGTAATCTTCATGCCAGCGTTTTGTGCCCACAAAACCGTTGGGGTTTTTCGGATCGAAGAAGAGGTAGGGAAGCTGGACATAACGGTTTTGAGGATCACGACTGATGTATTTTGCCACCAGCGAAATGCGTTCTGCATAAATGCTGTGTATCCTGCCCAGGTCTTCCGTTTTAACCGGTGCATAGAGCTTTCGGATGAAACTTTTGCCGATCTCTGCCTGCCGTTCTGTGAGATAAACGCCTTCGTACAGCAGGTTCTTTGCCATCAGCCAGAGCAGACTAACATACATATTTAGGGAATTGAAGCGGGCCGGAGAGTGTGCATCAGCACCACCTGTGCACGACTTTTTTCCGGCCCGTTGTGCTTCAATTTTCCCTGCTTCTTCGTCTGTTTCCAGATTTTTTTGCTCAATTTTCCCTGTGTATCCTGCACCGTCTCCGGAAGTGTAACCTGAAAAATTTCTATCCGTGAGCGGCAGCGAACACCTTTCTGAACTGTCACCGGTAGTGTTACCAGTGTTATTTGTTAATGGATCAGTAGCAACAGCGATGTTGTCCTCCGGCTTTTCCACCGCTATTATTATATTAGTTTTATTGTTACTTGTGTTACAAGAATAGGTATGAGGACAATTTGTCGTATGCTCTTTTGAAAAGGCTGATTCTGCCTCATTCCGGCAACTTTCAGTCAGAGCAGCATCAAGGGTTTTCTGAGCACTTTTTCCACTGATTTTTTCACCTGTCAACAAAAAATCCGGGTTTATGAACAGCTCGTAACCGGAGTTGGAGCCATGCCAGTTTTTTCCTGTGATGATATTGGCTACAATCAGTTTTTTGATATGCCTCTGAACTGTACGGGTACTTTGTTTCAGCAGGTGGGACAACTGGACGTTATTGGTCACTAATGGTGGCAAATCAGTCTTATCAATCGGTTGTATGCCATTTACCTTGACCAGCGAGGCCCCGTATATTCTGACGATTTCTTTTGCTGCCAGAAGGGTACTGCCTTTTATCTTGTCTTTTTCGGCTTCCTGTTGTTCATTATAGTCATCAATAAAACTGTTCAGCGCCTTGAATGTATTGGGATAATGTATTATGATCATTGTTTGAATTTTTCCGGTGAATAATCAGGATACCGCCAGGCTCATTACATAGCAGTTGAACAGCTCCTGTGCTTTCTTTCTGGCTTTTTTCAGCCCTATGCAGCTAACCTGTGGTATTCCGTCCACGTCATTGCGGATGAGGTATTCATCACTGCCTGGATCCACTGCCTTTATTACAAAGCGTACAGGGCTTCCGTCTTCAATCGTTCCGACCCATTCCTGCACCGGATGCCCGTAGTAATCCTTATCGTGGTATTCCCATTTAATCTGTTTAGGCTTCATCCATGCACTCGTTTTTGATGGAACACATCTGATCAAGATTCGCTTTCAGCTCCCTTGCAAATTCAGTCAGTCCGAAGTGACTGGCCATCCCGATCAGTACCAGATGGTCATTGCCTTTTAATCCCGGACGGGTCCATTCTTTCCAGATCATCCGTCTTAATTCTTTCATGTAGATTTTCTCTGCTGTTTCTTCCAGCAGCTTCTTGGTGTAATTGTCCATGTTTTTAAATTTTAGGTTTTACAATGATTGCTTAGCTGTCTTTCCAGGCTGTCTTTTACCGAGCTGATGGCGCCTGCACGCTCACTCAGACTGCGGATATAATCTTTCACCTCCTCCGGGTCTGATGCCACGTAATAGCCTTTGGAATTACAGATCAGCAAGGGGCACAGGTCATAGTTGCGGATGTAGTTGATAATTTTCCGCAGACGTGGAGGGGTAATGTGATCGCCCCGTGCTTTCATTTTTGCACATATCTGGCGGTTGGAAATAATGTTCTCCTTTCCGATTCTCCGCTTAAATGCACCGGCAATGGCGTAGGCAAGCTCAATCTCCTTGTCAGACAGGTTTGCCGTATAGTCTTCAAAATTGGTTATCGCCATTGCTAAAAAATTTCCGGTTGTCAGGGTTTACTCTACAATATGTCTCTGGAGGTATTCGTACAGACTGGTTTTCCTGTATTTGATTATCCTGCCGTTTTTGCTGAATACTATTTTGCTTTCGGGATCGTCTCTCAGCTTTTGAAGCGTTGTTTTGCTTTTAATACCAAGTATCTGCATGGCCTCATCTCTCGAAAGCCATTCGTCTCCGTCATTCTTAACCGTCAGTTCCTGCATAATTTCCTTTACAGCTTCCCTGACAGCCCGCTTGGTGTAGCTGGTCTGTTCAGCAATCATTTTATAGTATGCCTCTTTTTCAATGACAATGACTTCCATATTCAGTATTTTTACTCGTTTTGGGGAATATCACCTGACTCCTCCTTGCCATAAGGTGCCGGATCTTCCATGATGATGTTGTACTTTTTCCTGAGGGAACCCAGCGTGTTTTTCTTTTCTTCCAGCAGTTCCAGGGCACAGGCAAGAATTTCGGAAGCATAGTAGGGTCTTACATTGCCTCCGTTAAAGAATTTATAGATGGTAGGACGGGAAATATTGGTCTTTTCATGTATGATATAAGCTGCCCTGATGGGTAATTCTTCTTTTATTCGGGCTATTTCGTCCTTTGAAAACATTTAAGGGTAAATTTTCAGTAAAAATTTGGTTACTTTTAGTAAATCACATAACTTTGGTTCAAAAATATACCCATAATGAGTAACGTCCAAATTATTTTGTATCGTTTTTAGTAAAACTTTGGTCAAACTTTATGAGCACAGCAAAAAAGTCAATCAGCGAAAGGTTTTTAGAGGTTGTGGAGCTTCTAAAGGAGAAAGGTTTTATCAAATCTTACTCGGATTTCTACCACACTATTGGTATCAGCGGGCAGAAGTTTCACGACATCAAAAAGGGCAGACGCTTTGCCACTATTGACATGCTCCATGACATGCAAGCGGAAGGTTATCCGATCAGCCTGAAATACATTGTCAACGGAGAAGGGATGCCTCTGGAATCATTAGCTCCTGCGAAGGGTGATTTGCAGCAAATTTTGAATGGGCAGAACATCAAACCGGTAATTGTAACCGTTGATAAGGCCGGTCAGGATAATATCGTGATGGTAGATACTAAAGCTGCTGCCGGTTATCTTCGTGGCTTTGACGATGTGGAATATTTCAAGGATCTTCCGGCCTTTACGTTGCCCGGCCCGGAGTTCAGAAATGCTACTTTCCGTTGTTTTGAAGTAGAAGGAGACAGCATGGAGGAGGTGATCTTCCACAAGGATTGGGTTATCGGAAAGTATATCGAGAACTTTAATTACATAAAGGAAGGATATGTGTATGTGGTAGTAACCAATGAAGGCATTGTTGTCAAGCGGGTGTTCAATAAGATAAAGGAGGATGAAAGCCTGTTGCTTGTGAGTGATAATGACCAATATCCCCCATATAAGGTTGATGTGCGTGAAGTGAGGGAACTCTGGTATGTGGCCAGGAAGCTAAGCTCTTACCTTCCTTCCGGCAAATCGGATACTAACCGGCAGATTGCAGAGCTGCATAACAGTTTTCTGGAACTGAAAAATGAGGTAAGGGAATTAAAAACGGCTAAGTAATAATTCACGCAATGGCATCCACAAAGAAGAAAGGCAAGGACACACCTTTATATAAGGAAAAGAGTTTTATCAGTCATCGCTTCATGCTTGCCTTGAAGGAGCTGAAAAGCAGAGGCGTAGTAAGGGATTACAGAGAGTTCGCCCAGAGGTACGGCTATGATACCAGCACCATCACCAATATCAGCAACGGCCTGCAGGTGGTAAATCATTCGCTATTGCTCGGCATTGTAAAGGACTTCAAGGTAAATCCCGACTACCTGTTTGGCCAGAGCGATAAGGTGTTCAGAAAGGTGCCGGTGAGGAAAATTATTATTGATTAAGTTATGTGCTACCATTATTCCATATCAGCAAGTAAAAAAGAATTGGAGCAGCGTATGAACGCTGAACTTGAAGACGGAAATGGATATGATCCTCTGTACCATGTTTCCTGTTTTACCAATCCGGCTCCGCATCTTCCGGTGGTAACCAATGAAACACCAGACAAAATACAACTTATGCGCTGGGGGCTGATCCCGTTCTGGTCGAAAGAGGAGAAGCTGAAATTCAATACTGCCAATGCCAAGTCGGAAGACATTGATAAGAAGCCGACATGGAGGGGACCCGTCAAATCAAAAAGGTGTCTCGTTCCGTCTGATGGATTTTATGAATGGAGGCACATTGGAAAAGATAAATACCCTTACCGCATATCGGTAAGAGGAAGTAGCATTTTTACTCTGGCCGGAATATGGGATACATGGACGAGCAGAGAGACCGGAGAAATTATCAATTCATTCAGCATCATCACAACCGAAGCCAATCCGTTGATGGCACAGATTCACAATTCAAAAAAACGGATGCCGGTGATCTTTCATCCCGAAACGGAAAAATTATGGCTGGATACTTCCGTGCCGTTAAAAGAATCTTTGAAACTGCTGCAACAATTTCCTGAAACGGAAATGGGGGCACATACTATTAGAAAAGATTTTTTCAGACTGGGAGGAAGGGATAAAATTATTGCAGACAAGCAGGAATACGCTGATCTGCCGCCTTTGAATTAGGTTATTTTTTAAATTTTCAAGCAGAAAATCTGATTTTTCAAGCAATAAAAAAGCCCTCCGAAACATCGAAGGGCTTTATTTGTTGGCGGTCCGGACGGGACTCGAACCCGCGACCCCATGCGTGACAGGCATGTATTCTAACCAACTGAACTACCGGACCATATAACAAATTTACATTTTTCAACTTTTGCAATCCGCTTGAAAACTGCTTGAAAATTTCTGCCACCTATTTTCAAACGTATTGAATTTCAATATTTTAAAGAACATTTTAACCTGCGTGACAGGCAGGCATTCTAACCAACTGAACTACCGGACCAAAAAACTAAGAACTCAATATTTTCAAGCTGAACATTCTTTCAGCTACATGCTTTTCTTTTATTTGCCAGGTACACCTTTGATGTTCTTGTCTCTTTCATCAGAGACTCGAACTCGCGACCTTCCCGCATTACTTGCGGGACATTCTAACCAACTGAACTACCGGACCAATACTCTTAAAGAACGTCTAAGAGGCTGGCAAAAATAAACCAATTTTTGAAATGGCACAACTTTTTTTCATGGGCTGCCATTTTGCTGTAAGCGGAATAAAAGTTAAAGCTCAAACGGGAAAATGATTCAGAAACACAGGATTGAGAATGGGTTGAACAACAATCGTCAACCTGCATTCGGACTATTTGTAAGTCTTCGTAGAACTCTTTTTGGCAGACGCAAACATCATGTCAAATCCAGACTCCAGTGTAATATCCGTATGATCCACCTTCTTGAGTAACCCAGGTGCTTTTTGCTGCAAAACCGCATAGATCCTATCGTACAGATCGGGTGATTCTGAAATGTCATCCACAATAACTTCCACTTTAATACTTGATAAACCGTTGCTTGTGGCCAGGGTCATGCCTACTTTATTCACTCCATCCATGAGTTGAATGTCATTGGCTGTTTGTTGAAGGGTTTCAACATCAGCCGTGATTTGCGGGTTAATATTAAAGTAAAAACCACCACTTAGGGTAGTGCTGATGGATACTCCCATGATGACCGCTACCATCAGCGAAGACAGGACCACAAAAACCCTCTTCCTGTTTGCTGGATATGCCACATTCAGTTCACGGGTGTCAAGATCTCCTTTTACGTAAGTGGATGTTAACAGATCGTGAAATGCCCTTCGGCGAGGATCCGTCAGGGGAAAATAAATGATGGTTAGCCAATATACCCACATAAGGCCGTCGAAGAAACCAAACAAGATCAAACCAGCATCATTCAATACCCGAAAAACAGCATACGGAATCAGCAGCACACCGTACCGCCATGCAGCTTGCTTAAAGGTCAGGTTGTTGCCATTCTTATCTACCACACCAAGGCTAAAAAACATTTTACCAATGCTGGCACCCCTGGAGCTGCTATTCGCCAACGTCACATAAACATAAAGGATCAAAAGACTGATTACGGTACCTGCAGGCGGTTTCAGCAAGGACGTGTGCATAAGCACCCACCCAATAATATAACTGATAATACCCACAATCAACATATCTACCATGCCAGCCAGGAGGCGTTTTCCAAGCACATTGGTTTCTCTACCTTCTTCTTGCAACCTCACTTTTTGTTGTGAGGCAGCCATATCACCCCGGGTCTTTTCAAACACCTTCATGTGATGGGGTGACAAGGATACTTTTCTTTCCGCCAGAATGGTTGCCGCAGCAAGGATGGCTTCAGGTGTATATGCTTCCGGTCGATCCAGAATCTGCTGGAGTTCACCATCAGATTTGGTCAGAAGCTTCCTGTAAAAAATGTTTCTCTCCACGAGCAGATCCGCAGGCTTATTTATTTTTCCGAATTACACAATTCGGTTAACTTTTTCTTTGCATCCAAATTACCCAGTTCAGCCGCTTTGGAAAAAGCCTCGCAGGCTTTCTCCTGATTGCTTTGCTTGAGGCAAGACAAGCCCAGCTCATAATACGCTTCTGCCGAGCCTACATCTCTTCTGATGACTTCCTTAAAATAGAAAATGGAAAGATTGACATCTCCCGACTCGCGTTGCTTGCGCCCGTCCTTTAACAACTGCTTTACAGAAGGCGCTTTACCCCGCAAGCCGAACTTGATCGGAAGAAAAAACTTCGTTCTGACCGGTACTCCTTTTTGTATACCCGGCTTCCACAAGGGCATGCCCTGCACCACACGCATTGCTTCCTGGTCCAAAAGAGGATGCACACTTCTGGCAACGATCACGCTATCGATGCTGCCATCCGTATTAACCACAAAACCAATAAATACAGTACCACTGATTCCCATGTCAATTGCAGCCGGCGGATATTGCATCTTCTTTACCAGATATTGCTGCATTTTCTTGAATGCACACATGTCCCGGCTCTCATCCGATCCCAATTCACCTTCACATCCCGGAAACCTGGGCATGTCTTCCACTTCTTCATATACCGGTTTCTGCTTTTCTGCAACCGGCAATGTATCTTGAGAGAGACCTACCTGATGCAGACCCATCAGCATAAGTCCCAGCAAGCATAATCTTCTGCCCTCTTTCATTTTCATTGCGATCATCATACTCCCGGCTCCTACTTGCCTTTTGTGCCACATAAGTCCTCTGTTTTTTTTCGGGCATCGGCATCTCCCAACTCCGCCGCTTTGGCGAAGGCCTCACATGCTTTCTCCGTCTCGCCTTTCAATTGGTATGCGTGACCCAGTTCATAATGGGCCTGTGCGAGGTCGGGTTGCCTGTTGATGGCTTCATTAAAATACAAAATGGCACGATCGTGCTCACCTTCTTCCACCAACTTCATTCCCATGTTCACGATCTGTTCGGGGGGTGTTGGGGCATCATCATCCAGGGCGAACCTGAGAGGCAGCATAAACTTTGTTCTGACCAATTTGCCTCTTTGAATACCCGGCTCCCATTTGGGCATTTCCTTCACAACCCGAATGGCTTCATCAGCTAACAGTGAATCCACCTGTTTCATGATCTGTATGTCGCTGAGAGAACCATCGCGCTCAACAATAAAACTCACGATGACGGTTCCGGTAATACCCATCTCCATTGCATCTGCCGGGTAAGTGATGTGCTTCACAAGAAATTCCTGCATCTTACCTAACGCACATTTGTCACGCTCCTGCACAGATTCACCCTCATCACATCCGGGAAAACGGGGCATATTTTCAACTATAACAAAAGGTTCATCACCTGTCAGGCTCAAGGTATCGATCTTCTGTGCCGAACCTTGCTGTACATAGCCAACACAGGCCATCCATCCCAGAAGCACATAGCCTATATTCTTCATGTGTTTATCCATAAATACATCTCATCCAACTTCTCAAAGGTAGATTTATTTTGAATGGCTCAACTCCGCCCGGAAATCAGATCACCTGCGCCGGATCACCCGCCATCCGTAATCGCCATGCCACAGGATATGCATTGTTCACACGGTTCGGCAGTACCTTTGCCCAACCGAGGCCTAGTCCTTTGCATGTAATGTGCGCCCATCCTGTATGAGATGCATCCGGTGGCAACACATCTTTTCTCAGGTAGGTTAGCGCCTCTTCAGGAGTGAGATCCCACGCAGGCCATGGCAATCCGGAAGCATCGGTCATCATCGCCAGCGGCTGTGCCGGGATGGCGTCTTTTCCTTTCAAGATACCGGCTTCCACACCGGCATATACCACATGGAGTTTTTCTTCCAAACCGGGAAGGACCGCTTCCACTGTTTCCGGGAACAGGAACTCGGCATTGCGCCATTGCCGGCACGTCCATCCCGCGTTCAATGAATCCCCCCAGGGGCCTTTACCCTTTACCCAGGCATGCTTGGGTTCCCGAAAAGTTTTTTCCTCCGCATCCGGTTTGCGCAACACCGCCAGGTAAAAACCTTCACCTTTCACGCGGTGCGGATAGGCCTGGTAGCCATATCCGGTGGATACAAACCCACACACAGAATCGATATGAAGAGCAACCGTCTCCCATCCGGTGTCCACCCATTTGGCGATCTGCTGGTCGTTTTCTTCAGGGTTGAAGGTACATGTGCTGTAAACCATCCACCCGCCGGGTTTCAGGGATTGCGTGACCGACTCGAGAATGCGTGCTTGACGCGCCGCACACAAGGCCAGGTTGCGTTCCGACCACTCCCCTGCCGCCGCCTCATCCTTCCTGAACAATCCTTCTCCGGAGCACGGCGCATCCACCACAATGCCGTCGAAGTATGCCGGCAACCGCTCAAAAACCTCCGGGTCATTCTGCGTGACCACCACGTTGCCGGTTCCCCAGCGGATCACATTTTCTTTGAGGATGGTCACCCGGCTGCGGATCACTTCATTGGCCACGAGCACCGACCCTTCAGGCAAGGCAGAAGCCAGCAGCGTGGTTTTGCCACCGGGTGCGGCACACAGGTCCAGCACCCGCAAAGGCATTGTTCCCGACAACTGACGAACCACTGCATCCAACAACATGGAAGATGCTTCCTGCACAAAATAAGCTCCGGCATGCCACCAGGGATCCAGCGCGAATACCGGACGCTCCGGCAAGTAGTACCCGCCGATGCACCAGGGCACCTCTTCCAATGCCGACGCATGCGATACCTTGGCACCGTTCAGACGCAAGCTCACCGGTGGAGGCTGTTGCAATGCATGTTGAAACCCGGGATATTCCTGCCCCAATTGCGCTTGCATGCGTTCGGTAAATAATTCAGGCCACATGGGGCGGGGGGATTGGTTATTGGTTATTCGTTGTTGGTTATTTGCACGTCTAAGTTATGGTTTCCGGTTGAAGGGACACGTAAACCAATAATTCATAGGTATGAAAAGATTTTTCGGACCACATAGGCATATTAGGTCACAATATAAAAACACATAGCTATGTGTTTTATGTGCCTATGTGGTTCAACCATTTTAACGCTGTTCTTTCTTCATTCACAATCTCTCATCCAACGACATAACACCAAAGGGTTGCTCCTACTAAGCAAACCACCTTACAAACTTGCTTGCCCGCCGTAGCTTTAGCGAAGGCGGGAAACTTGAGACTTGAGACTCCCTTTCCTACCTTCGCACCCATGATACCATCCGCTACATTCGGACGCAAAGCCCAGGCATTTTACAGCTCGCTGTCAAGCGGACTGCCCGTTCCCGATGGCGTGGAGGTGCTGAACCCTTATATAGATCCACAGGTAGCAGAACTGACCGATGTTTTCTTCAGGAAGTTTTATGAAGATGAACATCCACGCGTCGGTATCTTCGGTATCAACCCGGGGCGTTTCGGTGGCGGACTCACGGGCATCTCATTCACCGATCCTATTCAGCTGCAATCGGCGTGCGGCATTGAGCATCACCTGCACATGCGACCCGAGCTTTCTTCCACTTTCGTGTACAGTGTAATCAGTGAATACGGAGGGGCAGAAGCTTTTTTTCGTCACTTTTTTCTGACAGCCCTGTGCCCGCTCGGTTTCACCGCCGACGGAAAGAACCTGAACTTTTATGACCGGAAAGACCTGGAAGCCATGGTGCGGCCTTTCATCATCAGCTCCATACGTGCACAGATTGATTTCGGCCTGTCGCAGGCATGTTGCATTTGCCTCGGCGAAGGAATCCTGCATAAATATTTCACGAAGCTGAATGAAGAACACGGATGGTTCAGGGAGATATTTGCATTGCCGCATCCGCGTTTCATCCTTCAGTACCGGAGAAAGCAGGAAGAAACACACAGGAGCGGTTACCTGGAAACGCTCCGCTCGTGCGAAGAAATCATGAACAGGTAATCTATTTGGTGATTCCCGGATTGAACCACATAGACACATGGTTCACAACAGGCACCACAAAGCTCATGTGTGCTATGTGCCTATGTGGTTCATTTTTTTATTTCCATATGTCAGGCAAATATCCGGTTTGGCAAAACTTTTGCAGGTTGATTTCGTACAGGAATACATTCGATGCGCTTCCCGGCATCACAATCTATGTATCACCTGACATATCGTGCTAAGAGGCGCATGTTTAGAATGAGAAAAGGCCGCTCCCGAAAAGGAACGGCCTTTTGTTTTTGCCTTTTCTTAATCAGAAACTGGCGCGAACGGTCACAAAGGTATTGCGTCCAGGGGCGCTGATGTTCGACGCAAACACCCTGTAGTTCTGATCCAGGATGTTTTCCATGCTCAGTTGCACCTGCCACGCTGCACTGATCTGATATGCGACCCGCGCATTCAATGTCACCCAGGCAGGCATACCGTTCACTGTAGCATAAGCGATGTTGTCCTCGCCGAACAGGTTGTAATCAGCCAAACGTTTCCACCCGTTGTACATGGCAAAGCATTCGCCCTTGAAACGATCGAGGTGCACAAGCACGGAGGTCTTTCCGAACACCGGCGGGATGTGATCCAACGGATAGTCGGTGGTATCGGTACGGAGGCGTCCGTAGGTGTAATTCAACTCCGAAGACAGCGACACATTCCTGCTGAGGTCTGCGGAAACAAATGCCTGTCCGCCGTAAATGTATCCTTCCGACGCATTCACATTCATCAACACCGCCCCCATCTGTCCGTCGTACATCACCGAATCCATGCCGTTGAACGTTCCGGGCCGGGTGGTGATGGCATCCGCATACCAACAATAGTAACCGTTAACACCTGCCGTCAGGTTTTCACCCAGCTGTTTGGTAACACCCAGTTCGATGTTGTAGGTGTGTTCGGCTTTCAGGTCAGGGTTGGGCACGATCACGGTACCCGGTACCGACTCGAACACCTTGCTGAGGTCGTCGACGTTTGGCGCACGGAAGCCGGTGGATGCCACCAGGGAAAGGCGCCATTTGTGTCCCGGCTTGTACACCACGCCCACCTTACCGTTCAGCGCACCATATTGCTGGGTGACGTCATGAAACGGGAACGGGAAAAACGTGGTGTCGTCAAATGCGGCGTG
This sequence comes from Flavobacteriales bacterium, assembly GCA_020635855.1. Taxonomy (NCBI): domain Bacteria; kingdom Pseudomonadati; phylum Bacteroidota; class Flavobacteriia; order Flavobacteriales; species Flavobacteriales bacterium. The sequence goes on along the minus strand of JACJYZ010000003.1, from coordinate 381,034 downwards.
CAGGCGCGTATGTGTAAAGCGCACGCCCTCGTTCACTACCAGCTTCGGATACAGTTCGAGGGAATGGGTGAGGTAGGCAGCGAACGATGTCATCACCGAACCTCCGTCGGGGTAGCGTGTATCCAGCGGGGTCATCATGCCGGTAACGATGTCTTCTGTTTCAGCCACGGAGGCCACATCGTTGAGGAAGGCTTCAAGTCCGTACAACACCTTATGCTTACCCATCGTCTTGCTGAAATCCGCATTCACGGAAAAGATATCCAGGTGTTCGCTCCGGTGACGCAGGTCATTCCTGCCCAGTCGGCGGTCGTTGCGACTCTCCTCTATGTTCTGATATGCGGTGGTGACGGTGCTATTGTCCATCATTTTACATGTATCCATGGACACAAATGTGTAAGCTGCAAGCAACCGTTTTTGCGGCCCGTAGTACCATTGGGCATATCGCGGCAACCCGCCCTGGGTTTGCGTGAGGCGGTCGTAACGGTTGATATCCGAAGAAGTGGAATACTGTAGATTGAGCTGATGCTCGCTTCTTTGTGTGGGTTTGAACAGCACCTTCTGCATCACATCGTATTGTGAATAGCCCGAGAGCTTCTGGATGTTCGGATTGGGGTTTTTGAAAACCGAATCAACGTCTCCCACGCGCTCTACATAAAAGGTACGTTTGCCCCAGTCGCCGTAGAACGGATTGCGCACGCCCCCCTGGCGAAGATCTCCGAAACGGGAAAAGTTAAGACTGGTGAGCGAAGCCCATTTTACACCGCCTATGTTCGCATCGGCATGAACGGTACGCTCATCGGATGCAGATGCATACCTCGAAAAAACGTGAGCGGAAACGTCGGTTTTGTCGCCACTTGCCAGTAATGGTTTGCGGGTGATAAAATGCATAACACCGCCGAGGGCATCGCTTCCGTATGCCACTGCCCCGGGACCATAGGCAATCTCCACGCGATCCATCATGGTTTGATCCAGGGTGATGATGTTTTGCAGGTGACCGCCGCGGTAAATGGCGTTGTTCATCCTCACACCATCGACTACGATGAGCACCTTGTTCGTTTCAAAACCACGGATGATCGGACTGCCGCCACCCAACTGGCTTTTCTGCACCGCTACATGGCCGGTAGCCTGCATCAGGTCGGCGGAAGAAGCCTGGTTCATGAACGCGATGTCGGAACTCTGGATCACATCCATTTGCTGGGCTACGTCCTTTCTTATTTCATAGGTACGGTTGGCCGAGACCACAACCTGGTTCATGGAATAAGCGGCAGGAGTGAGCTTCAACAGAAAATCCATCCCCTGAAGCGCCTGGTATGAATACACCGCGTCCCGGTATCCCACATGTTGAAACCGGATGCTATCCGCATCTTTGAAAACCGATACATCCGTATGTCCGAGTGCATCTGTGACAACAAAAACCAATTTTGGTTTATTGTTATAAATAACCACATCCCTAACAGGCTGGAGGCTGGTCTGATCCAACACGGTTAACTGCTGGGCAAATCCGGCAAGGGTCATGCTTGTGAACATTGCCAGTACAAAATACTTTTTCATTGTATGATGAGAATTTGGGTATAACAAACGCTTCCGGAATGTTCCGGAAGGACACACAGATTTGTTATACCCTCTCTGGCGGCGGGCATTCGATTCCCTGCCCGGGGGAGTGATAGACCGGTTGACTACCGATTGAAATGTTGAGTGCATTTCCCTGCGAAAACAGGATACGGGGCAATTGCAACGGCATTATCTTGGACAGGCTATCCGATAATTCTTCCTGACCTGCATCCTCGGCACTTTTTCCCATGCGGTCTTTCACAACTTTTTCCATCCAGGCATACAGGTCAGATTCTTCCCCGTCGCGGATGCACAACAGGATCACCTCACCGCTGACGGTGGTATCCCTTGACAGCACATCATAAAGCACACCTTCATGCTGAAACTCGTCTTCTTCCACCCACACGATATCCCCGGAAGACTTGCCTTCACTGAACTTCACCAACGCCTCTTCCGGAACCTCCTCCCGGATTCTTTCCCTTACCTCGTTTCTTATCTGACACTGGCGGACCTTGAACAGGAGCCATGTACCCGCACCATGCATGGTCACTATGCACAGAATGACCATCATGAACAGATATACGGGCTTTTTTAACATGCCGCAAAATACAGCAATTTATACAGAAGCCGCAACTACAGGCGCTTCGGGTTTGCGCCTTAATCACCCGAAAATATTTATTTTTGGTTCATGGGTTGGTTACATGAAATGCACCTTGAGGTCAGGCACTTGGTTACGATCGGATCGATCATCCTGGCGGCCATCATCATTACGCGCATCACGCGCTGGCTGATCAGCCGGTTTGTGCGGGCATCGGCCGCTCATCTGAAGATTGATGCCACACGTTATCGTTTCTTCAGCAATGCGATGACGCTGGTGATCTATTCCACCGCCTTCTTTCTGGTGATTTACACCATTCCCTCGTTGCGTTCCCTGGCACTTACATTGTTCGCCGGTGCCGGTATCTTGGTGGCGATCGTGGGTTTTGCCGCACAACAAGCTTTTGCCAACATTGTAAGCGGTGTATTTCTTGTCATCTCCAGGCCCTACCGCGTGGGAGATCTTATCAAAGTAAAAGACACCCTGATGGGACACGTGGAAGACATCACCCTTCGTCACACGGTGATCCGCGACTTCGAGAACAAGCGCATCATCATCCCGAATTCCACGATGAACAGTGAAACAATCATCAACAGTGACATCAGTGATCCGAGGGTATGTGAATTTTTGAATTTCGGAATCAGTTACGACAGCGACATCGACCTGGCCTTTTCCATCATTCGCAGGGAAGTCATGGCCCATCCACTGTGGATTGACGGCCGCACGCCGCAGGAGAAAGCAAACGGTGAAGAACCCGTGGATGTGCGTGTGGTTGGCTTCGGCGACTCATCGGTGAACATACGCGGCTATGCATGGGCACCCTCCGCCCCGGAAGGCCGCAACATGCGTATGGACCTGTTCAAGTCCATCAAGGAGGCGTTCGACAGGGAGGGCATAGAAATTCCATTCCCTTACCGGACCATCGTTTACAAGAAAGACATCTAGAAAAAAGCTGACGTCAGGCGTTGTGCATGATCATCAGCGGCAGGTGTGCATGCTGCACCATTTCCTTGGTATCGCTATGATGAAACATCCTGCGGAAGAAGCCACCTTCACCGGCAGTCATCGCGATCATATCAGGTTTGTGCTCACTCGCCAGTGTCTCCAGTCCATCCGTTACATCCGCGGCACGGATCACATGGATGCTATGCGGTAAGGATGCCAGTGCCGCTTCCCACTTCCCCTTGTTCTCGCCGGCTTCGGCTGACAACTCACCTGTTTCGGATACATACACGATCATCAGTTCTGCGCCATGTGTTTTGCACAGGTCCAGCGTGGCGGCGGCAGCTCCCGGCTTGAAGGGTTCCCTGAAATCAACCGCCAGCAATACTTTTTTCAAGGGCTGAACACCTGCCTTCAACGGAACCGCGATCACAGGGATGTGCGCCGACTGGATCACGCGAACGGCATTGCTTCCCAGCAACACCTTGGAAACACCGCTGGCGCCTTTGGTGCCCATGATAATGAGATCGGCCTTTTCGTGGGCAATTACTTTTTCAAGTACCAGGGGAAGTTCGCCCTTTTGCACAACGGGGGTGAGGGGCAGCGTTTGCCCGGCATATTCTTTCTTCAACCACGCTTGCTCCATGTCCATTGCCTCCAGCGCATCTTTCTTGAGCACATCATCCAGGCTGATCATCATGGTGGTGTTGTGATGCTGCAGGTCGTATGCATGAAGCGCAATGTACCTCACATCTTGGGTGCCGTACAGGTTGATCGCATACCGGATGGCATTTTTCGATTCGTCGGAGAAGTCGGTCGGAAGCAGAATGGTTTTCATAAGGTTGGCATTAAAGGAACAGCCAAAGGTAGAAATTTTGCCGTGTACGCAAATGCTTTCATACGGCATGCCGCATGGTATAGACCAAGATCATTTCCGGTGCGACGAGTTGAACAACTGCGGCGTCCAGGTTGCCGTCAGATAGGCAAACCAGGGAAGTACTTCCGCATCACCGCCCCCGACTGCAGGTAACCGTGTGGTGGTGGCATTGGTGAACATGCACATCCAGGAAGCTTCCAGGGTGGTGAATGCATTCGCCTTGTATACCACCGCAAAGTCGTTCTCCCATCCCCACCACCGGTTGTAATCGGTCATCACCCCCTTGTCATTCATCGCGCGGTAATACCTTCCGTTGTTGGTGCCTAGCAGGTGGGAATCCCAGGAGAGTTTCACGCGATCATTCAGGGTGTATGCCTGTTTTATGTAGGGATTGATCAGACCCTGGTGGTTGGTGGTGGCCACCTGGGCGGCCGTGTAATCCATGTGCCCGTTGTGGCGATGGAAGGCGCCGTATTGGGCCAGGAAGGCGTGGGATGTGCCGTCGGCAGCATCGTCGTCACCGCTGAACACCTGGGCACCGACGGTCAGTTGGTAACGTTTGCATGGATAAACCGACAATTCAGGTTCGAGGTAGTATGCGCGCTGCAGGTCGCCGGTGGCCAATCTTCCATATTGATAATACGCCGCAAGTGTAACATCCGCTTTACGTGCAACTGTTTCCGCGTCTCCTTTCAGGTACATCCATAGGATGCGGCCACCACTTGTGTATTTAAAATGGGTTTTGTGCGGATCGGTGGCATCCTGATAGCCATCGGTGAAGTTGATGGTTGTGAGCTGCAGATTACGGATCCGGTAAAAGAGATAATGTGTGGCGAGTACCTTATAGTAAGCAAAGGAAGGGTCATACACCGTTCCGAAACTTCTTTGTGCGGTTTGGTTGAATGCACCGATGAGTTCCGTCTTCATCCGGTCGTTATCAAACATCAGCCGTACCGCGTCATGCTTGCTGGCTGCCTGTCGCCAGTTGTTGCGCGCAAACAACCGTTCGTTGTCGTACGTGATCTTCTGCCGGCCGATCCTGGCCGCCCAATTCCCCTTGCGGTTCAGCTTGGGTTGCACCCACGTCTCATACACCTGCAGCCAACCTTTGCCGGTACGCGGGTCTTCTTCTCCCCACACCCGGATGTCCTGTACGGATGAATGAAAGATAAAGTCCTTCCTTTCAAATGTCAGGTTGAGGCGTGCCCGCTGACTGATGTTCGCCCCGATGCGGGATGTATCCGACGGCATCCGGCGGTATCCGTAGCTGACTTCAGCCCGTGGCCTGAACTCGAGGTCCAGTGTAAGAACGCCCGGCGAGGTGGCAGTATCAACGGCTTGTGGTTCCTGAGCACCTGCTGTTTCGGCTGAGAGCGTGAACAGAACCCATCCCAAATTCATCACACAGGTCTTTACCTTTTCTTTTACAACTGACGACATAAGCTTGTTTTATCAAGCGTCAAATTTACATCAGCCCGGGCATCCCGTCAACCGGATGCGCGGAACCTCCCGGCACATCTGCTTTTTCTGTATGATTCAAACCTCTTATTTGCTACATTTGGGAACCAACCCCTATTGTGATGCAAAGACAAACAACAGCCTGGCTTACCCTGTGCCTGATGGGCGCAGTAACTTTCTCATCCGCTCAGAACGGATCCTCTTTTCAATCTCCACAGGTGAAACTGGTCTGGGAAACGAAGGCGGTTCTGAAAACCCCGGAATCGGTGCTGTATGATGAAACCGACAGTGTGCTGTTTGTTTCCAATATCAACGGGGATCCTTTACAGCATGACAAGAACGGATTCATTTCCATGATGTCACCGGATGGGGAGATGTTGAAGCTGAATTGGGCCACCGGCCTGGATGCGCCGAAAGGAATGGGGATTTCACAGGGAAAACTCTATGTGGCAGACATCGACATGTTGGTAGAGATCTCTATCCAGGACGGGAAGGTGTTGAGCAAATATCCGGCTGCCGGCGCCAAATTCCTGAATGACGTAACGGTGGATGAAGACGGCGTGGTGTACATCACCGACATGCAAACCAACCGCATTTACAGCTTCAAAGACGGAAAGCTCGACGTATGGCTGGAAGACGAAAGCCTCGACAAACCCAACGGCATCCTGGCGGAACATGGCCGACTGCTGGTGGGAACACGCAACAACATCCTGCTGATCCGTCTGGACTCAAAAGAAATCAAAGTACAGTTTTACGATACCGGAGGGATTGACGGACTGGTGTCTGCCGGCCGGGGAAATTACCTGACCACCGATTGGGCGGGCCTGACCCAGCAGGTGAACTTGCTGGAGGGTATTCAGAAACTCATTGACACCACACCGGATAAAATCAACGCCGCCGACCTGGAGTTCATCCAGTCGAAACGCCTGATGCTCATTCCCACATTCAACGACAACCGGGTGCGTGCCTATACGCTCGAGCAGTAATTAACTAACCGCTTCTTCGCACACCTTCTTCAGAGCGGCATTCATGTCATTGAACCCCTGCTCGGTTTTTTTGAGCATGCCGCCGAACAAGCCTACAAGCAGGCCGCTGAATTTCTCACCGTGGGTGACCGCCGTGCCATCGCCATTGCCTTCTAACAGGAAGTAATGTTCCCCGTCGAACAGGCCGGGAATAGCCAGCTGTCCTTTCCACCTGAGTTCGTGCCCTTCATTGAACACGAGGATGCGGGGATTGAACTTCATGGGCTTGGCTTCAGGCGGACTGATGTTGACCTCAAGCTGGGCACCGGTTCTTTTTTCTCCGGAAATGGAAATGATGAGCGGGTTCCAGGATGGGTAGGAGGCGAAATCGGTAAGCACCTTCCAAACTTTGTCAGCGGGAGCCTGGATGTTGATTTGTGTCTGAAGATGTTTCATGTTGTTTTTCTTGATGGTCACAAGGTATAAAAACCGGCAATGGCTTCCACGTGTCAGCCTTTCCCAGGATTCGATCTCATTACATAAAAGGCCGACACCGCCAGCAAGCTGAACACAATGGTAACAAACCAGCGAAGCACATTGATCTCCCCATCGGATGAAACCTTGATCAGCGTAATTGCGGCGATCATAAAGTGTGCAAAATTGGCCACGGAAATCGGGCGACCATATATCCCACCGATGGCTGCCGTGCGCGCCATGTAGTTGAGCATTGCAAATCCGAAGTGAGCGGCACCCAGTAATTTGAACGCAAGCGCATCGGAGCCACCTATGCCCAGGGCATGCATGGATTCATCCGGTATAAAGATCAGCACAATACCGGTGAGGGCCAGCACCAACGCCCAAACCGTCAATATCCATCTATTCATTCGCATATGAGACTAAGTTTCTTTGCTCACTTTATCGGTTGATTTCTCTATGGAGCTGGCGTGGTCCTGAACCACATACCACGCTCCGTCTATCTTCTGCAAGACATATGTCACGGTCATCCTGTTGTAGTAAGGCATGCCGTTGCGCTCCGGCTCACGGTACATTATCTCCGTTACCACCGATGTGAGTTTGGGTCCAACGATGGCATCGATAATCCGCGTTTCGAACGTCCAGGTGGTATCTGCAAACCATTTTTTATGAAAACTCATGAATGAATCCACCGACAGAATGACCTCTTCTCCGGGCAGGATCAGGCACATGTTACCGTCCGGAGACAGGGTGCTTTTCAGTTCATTCGTGTCCCTGTGAGTCACAGCATCCAGATGTTTGCGCATCACATCCAGCACAGCTGCGGATTCATTGAAACCGGCTTCCGTTTCCTCCAGGCCGGTCTTGGGAGCCGGTTGTGTATTGCAAGCCGAAAATAAGTGCGCGAAGAAAACAAGCATTAAAACCCGATTGATCATGTTCAACAGAGGTATAGGTTTCACACGGTGGTGAAAGGTATCGAATTCCTTTCAATCACATATTTTACCTATATTTTCACGTGCCTGTTCCCCGTTCATTTCCCCGTGAACTCAACCGGTCATATTTATAAATGCATTTGCATTCCGTGCATGCACGTTGAAATAAAACGAAAAACGTTCCTAATTTTGAGGATAAATTCATTTTCATGAAAATCCAGCCCATTGTAGCATTCGTTGTTCTGTCCCTCATGTTATTCAGTTGTGACAAGGACTGTGTCAACCCCAGCGTAAATGGCCTGAGGCCAGGAAAAGTTTATGCAACAGTTAAGAATGCACGTACTTTTCCAGACAAGAATGGTTATCACCTGAATGAATATTTCATCAAGGCCAAATCCAAGAACAGTTATACGATCCGTGACCAGGCCGCTTGGGACAGCATCATTCTATCCCCCAACAATCCTGTGGGAAAGCTTGATTTCAACAGGCATTTTGTCATGGCACACAAAGAACACCTGGTACCTCACAGCAAGCTTATTATCAAAACCGGTGTGTATGCAGATACACATACGAACACGTTGAAGGTAATGGCACGGTATGCCCTTCATGGCACCTGTGAAAGTTATGGCACTTATCCCAGCGATATGACCATAATAGCAGTGATACCGATCGCCTACAAGAACTATACACTCAACTACGATATCAAGTGTGTGAATCCCTGAGGTGCATGGGTCCTGACCACCCCAGCCTTATTCGGATGCGGTCATTTCCCATTCATACAGCATCAGTTCTTCCGTATCGTTGGGTATCCTTACCGTTTTTATGAATGTCAGCCCGATGCGTTCCAACAGTTTCCGCGAAGCTGTATTTTCTTCAAGGGTGATGGCGCTCAACTTGCGAATGCCCAGCTGCTCCACTGCCACCTGTTTTAGTTTGGCAACACCCTCAAAAGCATAACCCATTTTTTCGAATTGCGTCAGAAATGCGAACCCGATATCGAGGCCTTCGATGCCTTCCCTGTCGTAAAGACCGCATGAACCGATCTTCGCCTGGTCTTCCTTCCTGATCACCGTAAAGCTGCCGTAGCCGAGTCGTTCCTGCTGCGGGGTCACTTTCGCACGGATGTATGCCAATGCATCTTCCAGGGTATGCACATTGCGGTCACCGATGTATTGAATCCACTTGGGCATGTTCATGAGTTCGATCAGGAAATCCGCATCGGCTTCCGAGGTGGGGCTGAGGATCAACCTATCCGTTTCAAATGATTCAAGCATGAAGTTTGTGGTTTCTGGTTTCTTGTTTGTGGTTAGCTCTCAGTTGCGAGCGGCCTGGCGGATTTTAACCATCATGAGTCCACCTATTTGCCTGGCCTTGCTGATGGCTTCGCCGGCTTTCTCCCCGTGAAAATGCTCGTTCACCGTTTCTTCCCACAGGGCAAACCAACACTCAAAATGCTCCGGTTTCAATGCTTTTTTACGGTTCAGGTCGATGTGTTTGATCATGGGATTTCCATTGTACACGGTATGCTTCAGTAGCATCGACTCCCAGAAATCATACATGATGGGGATATGCAGGTTCCAGTCGAGCTTCACCACCTTTGTAAAAAAGTCACCAATTCGTTCGTCCGTGATGACCTTCTTGTAAAAGGCATCCACAAGGATTTCAATGTCTTTTCTGGTTTCGATGTCGGGCATGGTTTCCATGTTCGTTTTTTGTGGTTTGCGGTTCACCTTAAAAGCAACAACTAATAACTAATAACCATTAACCAACAACCTCTAACCACAAACTTCTTTGAGTCTGAACTTCACCATATCGGTTATCAACTTTTCGGGCAACAACCGATCCAGCGGAAACTGAACAGCGCCTTTGGAGTTCTTATATTTTGAGATCTCCTTTTTGAAAGCAGCGATACCGGAAGCGGTCGGATAGAACCCTATGTGCTCTTTATATCCGGCGAAATATACCAGTACCTTCTTTTGTTTGAAGGCCGGCATGCCATAGCTGATCACCTCCTGCGCATCGGGGGCTGCTTTCCGGATGATGCCGCGTACCTGCTTTAACAAGCTTTGTGTGGTTTCCGGAAAACCTGCGATGTATGCATCTATTTGTTCCGATTCCATGAGGATTGTGTTTTGTTCACCAAGTTACAGATTACACCGGATCCACATCCACCGCCACACGGATGCGTTTGAATTCTTTTTCTGCAGCATAGGCCTCAAGTGTTTCAGCCAATACGTGCTTTGCTTTTTGAAGCGGCAGGTCTTTCCCGAACTTCAGCAGGATGTGTTGCAAGTAAAAATTGCGAATGCGCGCGATGGGTGGCGCTTCGGGGCCGAGAACCCGTTGTCCGAATCGCTGTCTGAGCTGTTGTCCGAGAGCCGTAGCAGCCACCAGCAAGGCATCTGCATCGCGGTAGCGGAGGGTGATCCGGACCAACCGGGTGAAGGGGGGGTATCCGAATTGTTGCCTTTCTTTCAACTCCGTTTCAACCATGCCTGCATAGTCATTGGTCATCACTTGTCGGATGATGGGATGTTCGGGGGTACGGGTCTGTATCATCACCCTTCCCTGCTTTTCCCTGCGACCGGCCCGGCCTGCTACCTGCACCATCAGCTGGAAGGCACGTTCGTAAGCCCTGAATTCAGGTACATGCAACATGTGATCTGCATTCAGGATGCCAACCAATCCGACATGATCGAAGTGCAATCCTTTGGTCACCATTTGCGTACCTACCAGGATATCCACTTCCCGGTTTTCGAAAGCGCGGATGATATTGCGGTGTCCGTGTTTGGTTCGGGTACTATCTAGGTCCATCCGCATCACCCGGGCGTGCGGGAAGAGCAACGTGAGCTCTTCCTCAACCTTCTCGGTTCCGAGTCCGCATGTTTGCAAAGACGCCCCGTGACAGGAAGGACACCTCGCGGCCACATCCGTACTGTATCCGCAGTAATGGCAACGCATCTGGTGGGCATGTTTGTGGTAGGTCAGACTCACATCGCAATGGAGGCATTGAGGCACCCAGCCACATACCTGGCATTCGATGAAGGGAGAAAAACCTCTTCTGTTCTGGAACAGGATGATCTGTTCTTTGGCAGCCAGTGTGTCATCCATTGCCTGTTTCAATTGTGCGGTGAACGACCCGTGCATTTGCTTTTTCTTTTGCGCCTCCGCAAGGTCAGCCACTTCCATTGCCGGAAGCACTGAATCACCGAAACGCCGGTTGAGCTCCACCCGACCGAACTTTCCCGTGAGGGCATTCTGGTGTGACTCAAGTGATGGGGTTGCCGAACCGAGAATGGCATGTGCCCCATGGAGATGAGCCAGCACGAGGGAAGCATCCCTTGCGTGATAGCGGGGTGCGGGATCATATTGTTTGAAACTGGTTTCGTGTTCTTCATCCACAATCACCAACCCCAGGTTACGAAACGGCAGGAACAAAGCCGAACGTGCCCCCAGCATGACGCCGGTCTTTTCGTCCAGTAACTTCTTCCAGGCTTCCATGCGCTCGTGTTCATTCAAACGGGAATGATACACGGCAACGGCTTCTCCGAAATGTTGCTCCAGGCGTTGGATGATTTGGGATGTGAGTGCGATCTCCGGAAGGATATAAAGCACCTGCTTACCTTCAGCAAGTGTTTCCCGGATAAGTTGAACATAGATTTCGGTCTTACCCGAACCGGTGATGCCATGAAGCAGCACAGGTTTGTTTTCCGCAAAAAAGGACTTCACCTCTTCCACCTTTTGCTGTTGCAATTCAGACAACCGGAGTTCTGTACCGGGATCTCCGCCATGCCCTTTGATGCGATCTTCCTGCACGCGTACGATCTCAAGTATACCCTTATCGGTCAAGCCACTCAGCACAGCGGCGGAACCTCCGCAGCGTTCGAGGAGCTGTTTTTTATGAATGAGTCCTTCTCCGGCTTCCTGATCCCTGGCTTTCAGGTCAAGAAAAGCCAACAACATCTCCTCCTGCCTGGGGGCTTTTGACAACTGGGAGAATGCCCCCGACAGCGCTTCCTCCTTCTGCATAACGGATGTCAACCGCACGAAGTCGACCCATTTGGGTTTATAGGAATCTTTGAGTTCTTCTTCGAGCATCACGGCCCCTTTTTGGAGCATGGAACGCAGCAGCGGATGAACCGATTTCCGTCCCAGGATGGCCTGCACTTCCGACAGGGGAAGCACCTGATTGTGCTGCAAAGCTTCAAACACCAGGAACTCGTCATCGGTTAGCGTGCTGTCTTCAACCGGCACTGCGGGAAGACAAATGCGTGTTTCACTGGAAAGGCGTAATGCGGGAGGAAGTGCCGCTGCCATCACCTCACCCGGATGGCACATATAATAGGTAGAGATCCAATCCCAGAACTGCATCTGAACCGGTACAACCGGGGGCGGCTCATCCACCACTTCCAGGATGTACTTGGCCTGGTAACCACGGGGCGGGTTGTGGTGTGTTTCCCGCACGATACCCGTATACCTTTTCCTCCTCCCGAACTGCACAACCACCCGGCTGCCGGGATGAACCCGACTCTCCCATTCTTCCGGAACGAAGTAGGTGAAGCTGCCCGGCAAGGCAAGAGGCAGCAATACCTCCGCGTATGTATCCCTGGAAGACGACATCAGATCACCATGGTCTCGGCCAGTTTCAGCAGGCCAGGATTCAGCGAGAGGTTGTGTTTAACCGCACTCTCGAAGGGTGTGAGTGTGATGTCGCGGTGGCGGAGCCCCACCATGACTGTGTGCTTATCTTCAAGCAGTGTTTCCACAGCCGCCATCCCCAGGCGGGAAGCAAGAACACGATCCATGCAACTGGGGTTGCCGCCGCGTTGCAGGTGACCCAGGATGGAGATGCGCATTTCCTTTTCCGGGAATCTTTTTTGGAGTTCCGCGTGCACTTCCATGGCGCCTCCGAACTCATCACCTTCCGCCACGATCAGGATGCTGGATGAGCGTTCGCGTGCCCAGCTTCTTTGCAGCTGCTTCGCCACATAGTTCATATCGGTCTGGGTTTCGGGAACAAAAATAGCGTCGGCTCCACTGGCGATCCCGGAGCGAAGGGCAATAAAACCTGCATCACGTCCCATGACCTCCACGATAAACAAGCGGTTATGGGATGTGGCCGTATCGCGGATTTTATCCACCGCTTCCACCACCGTATTGATGGCGGTATCATAGCCGATGGTAAAATCGGTACCGTACAAGTCATTATCAATGGTGCATGGGATGCCTACAAAAGGCACACCATGTTCGCTGGTGAAAACTGAAGCTCCATGGAAGGTTCCATCTCCCCCCATCGCAACAACACCTTCTATGCCGTACTTCTGCAAGGCATTCATGGCTTTTTGCCGTCCTTCCTTTGTGAGGAATTCTGCACTCCGGGACGATTTCAGGATGGTCCCCCCACGCTGGATGATGTTGGATACCGAAGCAGAATACAGGGGTACGATGTCTCCTTCTATCATGCCCTGATAGCCACGATAGATTCCGAAGACTTCCAGTCCGTGGTGCAATCCGGTGCGAACCACTGCACGGATGCAGGCATTCATACCGGGCGCATCCCCACCTGAGGTAAAAATCGCAATGCGTTTCATCGATGTTACAATGTTACGTGGTGATGATTGCGTGAAGGTACGAATGTTCGACGTGAGACATGTGACAATAGATGTTAGACTTTGGACTTGCCAATGACTCCCTTCGGTCGTGCAAATATGCTGCGCCGTAAGTTACTCCCTTCGGTCGTGTCAATTGGCTGCGCCGTAAATAGCTCCCGATGGTCGCGTCAATGACATCCGACCAACCATTGACCAAATCTTCATATTCCAGCGCCCGATCGCCAACTTACGACCGCAACTTGAGACTAAAAAAAAACCCTTCAGAGCAAGCCCTGAAGGGGTACAGAAACGACTCTTCTCCCGTAAGTCATCTCTGTTTTTGCCTTTGGTCTGCACATTCCTTAGTCAGGTTGGTGCGAACCAAATACTCATCAGCAATAGACACACGCTTGCTGAGTGGCAATCCAAAATAAGATATAAGTTAAAGTCGGCTCAGCAAATATAAGATTTGGCTGCTGAGAAAAAAATTCCTGGGTAAAAAAATTATAGTCGGGTTATTCTGCGGCCTCACACCCCCGTTTGCCACGAATATTTGGCGGCAAACGGCGAATTTACAACGGCAGGTTTCAATTCTTCATTCAGCCCATTCAGCTTGTGATCATTGTTTCTATTTGTACAGGAGATCGGTTGCCTACCGGTCTACCTGAGTTAGAAACTGCGGCAAACGATGTGGATATCCGAAGCCATTGAATTACCGGAATCTGCGTTGCCTCTGTTGCCCAGTCCAGGCCGGTGATTTTCCATACGATCCCGGCCTTTTTTCATGGCAAGAACTTAAGCATGACCCCACGCTTTCCTGTCCGTTAAGAAGCACACATTTCCGGCAGGAAGCTGCACGGGTCTAGCAGGTTTTCCTTACTTTAGCCACCTGTAAAAACAGTAGCTCCTGATCCGATGAAAAATCATCTTATCTCCGGCGGATGTGGCTTTGTAGGCCGCAACATGGTCAAACGCCTGTACAATACCACGAAAGACCGCATTGTATTCGTGGATGATCTCTCTGTGGGTACGGCCCCGGAAACCTGGCTGAATGAACCCTTGGTGAAGGAACACAACGGGCTCAAGATCTACGGGAAAGACGAACGCCTGCTGTTCATCGAAGGGGATTTCAGGAAAGTGGTTCGCCATATGACCGATGACAACGATTGGTTTTCCAAAACGTATGGCATCGATGTCAAGCGCTTCGCAGATGTATTCCACTTTGCAGCCATTGTAGGCGGACGGGCCATGATTGATGGAGACCCCATGAAGGTGGCCCTGGACCTGTCTATCGATGCAGAATTCTTCTACTGGATCACGCGGCACAAACCCGAGCGCGTGATGTATCCGAGTTCCAGCGCCGCCTACCCCATCAGCAAACAAACCGAATCGAATGCCATCCAATTGCGGGAAAGCGACATTGACTTTTCCAACATGGGCCAGCCTGACATGACCTATGGGTGGACCAAACTGACCGGTGAATTCCTGGCCAAGATTGCAGCCGAACATTATGGTGTGAAAGTGACTTGCATCCGTCCGTTCAGCGGCTATGGTGAAGATCAGGACTACTCCTACCCCGTACCCGCTATTGCACGTCGCGCCATTTATAAAGAGAGCCCCTTTGAAGTATGGGGATCCGGCTACCAGGGACGCGACTTCGTGCACATCGATGACGTCCTGGATTGCACCCTGCTGGCAATGGATAAAATTCATGACGGCACCGCCATCAATATTGGCATGGGCCGGCTCACCAACTTCCGTGAGATCATCGGCATCTTCTGCAAATTCGCAGGCTACGACCCGGAGATCAAACCCCTGCTCGACAAACCGGTGGGTGTCCACTCACGGTATTGTAGCATCGACTTTGTAAAAGAGCACCTCGGATGGGAGCCGAAGATTTCGCTGGAAGCAGGACTGAAACGGGTGTACGATGCCGTAATGGCAAAGGAAAAAGCAACGCAGAAGGCATAGCGAATGGCAACCGTGGTTTGCTTCGGTCCCGGACCAGCGTTCAAAGGCGGGCTTTCCAATTACAATACATCCCTGGCCAAAACACTGGCCGGATTCAAGGATGTTCAGGTGCACATCGTGTCCTGGACCCAGCAATACCCGAGTATCGTTCCCAGGGAATTCAAAGACAAGGTGAGCAAGCAGGATCTGCTGGAGGGCACACAAATCCCTTGCACCTACATCACAAACTACAACCGCCCGTCTACCTGGAAGGCTACTGCAAAACACATCGCTTCCCTGAAGCCGGATAAAGTGATCTTCCAGTGGTCAATTGCCCTGCAAGGCCTGCCCATCAGCCGCATCATCAAACGCCTGAAACAGCTGTGCAACTGTGAGGTCATTGTCGACCTGCATTTCGTGATCCAGAAGGAGAAAAGCAAGATTGACATGATGTTCACGCGCATGGGCATTACCAACGCCGATACCTACATCGTGCATGCATACAAGACGTTTGACGAACTGAAGCAGGTTTTTCCGAACAAAAAGTTTGCAATCAACGAAAGCGGTGAACGTACCAAAGAAGCCGGACATCAATCGGTGATCAAACTCTTTCATCCCATTTATGACCTGTATAAACCGGATCCGGCATTTGACATAGCCGCCTTCAAGGCACAGCATAACCTGAAAACACATGTGTTCCTGTTCTTCGGTTTCATTCGGAAATACAAGGGACTGCACAACGCCATCCGGGCATTCGACCTGGTGGCCAAAGAGCGTGATGATGTGAGCCTGCTGATTTGCGGTGAGTCGTTCTGGAATACACTCGACAACAAAAGTGCAGCCACCCGTGTAAAAAAGGCTTTGTTCGGTGTTGCCAAAAAGGTATTCCTGGGCAACAAGGAAGATGAAAAAGATTACAACCCGCTGGCATTAATTGAAGAATTGGGGTTGCAGGACAATGTGGCGGTGTTCAACAGGTTCATCCCGAATGAGGAAGTGCACTGCTTTTTCCAGGTGAGCGAATGTGTGGTTTTGTATTACCTCACGGCCACACCTTCGGGTATCGAATCACTCAGTTACAATTTTGACCTGCCTATCCTGGCTACCAAGGTGGGCCATTTCCCGGAAACAGTAAAAGACGGTGTGAATGGTTACCTGGCCGAAGCGGAAGACCTGCCTTCCATGGCTGCCACCATGAAGCGTTTCCTCGATCATCCTTTGCCTCCTTCCAACGTTGCACAGTTCAAAGACAACCTGAGCTGGCGCGTGTATGCAGAGGCCATCATGCATGCTTAAATCGTGAATGAAGTAAAGGAATCAGATGGACCGGGCCCGGTCTTTCATGATGCGCATGAAGTCGGATTGCTTTCTTGATGACAATTCCACCAGGCTTCCGTCTGACATCTGGATGGAGCCTCCATCGGTTTTCTTGTACGCCTTTATTTTATCCACTGCGATCAGGTGGGATTGATGGCACCGGAAGAAATTGTCGTTCAGAATTTCTTCAAACACCTTCAGGTTCTTTGACACCACGATCTTTTCCCCTCCGGACAAATAGAACGTGCTGTAGTTGCCGCTTCCTTCCACACGCACCAGGTTTTCAACTTCGATGAAATACAGGCCTTCCTGCGTGGCAAGGGTAAGCTTGGCAGGAAATTCGGCATTGATGTTTTCCAGAAGTATCTCGTCGTTGGGACTTATCGGTTTCTTGCCTGCCCGTGCAGCCTTTTGAACGGCAGACTCGAGTTCATCGATGTCAATGGGCTTGAGGAGGTAATCCGTGGCGCTGAATTTAAATGCCTTGACGGCGTAGTGGTCATGCGCGGTGGTGAACACCACGTGGAAATCTCTTTCCGGAAAAGCTTTCAGCACTTCAAATCCGTCTCCGTTGGGCATTTCCACATCCAGAAACACAAGGTCGGGGTGAACATCTTTGATCAGATTGATGCCGTCTTTGGCAGAATGTGCACTGCCGCAGCAGTCGACTTCCTTCACGTATTGGGTCAGCATTGATACCAAAACGGAGGTACTGTTGCGTTCGTCATCGATGACAACAGCCCTTAGCTTGTCAAGTTCTTTCATGCAGATCGGGTTACCGGGAATTCCATACCATTTGTTCGTACGCCTTACCGATAGGCGTCGAACAAATCTACGAATTCATGCATGAAATTATTGTGTTGGGCTGGGAGCGATGAAAGGATCAGAGATTATTAATCCGAGTATCTATTCAATCAAACGTGGCAACGACAAGGGACAGCCGAACTGAGTAGTCAACAAAGAATACCTCAAACGCAATTACTCATTGATGTACCATTCTATTTTGGAGCTCCTGAAGCTGTATCAAGCTCATATCATATCTATTGTAAGTTGAATTGGCATTTACAAAATCATCCCACCCTAGCGAATCCAACTGGTCCGCATCAAACACATACACACTTAATGGTTGATTGACTAAAATTTGTTCAAATAAACTTGATAGAGACGGACACGATACTATAATTGCCTCTTGGTTACCATCAACTTCTTTCAAAAAAGGTTTACGTATTGTCAAGATAGTATCCGGAAATACATTCAGACCATTATTATCCTCACCAATACCAGTCGTCACATAAACCCTATGATCCGATTTATTCTCCAACCATATATATTCCTTTCGCTCGTATATGTCATTTTCACATTTATCCAAGAACAAAAGTCCACCTAGAAAAAGCATACAAATTTTGAACTGAATCATCATGGTTTATGGCCAGTATCTCGGATTTTTATTATCATCCCATTCCACACCATATCTTTTATCGAAGTATTTGGCTGCTTTACGATTTGCTTGAAGCTCGTACCAGCGTGTTTCATGTTTTGAAATTGCATACGAGCCTCGGAATCCAACTATTGTAGCACAACTAGTTAAACAGCTAAGTCCACTGGGGATGGCAACAACGAAAGGATAAACTACGCCAAAAACCCTGCTTTGTAGTGTATGCCCAAACTCATGCATAAATATTTGATCGTCCGTACTCGCTTCCAAATTGGTTCCCATTATAAAACTTCCAAGGGTCATTCCACTCTGCCCTGGGTAGGCAGCATTTTGCCTATTTGCCAATGTGCTTCCTCCAAAATAATCGACATTATCCACTCCACCAAATGCATTACGAGTTTGAGCGAAAACATGTCCGAAAGCAGATTGGATAATTTCCCAACTAAAACGACTAACACCTTCAAGTGTTTGTCCTATAAAGTTTCTGTCAGAATCCAGATAAAAATTTCCCATGAAAATTTTGGCTGAATTTTCCAGTCTACTCCAATCTCCGGAAGATATACCCTTCACCAAACCACTTATCGCACTCACCGCTGTAAATACTCCGTAGGTAAGACCTGTGATTTGGATTGCAGTTCCCAAAATGGGGACTGTCAGTCCTGCTGCTATGCCAGTACCAAGCAAAAACCCAGCAGTTGCGCCAGCGGTAAATGCCTTTAAACCATCCCAGAAATTTTGTATCTCGCCATTTGACGCTTGAACGGCTAAGTTTCCAACTCCAAACACAGC
The DNA here is from genome assembly GCA_020635855.1 of Flavobacteriales bacterium. NCBI lineage: Bacteria > Pseudomonadati > Bacteroidota > Flavobacteriia > Flavobacteriales > Flavobacteriales bacterium. The sequence goes on along the minus strand of JACJYZ010000003.1, from coordinate 362,152 downwards.
AGCGGCTACTATGGGTATCATCCATACAAACTCCCCATCCGGGTCCGTGAATTTCAACGGATTGTTGTAAGCGTAGGCATACCTGTTGTAGGATTGCGTGAAGGTTTCCGACTGTATGAAATTATCCGGGCTCAGCATCCTTGCCACTTTCGGATCGTACAGGCGGCCGTTCATGTTGATGAGACCGAAACTCTGCAGGTGCTCATGACCCGTGTAACCACGGATGAGCCATTCCGGACGCGTGCCGGGATTTGAACCCGCCACCCACGTATCGGCACTTCGTGCATTGCCCCATGCATCAAACGTTTGCTCAAAGGTTTTCACACCCAAATTGTCATACACACCTGTGATGGATCCCAGATGATCCGTATGCAGGTAGTAGATTTTGTTCGCCCCGCCATTCTGTTTCACGTTAACAGCAACCACTCCTTCAACTCCCTTGATGTAGCTCAACTGATAGGTGTTGCTGCCCACCGTTACTTCTTCGTAATTGCCTTCATAGATTACCTTTTGCACGGTATTGCCATTCTGTTTCAGGTCCGACACCCTGCGTTGGCCATCGAATGCATACGTTAACGTAGCGGCATAGCTGCCCTCAGTAATAGCAGCCGGCTGACTGAACTGGTTGTAGGTGATGTTCTGCGGATCGGTGTACTGCTGAAACGGACCGGATATACTGGCCACAGCGTGGGCTTTCGGCCACACGTAGTTGTAAGTTCCGATATCCGATTTGCTCATGATGTTACCGCTGGGATAGTACAATTGGGTGAGCGTGAATGCACCGTTCAGTTTGGCGGTCTTCAGGCGATCCAGGTTGTCATAGGTGAACGACTCGGTCAGGCTTCTGAGGTTGTCTTTGCGATAGGTCAGGTTTCCGGTGAGCGCATCGAAACTATACTGCCAATCCATTTTGGTCACCAGCGTACTACCGCCGTTCTTTTCTTTCCGGAGAACACTTGCCGGAAGTCCGAGGTTGGTAAAGGTCTGGGTAAGCGTTCCTCCATTGCCCTGTGTGGAGGAAGTCACCTGCAGGCGTTCATTCATGGCATTGCATGTCCAGATGGGGTTATCGCCCAGCGTGGTAACCCGGTGAAGATATCCGTTGCTGTTATAGATATGGTACACACCAAAGCCACCCGGGAAAGTTTTCTGTGTCACCCGGTTCAGGTTATCGTATGCATAGGTGAATGTAAAGTTTCTGCCATCCACATTCTGCTCGGTTCTGGAACTCAACCGGCTTTTGTTGTCATATGCATACTCCGCATTGATCCCGTTGATTCCTGCAACGGTTCCCAGCAAACCTTTGCCGTTGGTTTTGTTGTCATAGGTATAGGTGGTGGTGCCGTCGGGACCGGTCTCGGTGGCTGTTCTGCCCAGCACGTCATAGGTAGTGGACCGCGTGATTCCCCTGGCATCCGTTTGGGTCTTGATCCGACCCAGTACGTCATAGGTGTATGAAGTGGAGCCGGCATCGGGATCATACATGGAGAGCTGTCGGCCATACGCATCATACGTCATGGTGATCTTGTTGGAAGTACCGGGGATGGATGTTTCCCTCGGGTTTCCGGAACTGTGGTACTTATAGCTCAGGATACCACCGTCATCGGTAGCGGTCACGAGGAGTCCGGCCGCATCCATGGTTTGGGTGGCCGTGCGTACGCTGGCGCCCGCCGTGGTGGTAGTGGTTGTGGTGTTCCCGTTATAAGCGTATGTGATAACGGTTCCCGATGGCAATGTCACACGCCACGGGCGTTTGGTATCCTGATCATACTCGTAGTGGGTATACAGATACGGATTGTTGGGTTCGGTCACATACCATAAGGTCCCGTCTGACCGATATGTGGTGTTCACGGCAATGGTGGTGCCGTCGAAGCCTGTGGTTTCTTTGCTCAGGGACCGGCCCAGCAAGTCAAAATACTCCTTTACCGTGGGCGCTCCCGGAGTTGAAGTCTGCACATAGTAAACAGCATAAGTCGGACCGGCTCCGTTGCTCCAGTTGCGAATGATGGTACTGGAAACACCTGTGGGTGAAGTAGTGGTGATCAACCTACCGAAATTGTCATACTCATAGTTGGTGATGTGGCCATTGATGTCGGTGCTTTGCAGCACATTGCCATACACTTCATCAATTACCCCTTCGGTATATTGTCCGAGCGGGTTGGTGGTTTTCACCACAAAGCGTTTGAGGTTGTCATACAGGTATGTGGTGGTGGCGGTGGTGATGCCGCTGCCGCTGACCTGCATGGATGTATAGTTCCCGCATGCATCCACCGTGTAGGTGGTGACTTCTCCGACATCCTTTGTAAACCGGACAGGGACACCGTATGCGTTATTCAATATGTCTGTGTATCGCGTGTATGCAGCTTCTCCTGCCCGGGTAGACGTGGTGGTCACTTTTTTCACGCTTGACGGGATCCATGAACCTTTCGTTTCATACAAACTGACAACCGTGTTGGTGCCTGACGTGTTGCTTGCGGTCTGACTTGTGACATTGCCGTATATGTCCTGCTGCACCGTTGTGGTGGTGGTGTTACCATGCAGGGCATCATTGGCGGTTACCTGGGATGCATAAACTGAGTAGCGTTTCCCGGTGTTGTCTGCCAAGGGCAGGTTGCTCCCTGTATTGAACACAAAACTGCCATAGGTTGTTTCGCTGAGCAGTTGTCCGGTTGTTAGCACACTTACTTTACCGGAAGTGGGCACGGCCTGGTAGAAATGGCTTGAAAGCCAGGACGGATCGTTGTTAAAGAATTGTTCTTTCCGTTTATTGCCCGCAACATCTTCCACACCCACATATCCGAAACCCAGGAATCCTTTCCCCTGTATGTGTGCTTTGGCTCCACCATATTTATAGCTTCGGATAAAATTCGCACCCGTTCCATTGTTCTGCTGCACGCTATAGGCCACAGTCAGCGCCTTCTGAAAATCATTCACCGGGTATGTGGCATCATTCTCTTTGGTATAATAGCCTGCAGATGCCATTTGCGGCAATGTCTTGTAGACAATTTGCGTGACATGGCCTAATCCATTTGCAATGGCCTGCACCTTGTGAATGTCCTTATTTGCTAAGAAGGTAAGCAATTTGGTGTTATCGGTAAAGTTGAGCCTACAAATCAAATCCACATGGCCATCCCCGTTAAAATCACCCATTGTGTTGCCTGCAATACTTGGCATTTGATACACACTGCTACTCCAGTCCGTAACAAAACCCTGACCCACGCTGTAATGCGTCTCAAACCATGTTAACCCTGTACATCCGCTGGCAGGACAATGCACCGACTTCAACAGCATATCGGACTTTCCGTCTCCGTTATAATCCGATACAATGTATTGTCGGTCTTGGTCAGTATCAGGGTTGCCATAGTTGGCAAAACCCGCACTTGAGACCTGGAATGTTTTTCCATCACCCGTGGAGTAGCCTACTTCCCAACCCACGCTTGATGACCAGGTCAATACATCGGTATTCCCGTCTCCATTGTAATCACCCGGGTATATTTTATGCCAACCTGTGGGATAACCTAACAAACCGGACGTGTTCAGAAAATCGGTTCCGTTATATTCCAATACAAAGGAATAGGAGGTACCTGCCTGGTTATTTGTATAACTTACCAACACTTCTTGCTTTCCATCGCCATTCAGATCGGTTGTGTTGAATTTCAATGTTTCATCACCCAAGTCGGAATTCATAACTATTTTACCGGTCTGGGTTCTGAATGAATAGAAGTAACCGAAATTGGCATCATAGAAATACAGGAACAAGTCGGTTGCGCCGTCCCCATCATAATCACCCAATAAGAAAGTTGCTTTATTGGTAAATGAAAATGACAACGGACTACCAAAGCCGTTGACTCCATTTGAAAAATATGCCTTAAAGACCGGATTGGTAACCTGCTGACCAGCTAAGTTTACACCCGTTCCGGAAAATGTTAAAAAATCATCAAATCCGTCGCCGTTCAAATCCAGGGAAACCTGGGTAACGTCCTTGCTCGCCAGAAAGGATGTAGTATTTGTTGTAGTGGTATATACTGGTGTTGTTGCAAGCGTCCCGTTATTGTTTTGGAACAATTCAATCTTATGACCACTCGGAACTGTTGAACTCATCCGAACCATATCTGAAAATCCGTCCCCATTATAATCCAGCGCATAGTATAATCCTGAACTGACAAGTGGTGCACCGGAATTAATCTCAGGGGCCAGATTGTAATTCTCATCATATGTAAAATGCGTCGGATTGAATGCCTCACCCATCGCCGCCCGTGTCACATCGGTCAGATGCGTACCCATGTTGTAGGAATAACTGAGGTCATACTGATATTTCAGAACAGAATGCACAGACACCTGGATGGCATTCAGTTGCACATTGTTTGTAATCTTGTGCCCGGCCACAAAGTACTCCTTGTTATCGGATGAATGTCTTGGGCCATACGCAAAGCTGATCCGGTTGAAATTGGCAGCGGAAATCCCTGCGGACGCATTTCCAGTATAATCTATATAAGCCGGCTGAAAAGAACCTGACGGGTTGTTCTCATTGTAGGCGTAGACCATATAGTTCCCGTTGGCATCGGTTACCTTGTTCAGCTGCCACGACATCACTTTTGTGCTGCCACTGGCTTCAATGCGGGAGTCGCTGGTGTTTCCGTATTCCAGCGTTTTTCCGTCTTTGGTTTGCACGATGAAGTAGTCGGGACCTGAACCATAGGAAGTGATTTTGGCAAAGGTTTCGGACTCCGTTGCGTACACCGTTCCGGAAGCGCCGTATGTACCGTTGGTAATAAGACGCTGCCCATCGAGCAAAAAGCGATCTGTTGTTGTCAGAGTGACAGGCTTGATGGTTCCGTCATAGTAGTTGTTCTGCCCTGTTCTGGTGATCGATGAAAATCCGCTCAGCGACCATCCGATGCCCAGCAATCCGTCTCCGCCTTGACTGCTGTATGTGATGGCCAGACCGGGTTCCATGCCATTGATTCCCGGAACAATGTCAATCGGCATGGTATACGTGGCCGCACCGCTCAGGCTTACATCCGCTGTCCCTGGTATGCTACCGAAAACGGTGGCATACATCACAGCATTTACGCCTGCAGCGCCGCCTTCCCGCATAGGGATCATTGCATTGGTCTCAACACGCAGCGCTTCCGGCAGAATGGCCTGGAAGGCGCTGTACGGATTTCCGTTTTTCATTGGCGGGTGAGCAATTCCTGCAACGCAGAGAATGGTTGCAAAACAGGAAATACCGGCAGATAGAAGAAAACGTTTCATCATCACAGTTGTATGAATGTATGAGGCTATTTATTTTTTGATCAACTGGAACACCTGGCTCAGGTCGCCGTTCACTACTTTGACGAAATACATACCCGGAGCAAGAGACTCCACATTGAAAGCGATCTCGGACTGTTCGGTCCGGAAGGAGTCGATTCGTTTACCTTTGATGTCGTACAGGTATACCTGGCTTTCGGGCGACTGAACCGATGCAGGCAGTTTCACGGCAAGGGTTACCTTTTCAGTTGCGGGGTTCGGATAGAGACACGCATCAATAACCGGGGTATCATCTGGCACTGTGGTTCCATCGCCTTTGCCAACGCCCGTTTCCATTTCATTGCTGCCCGAAACAATCTCTTCTGTATCCGGTATGTCCTGGTCCTTCTCAATCCTATTGATGGCTTCCAGCAGTGTATCGTTCACTTCGCGTTGTGCGCATGTCTGAATGGTCATCACACGTTGAATGCGGTTGCCTGCGGCATCATAAGTAAAGGTGGTGGTTTGGCACATCTGGGCCATGGCCATTCCTGACAAAAGACATATCACCGCTGTGAGTACTATACTTTTGATTAGCTTCATTTTGATTGGATTTACAGGTAGATATAAATTCATCTCATCCGTTTCGGGTAGACCGGCAACAACACTCGATGGCAACAAGCTGCCATATGCCGCAAGCGCTCCGCAACACAAAGAGAGTTATTACAGGAATGGATGTGGGGACAAATAAATATTCGCTGGACTTCGATTAAAATCCGTATAAACCACCTGTTACATGGTTATGGAAAGTGAACCAGATTTACTTTGAGGAAACACAACCGATCAATTGATCTCTGAGAAGGTCAGGACAACTTTGGTACCTGCTGGATTACCTTGCTCATTCAGCAGATCAATGAATTCGCATGAAAAGGAATTCCGGGTGGTCCGGTTCAGCAAGTGCAAGCGTTTCTCGGAGAGGACGGTTCCATGGGATGTATGACCGGGGCGTTTTTCCCGATTGGTTTTTACGGAGGCATGGCGCCCAACCCCGTTGTCTTCAATCTCGCAATAGACGACCTTATTTACTTTGTATATTTTAATGGACAGTTTCCCTTTTTCTGTTTTGGGCATGAGTCCGTGCCAGATCGCATTCTCCACATAAGGCTGAAGAAACAAGCTCGGCACACGCACATCCGTGGGTTTCACGGATGGATCCACGTGGATCGCATAGTCGAATCCTTGATTGAAACGCATGGACTCCAGTTCCAGATAAATCTCCAGCGCCTCAAGTTCCGACTCCAACGGAATCATGGTTTTTTGTGAATTGTCAAGGATCAGGCGCATCAGGCGCGCAAACCTGGAAATGTAACGGTTGGATGCACGTTCGTCATGCTGCATCACGAAATGCTGGATCGAGCTCAGGGAATTAAAAATAAAATGAGGATTCATCTGGGCGCTGAGTGCCTGCATCTGGAATTGCGTCAGGTCATTCCGGATGGAATTCTTCCATGCCAGTCTTCTGAAACGGGAGTATACATACCATCCGACGCTGCCTGCAAGCACCAGTATCAGCAGCAAACGGAACCACAGCGTATCATAGAAATACGGTGATATGCTCAATTGAAACGGAGAGGACGGACTCCACACACCCGACTGATTCTGCGCAGACACCTCGAAGGTATATTTGCCGCTTGGCAACCGCTCATAGTGAATGGTGTTTTGTGAAGTGTAGCTCCAGGAATCCTGTTCTCCATTGATGCGATACCTGTATCTAACCACTCCCGCCTGTCTGAAATCCAACGCAGCGAATGTAATTTCAATGCTGTTCTCCTCCGGGTTCAGCTCAAGTCCCGACCGGCATGGTTTGCTGGCGCCATTGACTTTCAAACCACGGAATACAATCGGGGCATTGAGGGTATCCGGAAGGAGTTCATCCGCATCAAACCAGTTCAGTCCTTGTTCGGAAAGAATCCAGATTTTGTTTTTTATCGTTGCCAGTCCCAACACCGTATTGCTTACAAGGCCATTCGCGTTCGACAGGTATAGCACTTCCGGCTTACCTTCCGGGCGAATCCGGTTCACGCCCGAAAACGAAGACACCCATATATCGCCGCCCTGATCCACTTTCACGTCGGTGAGCAGGTTGCTGCACAAGCCGTTGGACACGTCGTAATGATATATCACCGAGTCGCGATAACCCAATAAGCCAGCCCCCTTGGTTGCCATCCATGTGATGCCGTTCCGGTCTGTTTGCATTTTCACAATGCGGGCATGCAGGCGCTCATCATCTCCACCTATAAAATATGGAGTGTTGTCTACTAAACCGTACAGCCCCTCCAATGAACCGAGCAACATGGAACGATCGGTAGCCATGGCCATAGAGGTGATGGCGGGGACTTCTTTCTGTTGAAACCCGAACCGGTAAATTGAATCGTCAACCAGGTGAATAATGCCTCCGGGCCCCACGGCAGTCACCGTATCATGCCAACAAAGCAGATCGGTGATATGAGGGAAGTAAGCCAGGTATCGGATTTTAAAATTCTGAATATAACAGGCGTTACCATGCCCCCAACAAAACAGCTTCCGGCAAGCCGTGTCACCTGCCAGGTACCGTATGTGCATGCTTTTACTCAAGCTAATCTGCATGCTTCTTTGTATATCGCCATTCTCATTCAACACCTCCACGTCTCCCTGCTCGCCTACCACATACATATGCTGCTGATCGCTGGCGATGAGCCGCCCTTTACTTTTACCCGATGTTTCAAATCGCCGGGCATGCATCACCTCATCCGGAAGGTAGTAAACCCCATTGGCCACCGTGGCAAACCACATTCCTCCCTGCACATCCATCGTGACACCTGTGATGGACTCCCCGTCAAGCCAATGGTCCCACACACCCGGCTGGTAAGGTGACTTCATCCTGTATACACCGCTGTCTATCGTGGACATCCAGATGTTCCGGCGATGGTCCATTCCCATATCCAACACCTGGTAATTACCGGCAACTTCTATGCATCCCTTCTCCGTACATCGCATCAATTTTCTCACATGGGAAACCAAGCAAACCGTGTCTCCACTGATAACCGATTTAACCGGTTCACTGTATAGCTTCGCGTCATTCATTACACGTACACAATGTTGATAATTGAATCTGTTCGCGGATATGAGAAGACATGAAACATACTTTATTGTTTTTTCAATGTCTGCATTGTCAAACCCTGTTGAGAGCATTCCCTTTTCCGTTTGGACACAATACCCCATGACCTCCGGAAGTGTCGTAACCTCTTTCACCATCACTCCGTCTTTGCTGATCTTAAAGTACCCTCTCGCTTTGACGCCCACATGCACGGCATCCTGATCATCCACCAGGAGATCCACCAGCAACAGGCTTTTGTTGTGAATGGCATCCAGCAACAGTTGGTTGTATGGGTAAGCATGGAAGGCTTCGTTCTCAAAATAGCACAGGCGTTGGTTGTAGCAACCGAACCAGATCCTGTTGTGACTGTCCAGGTACATTTTGAACACGGTGTTATCAGGCAAACCGTTATCGGTGGTGAACACTTCGAAAGTGTATCCGTCAAAGCGCGCTACACCCATGTCGGTGGCAAACCACATGAAGCCCTGCCGGTCCTGCAGTATATCGTATACCTCCGCACTCGGAAGCCCGTCTTTGGTGCCATAGTGACGGAATGCCAGTTCCTGACCGTTCACCCATGTCATGAAAAAACACAGGCACACCCATACCCGAAGCATGATTGTCCGACACCGAATGCTCATGCTCACAAAGATGCAAAAACAAAAGGATGACCGGAAGGTTATGAAGCTGGTGGTTCTATTTTGAAACGTATATACGCAAAACGCCCCGGCCAGGTCGACCGGGGCGTATGAAAAACAGTATGCTGCTGATGAATTAGTACATCACCAGGCGTTGGGTTTCAACCCAATTTTCGGTTTGCACCCTTACCTGATAGATACCTTTGGATACCCGTGACAAGTCCAAGGTTACCTGACTGGTATTGGCTTCATCCTTTTGGTACACCAGATTGCCTGCAAGGTCATATACTGCAACACGAACGGACGACTGCACCTCACCGAAGTTGGTTTTAATAATGCCCTTTCCGGGATTGGGGAAGATCGCATACCTGTTCGGGGCTAATGCCGCATCCTTCTGCTCCGCATCCCCATCCGTTTTAAATCCCGGAGGAATCGGACATTGAAGTACGATGTTGGATTTGGTTCTGGTCTCTCCATTTGCATTGGTAACGGTCAGACTAACCACGGTACCGGGGGGGCCTTGCGCGCACGGTGTGGTATTACCGTCACTCCACAAGAATTGAAAGGGCGGTGGTCCAAATGTTGGCGTGCAACAATCCTGATATATCACATTGCCCGGAGTACCATATGCTTCACACCCCCAATATGCTGTCAACGGTGGGTTCAGGCAAATCAGTTGTTGCGTATCGTTCCAGTCGTTACAATTGCCCCTGACAACCAGCACCACCCGGTAGCACTTTCCGGCTTCAAATGTGATTCCGCCTGAACAGTTGGGCAACGTGGTCAGATCTATGATTCCGGGAGGGCCCGGTACCCATCCGGTATTGCAGGACTTGCTCCAATCGGTATTCCACCACTGGTCCGATTCGGCAATGATCCATTGGTGTAAGGTGATGTTACCCGTTGACCCGGTTCCGTCTGCCATGATGGGTTGCCCCTGGCTGAATTGACTCCCCATGTTCAGAACAGGCTGAATGCCCTGATCGCCGATGGTACTGGTAAAAATATTGATATTATCCACGGCTGCCGACAATGTTCTTCTTGGGTCTGCATCGGTATTGGCTCCGATCTGAAGGAATTGCAGGCAATTGATATTGGGTACGGTAGCGCACACCGGTGATCCCGGTATCGGATTGGTTCTTTGCGGATCTGAAAAGATGCTGAGCAATACGTCCTGGTTACTGCCAAATCTTTCCAACCGGCAATAGTAAGTTACATTCAGCGCAGCAGCCGGGATGATTGCTCCCTGATTAACCGGTGCTGCGTTCGGTAACTTGGACCGTATCATGAAGTGATAATTGGTGCCTCCCAGATTGGAATTGTACATTACTTCCAGCATGCTATTGCCATTGTATGGATTCGCCACTCTGGTCCTGAAAGGATCCTGGTTCGTGCACGTCAGCGCCATAATGTGATGCCCCACGCCCCCGACACCCTGCGTAGGCCGGAACTCAAACTCCACCCGAAACGGCTGATTTGTTAATGGCGGAATGGGCCGGAAGGCCCTTCGTTCAGCAGAGCCGGGGTTGCTACACAAGTTGAATGCAAATACATTATTGGCGATATTCAACTGAGGCAACGGGGTTCCGGGATTGACCATTGTCCATGCGTTCCCGTTGGCAAAGTTTTCCGTGAATATCAACTGACCGCGGCTGATGCCACATACACCGGTCAGGGCGATTAGCAAGATGAGTCGTAAGGTTTTCATGTGTTAGGATTTGATGTTTGACAGCGATGCGTAGGTCAAAACTAACACCGCATCAAGCGCGTTGGGGTGCAAATACAAATACCGGGGCATCCGGTTAAAATCCGCCGGGGGTTGGTAAAAATTCGATTGACCGGGTATCTATCTGATCTCCGGAAACGTGAGAACCACGCATGTACCAACCGGATGGTCGTCTGCATCTTTCAGATCGATATACTCACAATGAAAGACCTCGCCCATCATCTGGTGCAGCAGGTCGAGCCGCTTATCTATAAGTTTGGTGGCATGCGACTCATGGCCGGGCCTGGATGTTTCCCGGTTGGTGGCAGCAGCTTGCCTGCCCACGCCGTTGTCTTCAATTTCGCACCGGAGGCGGTTACCAGCCCTGGTGATCCGGATGGAGAGACGGCCCCGGTCGGATTTCGGTATCAGTCCGTGCCAGATGGCATTCTCAACAAAAGGCTGCAGCAGCAGGCTGGGAAATTTCACTTCCCGGGTATTGACGTCATCGTCCACTTCAATGGAATAATCGAAACCCTGGGGAAGGCGCAGCACCTCCAGTTTCATATAATTCTCCAGGGCTTCCAGTTCCGCTTCCAGGGGGATGAGCGGCTTCTGTGAGTTTTCCAGCACCAGCCGCATGAGGCGGGCGAAGTGCGCAATGAAACTGTTGGAAGTATCGATATCATGGCGGATGATGAAATACTGGATCGAACACAGCGAATTGTACAGGAAGTGGGGGTTCATCTGGGCGATGAGCGCCTGCATCTGGAAATTGTTCTGCTCTTCCCTGATGGCATTTTTCCATGCCAGTTGGCGGATCCGGTACCTGCCGTACCAAACGGCCGACCCGATCAACAACGCAACACCCAGCAACATGAACCAGGTGGTTTCATATATATAAGGTTGTATGGTGAATTCGAAGGTTGCGGGAACCGGGTTCCACTGACCGAGCTGGTTGGCTGCCGTTACCTCGAACGTGTATTCGCCCTTGGGGAGTTTGGCATATCGCACGGAGTGCAGGGTTGTCGTTGACCATGACTCTTCCAATCCGGCAATCCTGTAGCGGTAACGAACCTTGCCCGACTGCTGGTAGTCGAGTGCCGCAAAACGGATTTCAATGTTTCTTTCGCCGGGTTTAAGTAGCAGGTGACTGGTATCCGGGGCCGGCACATTGTTGACCATCACTTCCCGGAAACGGATGGGTGCAAAATACGTCTCAGGATCAACCACCTCCCTGGAAAACCAACTCAACCCCTTATCGGTAAGCAACCATACTTTTCCGCCACCTGTTGCAACCTGCATCACATGGTTGCTGGCGATACCGGATGCGGTCGTCAGGGTGAGGATGGGATGCTCATTTCCAGGCCTCACCCGGCTGGCGCCGGAGAATGAGGTCACCCACACATCCCCGTTGTCATCAAGCGTTACATCCGTGAGCAGGTTGTTGCATAGTCCGTCGGCTTCGCTGTACTGGCGGAGAACGGAATCTTTGTATACCAGCAATCCGGCACCTTTTGTCGCGATCCATATGGTCCCGTCGGGGGCAATCTCCATGGCGGTAACCCGGGCGCGAAGCCTTTTGTCCGTATCGCCGAGAAAATAAAAAGCTCCGGAGCGATACCTATACAATCCCTCCACGGTACCGATGTATAGATCCCCTACCGACATGCCGGTTACAGAGGTCATGGTAGCTGAATATGATTTCGGGAGAACATTCAGGTATTGTGTATCTCCCACCAGGCATGAGATGGTTCGGATACCTACGCCCACAATGGTATCTCCGATACATACTGCATCCCGCACCATCCTGTTGAAGGGTATTGGCCGGACCTCCCCGTTTCGCACATATTCAATTCTTTTCATCCCGCCTTCCCATAGGATGAATCTGTCGCCCTTACGGTCCATGGTTGTATGACGAACATGGCTTGCATCGGAATGTTCCCTTTCGGCATAATGCCTGACACGTTTTCCTTCGAACGACAGCTCATCAACAGCACCCAGGATGTTGGCCAGGTATATGCAGTCCTTACCGGCTTCCATAAACAACATGGTATTCACATTCCGGGATTCGTAAAATGGCATGATGTGCATGTTGGAAGTGGGAAGATAATACACGCCTTCGGTCATACCTCCGAACCACATCCCGCCTTGCCGGTCTCTTGTAACGGATGTAACCGATACGCCCTTCAGCCATTGATCGGGTTGGTGATCCGGTGAAAGTGGTGGTGTGAACCGATACACACCGCCATCAATAAGTGAAACCCACACATTCCCGGTCGAATCTTCCTGAAGATGAAGGGCAGAATATTCCATTGTTTTAAGGATCACCGTATCCGGTGTTATCCACCACAAATTTTTACCCCATACCGCAAGCTGAAGCGTATCATTCACAGCCAGGCTGCGAAGAACAAACCCGGATCCCAAACCCGCTTCGCCTTTTTTGGTTACATCATCAAATAGCTGAAGGGTATCTTTCCCTTCGATGACATACCCCCTGTAATTTCTTGCGAATTCCGACGGTTTGATCGTGAATGTGATCCTGTCATTCTCTACGGGAACGGAATACCATCCATACCTTGTAGGGCTGCTATTCGGTGCAAGTGAAATGATTTCACCTCCGGATGTGATCCGGAAATAACCACCGGATTTCAAACCCAGATAAATATAATTGTTGGCATCCACCACCATCCCTAAGATCAACCCCGACTTGTTGTTGATCATGCGGATCAGGGCATCATTGTTAACGAAAGGATGAATTCGCCCTCGTTCAAAATAGCACAGGCGCTGGTTGAATCCGGCGAACCAGATCCTCCCCTTCCCGTCCTCACAGATTTCAAAAATGGTGTTGTCCGAGAGGCCATCCTCGGTGGTAAAAGCTTCAAAGGCATATCCGTCGTAGCGGGCCACACCCATGTCGGTTGCGAACCACATGTAACCTTGGGAATCTTCAAGCACATCGTATACTTCGGAGCCCGGAAGACCTTCACCCGTATCGTAATGTTTGAAAGCAAGTTCCTGCGCCTGCAACCGGAGTGCGGTCATGAGGAAGCATACTGTCCACAAACCGCAAAATCGCCACCGCGCCGATCTCCCCGATATGAAATACCAGGGCATCACTGCAAGATCGGGAAGCTGATATCAGGAAGCCTGCTCTTCATTGGCTTTCATCGCCTGCAGGAATTCGCCTTTCCTTCTTCTGGAAACCTCTACACGGCTGTCATCACACATTTCCACCAGGTCAATGTCTCCCTTGATGAACTTCTTCACGTGTGACAGGTTCACCAGGTGTTTCTGGTGTATACGGAAGAAGTTGTGCGGCACCAGCAGTTCTTCGTAGTAGCCCACGTTTCTGGAGATTACCTGCCGTTGCTGATCGTTAAAGTAGAAGGTGCTGTAGTTGCTGTCGGCTTCCACCCGGATGATGTTTGCCGCATGGGTGAAGATCATGCCCTGCTGGTTGCTCAGGATCAGCCGGTCTTTCGCAAATCTCGCCCTGCTGCCCTTGTTCTCAATCTTTTGCTGAGCCAATTTAATGGCATTCACCAATTCCGGTTCGTCCACGGGCTTCATGATGTAATCCAGTGCATGCGATTTAATGGCCCGGATCGCGTAGTTGTCGAACGCAGAAACAAAGATGGTTTAGTACGGAATATCGGAGGTGACATTCAGGATATCAAACCCGGTACCGGAGGGAAGTTCCACATCTGTCAGCACCAGGTCGGGTTCCGTTTTACGGAGCAAAGCAACGCCTTCGCTGACGTCTCTTGCAACGCCTTCTATTTTGAATTCCGGGAAGTTCTTTTGAAGAATATACCTGATCACTTCAGCCGCACTCGGCTGATCTTCGATAATTGCGCAACGAATCATTTCACTTACAACTTAAAGGGGGCGCATCACACCCCGACAACATCCAGAAAAATGCGGCCTGGCATGCAAATTTAGCGCAACCTGCGGAGGCTACCAAATTGATCGTACGCCTTATCACAGAAATAACCGAAGAATTTGCGTCCTGCTTCCGCTCAGAACATCAGCACCGAACTGTAACCGGAAGCTTCCTTCCATTCCACTCCTGACAAGCCTGCTGCCTCCAGCTTTTCCTTCAGCGGCTCACTAAAGAGTATCAGTGAAGGGAATTCTGCCACACGGAATAGATGCCTGTCACCAATCGCCTTTTCTTCAAGCACCAGTTTTTTAATATCCGAAACCACGTCGTGGCCGGGTGTGAACAACACAAGTTTCGACTTCTTCCTGTCCATACATCTCACATTGTTCAGTAGGTTCATGAAACTGTAAGATGTATCTTCCTTTCCGTTTTCCTCACACCGGATACGCACCGGATGAAATTCCGCTTCACCGGGGGCGTGTGCTTCTACCACTTTTCTGAATTGTTCCGACACCAGTGGCACAAACTGAATGCCTGCCAGCCAGTCGCATTTGTGTGCCTGCACCTCACCATATGTGTAAACAAGATCCAGGTTTCCTAATTCCATGGGAATACCCGATGCGTATTCCGCGCCCATTTGTTCGGTCTCACCCTGCATACCGTTGATGTATGCATCTTCGTCTTTCACCACATAGTTGTTGTAGAAGTATTTCATGATCAGGGAGGTGTCAGGCGTAGTTTTCCTTTCATCAATGCTTTGCGGATCGCCTTCAGGTTTCCGATCAGCGCCTTCCGCGCTGCATCGCGGGCTACCTGTTCGGCCACGCCGCTCTTGAGTGCCTGTTCGTAGGCAAGTATTTGTCGTTGCACCATTTTCTCCATCATGTCGGAGTAGGCCTTGTGGTAGCCTTTGTGAACGGTGGCTCTTCCCCACCTGCCGAACCGGGCTGCATTCGATGGCGGCAGCATCACACCATTGACGGCGCCGTCGTTCACATTGAATCCGATCTTATTGAGGAAGCCTTTGATGTGCGGATTGTTGAGCAGTTCTTCAGGGAGGATATGGTGGGCCTCGAAGTTCTTGGGTTTCGCTCCGGGAATGCCTTTTCGCAACTGGTAGGTTTTACTGGTGCCGCCACCGAGTTTACGGATCTGATCCGCCGTCATGCCTTCCAGTCGTTTGAACTCGGCCGCCCGTTGCGCCGGGGTCATGCTTTCCAGTTTGCGCGCAAAATCTTCGGAGATCACGATGGCTTTTTTTCCACCTGTGTTGATGGTTTTACCCACCAGCTCTTCGTTGCTGCCCAACTTACGCAGGCGCCGTGCTTCACGTTTGCTGATGTCGCCCACATTCCCGGTTGCCAGAAGTTTCTTGGGATTGAAATAGCCATACAGGTAGAACCTGCTTCCGTGAATTTCCAGCGAGAAGCCTTTGAACCCGAAATGATTTTTGAGACGCTTACCCAGGTCCTTCAATTTCTTCACTCCTTTTCCGATCCATTTTCCAACACCCTTCATGAATACTTTTCCACCCCGGATGATCGGTGCCGCCAGCCGTCGCGTTACCTTGAACGCTGTTTTGCCCACTACCTTCAAACCCTGCCACGCCAGCTTAGCGCCTTTCATCGCAAGTTTCCCTGCACCCTTGGCGAGTTTGACAATCGCCTTCGCAATGCGTTTCACAATCTTCAGCAACAAACCACCCACTTTGAACAGGAAGTTGAACACCAATTCAACGAGTCCCACCGCAATGGCCCGTGCCAGACTTTGCGCGCCACCCTCAATATCTCCGGTCCATGCCTTCTTCATGTAGAGTCCCATGTGGTAACCCATCTTGGCCACCAGGATGGCGCCGAAGATCACGGTAAGGGCCGTCATCATGGCCTGCAGGGCGGCAAGTATCGCTGCGCCGCCCGTGAAGAATGCCGCCACTGCCAGCCCAAGCAGGGCAGCTACCATGATGCCGATGATCATGACCTTGTTGCACTCCCACCAGTTGGCGATGCCTTTCTTCACCTGTGAGAGGATGAACCCTCCTCGCTGTGCCACAGTCAACGGGCCCACCTTGGCCACATCGGGGATGCTGTTGTCGCTGTCACCTTTGGGCGCCTCGCCTTTCATGTCGTTGCATTGCGGCGACATCTGCGAGAGGTAGTATTCCATCTTCTGGTCGTCGGTCATGGACATAAAGTCGGGACCACCGCCTGCACCACCGCTTGCTGTGCCACCGGGTGCTATCGGACTCATGCCGCCTTCAGGCATGCCGCCGCCGGTCATGGCCCTTATTTCTTCCATCGTCAGGTCACCGGGTTCTTCGTTGCCGAACGGAACTTCACCTCCGCCGGAAGCCAGTACCATCGCCAGCAGTTCCGGATCCAGATCGATCTCGGGCACGGGATCAATCACCACGTCTTCCGGACTCAGGGTTGATTTGCTCAGCAACGCTGCATTGGCCGGATCGGCCTGAGACGCGGTGGCAGATCCCGGAGATGCGCCCGGTACCTGTGGCGGTGACGTGCGTTCGAGTCCGGGCAATGGTTTGGTCACATCCTGACCGAGGAGCTCTTTGGACACTTCACCCCAGAAATGGTCGGGCATTTTCCGTGCCGCCGCCACCAGGTTGGCAATGCCTTCAATGATCTCGATGATGCCCACCGCAATGAACTCAAGGGCATCGATGATGGCATTGTAGAACTTCTGGTAAACCGACAGGATGAAGTCGAGTGCCTTGCCGATGGCATCCAGCACCTTGTCTGCAAAATCCTTCAGCGCCTGAGCGGCCTTGTTCACCGCATCCACCGCCTTGTTCACCGCCCTGTCTATCGCAGCCCTCACTTTTTTTGCCAGTTCAGGGAAGGCAGCCAGCGCAATGGACACCAGGGCTTTCAGCGCTTCGCCGAAAGCTTTGATCAATCCCACGATCGCACGGCGTGCCAGCTCGATGATGCCTTTCACCACTTTTTTGGCCAGCTCGATGATGCCCTTCACGAGTTTGCGCAAGCCATCGAATATGGCGTTGATGGCGCTCCTGATCTTGTCGAAGAAATCTGAGATGGCGCCTTTCACCCTGTCCCAGAAACTACGCGGCCGGTTTTCGGCTTCACGTTTTTTGCGCTTGGCTTCATCCTCGGCTTTCTTCTTTTCCTGTTTGGCCTGGGTTTCCGCCTCGTTCAGTTTTTTGTCCGTTTCCTGTTCGCTGGTCTTTACTTCCTTGTCAATCTTCCCATCAATTTCTTTTTTCTTCTCCGTTGATTGTTTGTCGTACCTCTTCTTTATCTCTTCGTTTTCCTTTTTCCATCCGGAGCGTTCTTCTTCCACCTGTTTGGCAGCGCCTGCCTGATGACCCTCCTGTTCGGATTTCACGCGGGCGGTTTCTTCATCGATCTTTGCCAGTCCGTCTTCCTTTTCCTTTGCGCTATCGGTTTCGTAGGTATCCTTTGCCTGCTGGAATTCGTCCTTCTTGGGCGCTACGGCTTCATCCATGCGCGACTGCATGTTGGCGTTCAGCGAGGTGCGAACGTCGGCCGTGATATCCCTTTTTCCCAGCTCTTTCCCTTCCCTGGGTTCCAGTCCCATGATCTCTGTTTTGGGGCGCATGGTTTCTGTTTCCATGTCGGGATATACATCCTTCTCACCGAAATCCTTTGTGGTTTCCATATCCGCATCGGCCTGGTTATCATCCACCTTCTTTTCCGCCGTGCGTTGATGGGTTTCATTCTGCGACGGATCTGCCTGTCCGGACAGATCCACCTTGGGCCGATCTCCGGCCGAGGTGCTTACGCCGCTATCGCCTTCGGGCAGTGAACGCAGGTAGGATTTGATGCGGTTGATGAGGCGGCTCCACCAGCTGCCTTCGTCTTCGTTCTGTGACGCGGTGGGTTCGGAGAAATGAGGCGCATGGCTGCCGGGAACGGGGCCCGACGGATTCTCATGGGTGGTTTCAATCTTCTTTCCATCTGCATTTCCTTCCGGGTTGAGCTCGGGCGCCTGGTCTTTTTTCAGTTGTGTTTCCGCCTGTTGCTTTTGCTTTTTGGTGGGAACACCGGTGGGTTGTTCGATCTCAGGCAGGCCATCCTGCTGGGCTTTCTTTTCTTCACCCTGCAAACGTTGTGCTGCTGCCGAGGCCTTCTGCATGTTGTTGGCGAAGCTCACCGCATCCATGGAGGTGATGGACGCGATCATGGAGGACGAGTCGCCGGTATCCAGGGGTTGATCGGGTACGGACTCCGGCGCTTTACCACCACCCTCGCCGGAGGGTCCGCCAGCACCAGGTGCCAAGGGCCCTCCTCCTTGCGCACCACTTGCTGCGTTGCCAACTGCGTCTTTGGGTGATGGCGTTTTTTCCGGCGATTGGGTGGGTCCGGACGCTATGTTCTGACCGGCACCGGCCATAGCAGGTGCGGTACTTTGATTCGTATGTACGGGTGGGGTATCAGGCACTGATGCAGTTACTTCACCCGGTTGGTTGGAGCGGTTATCTCCGTCATCGCCGGCCGCACCTCCCATTTCGCGGGAGTGGATGGTTTCCGGCGCCGTGTCCTGATCCGTTGTTTCCTCGTTGGGATCACGGTCGGTCGTACGCATGTCGATGCCGGAAGGACGATTCGGCGTAAGGGTCACCTGCCGGCTGTCCGTTCTGGGCGCCATCAGTGGCTGCCCCTGACGGCTCAGGGGCGACATGGCGTTGGGATTTACATCCGTTGTTTGCCTCGGGGCGGTGCTGACTTCCGGACCGGCGCTGGTTGTATCCCTGTCTTCATCCCTTCCCGGATGGCGGGAGGTGGTCAGATTAGGGTCAATCGCCGGCGCCAGGTTTGACATGGTTAGTTACCTTCTACTGTTTCGGGTTGGTCAGCTGCCTGACCGGAGAGGCAGTGCACATAGTGGGCCCATGCATCGGCCGAGTTGTAGTCGTTTGCATTCGAGTCACAGTCGAAAATGGGGAGGTACAATTCCGACCCGGGATCTCCGATGCCGGCGGCATGTGCAGATTCATGAATGAGTGTGCGCACCTGTCCTTCAAAATCCAGATCGAAGAATGAATCACAGAGGTGAATGGGCACGCGGTTGCCTTGCACGTATCCGTTCCACACGCTGCAGTTGTCGATCTCCGGGCCGCATTCGATGACACGGTCGGAAGACAGGACCGTCATCATGTTGCTGATCAGGTCTTGTACGGCCGTCACGTTGCGGATGCGCGGCGACACCAGTCTTCTCGCCTCACGCATGGCGTGCTGCTGTTGTTGGTAGCCGAGTGTAGGGTGCACACCGGCTAGCTGGAAATGCACATTCTGTACCCGGAAGAAAGCCTGGCGCCGCGCATTGGTGATGGCTGTTTGATCGCACCTGGACGTGGATGCGGAACCGCCACCTCCGGAACCGCCGCCATCACCCTGCAGGTTTTCCTGCCCCGAAGTGTTGGACAGGTTCATGGGGGCGGATGATCGGCCGGGCATGGGTGTCATCGGCTCGGAAGTTTGCAAAGGCGTCATTCCGGAGTGGCCTCCCCTGTGAGGAGATCGGCGTGATGACCGGTCGGATGAAGATTTTTGTTTGCACTTTTTCATATACAGAGCATTTGTTTTTATCGACTGTTGGGACCCATGTCATCTCTTCCGAAATGATACATCATGCGTGCGAAAACGGCATATGAATCTGCGTTCACGCTGCCCGTTGACCATCCCATGGAATGATAAGCCGGCTGCCACTCGTAGACATCCGTGCGGTACATGAGGTCGCGGTGTACCACTTCATGGATAAGGACCGACACACGGATGAAAAAGTCATCGGCATGAAACCAAAGTGGGCATAGCCTGATGTAGTCCCTGGGGATGGTTAGGGTGATACCGGATTCATCCTCCACATCATATACGGAGTGGGCGGCATATTCATTTTCCGGGCACATGGCAAAGCATGCATAATCGATGCGTTGCAGTCCGGCCAGTATCTGTTCGTAATTGGTGCGCAATGTGCGAAGGTGATCCATCGCCGTGCGCAGGTCGGTGGCGGTCAAAGGTGCTCCCGACAGGATCCGGGCCACATCGAAGTTCCGGTAGTAGGCCTGGAGCAAGCGGCTTTGATCCGCATGCGACGTTCTTCCTGCCAGGAACCCGTCGATACTCCGGATGGTTCGCCGGACCCATTCCACTGCGTGGGGCTGATGGCTTCGGATCATGGCTTCCTGGTCACTGTCGCAATGGCGGAAACGGGCAGACGCGGCTGGGGCGCTTCCGCCGGTTTCCTGGCGTTGAACGACGGCGGCCATTTCACCGCGCGGACTCATATCGCGCATCACGTGCATGGAGGAAGGTGGTTGCACGATGCGTGGTTCCATGGCATCCGGGGGTGTTTTTTTCAACGGGTGCATGTGCAGTGTTCCGGTTGCAGCGGCCTGCATGGCATCGCTTCTCACCGCCTCTCCTCCCGTTAAAGGAAGAACGGAACGGGCGTTGGCCTTGCTTCCGGATATGGCTTGTGTTGCACTCACTACCTGCAATTAGGTGGCATTTCTTCCTGCCACGGATGTACGGAGGTATTTTTCATGTCGGTTGTCCGGTTGGTTAATACAATTCATATTCAAATGTCATTTCCACTTCCGGGCTTCCATCGGGTGCGTAAACGATCTCCTTCACCACCCGTCCGTTTTCATAAACAAATGCTGATGCCAGTATCTGGTTCATGTACACCTTTGCCAGGTTTCCTTCCGCATC
This sequence comes from Flavobacteriales bacterium, assembly GCA_020635855.1. Classification (NCBI taxonomy): domain Bacteria; kingdom Pseudomonadati; phylum Bacteroidota; class Flavobacteriia; order Flavobacteriales; species Flavobacteriales bacterium. The sequence continues at coordinate 340,845 of JACJYZ010000003.1, read as the reverse complement.
GTACTCATTGCGGTACCTGATGGTGGTGTGACCTTCCTTGTGTTCCTCCCTGATCTGGGTGAGGTTTCCGTTTTCATCATAAGCGTATTCGGTACGGTCGCCGTCCATCAGGTTTACCTCCCATAAAATCTTTCCGTTGCTGTCACGGTGTTTCTGATGTTTTTGCTGTCCGTCTATTTTCATGAACTCATCCTGTCCTCCCGCATCATCATAGGAATAGTCCAATTCAGACGACTGCTTTCCCTTCACTACCACCCGCTCCAGTTTGCCGCCGGTATACGTGTAGTCCTTCGTCAGCAATTGCGTACCACCTGCGTCGCTGTGCACTTCCTTTGCGCACTGCTCTCCGTTGTATGTGTATTCCACGGTGCGGATAACGGATCCTGCAGGATCAAACAACTGTTCTTTCACTACATGACCGTTCCTGTCGTAGGCCGTCACGCTTTCCCGGTATGCTGTCGCATCTTTCATCTCCAGATTTTTCCGGTAAACTGTTTTCTTCGCTATGTTCATTTCATTCATCTTACTGCTGCAACCGAGCAGCAGGCAAAGCAGGATGGATAGTCCGTATATACATTTCGCCGCCATATGCATCAAGGAGGTGAAGGTGATCCCAACAATACCCTGACCTCTTCCATAAAGGTAAGATAATGCGGTTCAAGTGATCCACTGATATCAGGCGTAGCGTGCACCATCAGTTCCATTAATTTCTGCACCTGGTCCATGGAACTCAATCCGAAGAAAGCGGCATCCACTTCCACGGAGTTACCCGGTCCGGCGGTCCAGCTGTTGGTTGCACCTTTGGTGATGGTGACCGGACTCCAGAACACATTTCTCATGGTACGGTAGCGATGGAACACGGCGGCCAGCCTCACCTGGTCGTTCTCGTTGGGAGACACGGCCGGAGGTGCGGTGAGTCCGAAATGGGGCGCCGCCTTGGTCATCATGTTGCGGTAGAATCCCGCGGGCCAGGTGGCGGTACCGGCTACACGATGGCCATTCAACCTTTCATACAAAGTATCGAGTTGCAGATATGTACCGGTCAGGTACATTTCCAGCCATGCCAGTGCTTTTTTGGCCGTATGCTCTTCTGCGGCTGACATGCCGTTTGCCACGTCGGGGGATGATGGTCCCACGGATGGCGTTTGTCCGTCGAGGGTCATCAGGAACAACTTGTAGGAATCCGGGTTTTGGATTGAATCCGTGGGCGACAGGAACTCGATCAGTCGGTGGTGCGCATAGGCGGTGTCATCTCCATTGATGGAAGGCGTACCGTGAACGGCTTCATGCACGGTGGTGGTTGCCCTTTCATTCAGGGTATCGGAAAAGAATGTCGGACACAGGGTGAGCATGGCAGAAGCGCCCGTACCTACGTTGCTGGCGATGGTGTTGCTGCACTGGTTCACGCATTGGTGGTTGGCAGGATCCAGGTATTGCGTGATCTGCGCGCTGATGTTGGTGAGCTTGGTATTCACCTCGGCGGCCTTGGCATCGGTGCTGCTGCCGAAGAAGCGGGTGAGCGCGGCATCGGTATCGGCAGCGCGTGTGGCGGCGGTCAGCTTTGCCTGGCCATCGGTGATGAGGCGTTGTGCTTCGGTTTCTGCGTCGGTCCATCTGGACGGGTAGTTGGCTCCGCCGGCGAGCGGATCGGTACATGGCACCACGGCCACGGCAGGCGGTGTGGTAGATGAACCTCCGGGTGGAATGATTTCCACCGACCGCATGCGCTGGTACTCGATGTTACCTGCGCCGGCGGCCACATCCACCACGCGGGTGGCGGTACCGGTGTAGCCCTGGGTGTTGAGTTCGTTTTCAACCGCCGTCAAACGGGCATTGATGACCGTGGTGTTGGCGGCATCGGATCCTTCTTCACTGGAGGTACCTTTCAGCGTAAGTGCCGCGGCTGATCCTGAGAAGGCCGCCAGCTTTGCTATTTCAGATGCAGGGATGGTGGTGCCACCGCGGGTGAAGAAAATCCTATGGGGAAACGAGGCCGCGTTCGGCGGTAGGCCGTCCACATCAAAATCCGATTTCTGGATGCGTTTCCGTTGCAGTCCTTTCTGCTGAATGGTATGTGTGAGCTCGTGGGCGAGCAGATGTTTTCCCTGGTGGGATGCGGGGTTGTATTGTCCTTGGTTGAAATAGATATCGTTGCCCACGGTAAAGGCGCGTGCTCCCAGTTGCTGACTGAGGCCGGCCGCCTTCTGATCTGTATGGATGCGAACCCCATTGAAATCGGCACCCATCTTCGTACTCATTTCGCGGTGCGTGGTTTGGTCCATGGAGCGACCGCCGCCGCGGGTAGCAGAAATCTGGTCTGCTACACCAGCGGATGCAGTCTGGGTGCCATCCGGTGCGCGGTGGATGGCAGGTTCCATTTTATCTTCTTCGGCGCATGCCGCACATTTGGGTTGAAGCATTTCCTCCTCGTCCTCACCCTTTCGCTGCACTTTCATTTGCATGGACTCCTCTTCTTCTTCGCCCTTGCGTTGCACCTGCATCTGCATTTTATCTTCCTCGGCACACGCAGCACACTTGGCTTGCAGCATTTCTTCTTCCTCTTCCCCCTTCCGCTGCACCTGCATTTGCATGGACTCCTCTTCCTCTTCACCCTTGCGTTGCACCGGGTTTGGATTGTTTCCCGAAGACCCCATTTGAACAGGCGCACCACTGACTACACGGTCAGCTACGGCATCGGCTTCACGTTCATACTTGTCATCCTTCTCACCGATCTTGAGTTTGGTTTGTACCGCCCCCCTGTTGTTTCGGGCATTGTCATTTGTCTTAGGAGCAAACATAGCTGTACGTTCAGGGTGATTGATTTTCTGAATTTTTCTTGAACCCGTCAGGAAGATCGAGTTGTTCATTGAACCACGGAGCAATGGCTTTCATCAGGTCGGGGTCTACGCCTTTCAGCAGCTTGAAAAGCGTCAGGAAATTCTGCACGTTGTTCATGCTGTGCCTGACCCCTTGAAAGCCGTTGCAGTTGAATGGGTAGCTGACCGACTCCATGTTGGCATCGGTGAAATTGCAATGCACCATGCAGCTCTCCAGGAAATTCGCACGCACGAGATGGGCACCGGTGAAGTCGGCATGTTTCAGGTTGGCCTTCGAGAAGTTGGCATCGGTGAGGATGCAATGGGTGAAGACCGCCCGTTCCAGGTCGGCCCCTTCAAAGTTGGATCCGGACAGTACGGCATAACTGAAGTTGCAACCCGCCAGCTTCATACCGGAGAAATTGGTACCGGCCAGCATGATGTGTTGCAGGTCGGGAAAGTGTTCTTTCCAGTCGGCAACATACTTCAGTTTTGTATCTGTTTCCCGGATCACGGTTTCAAAGTTTGTGGTTTCTGTTTTGAGGTTTGTAGTTGGAGATATATCAGACATTTACGGATATCAAGCAGAAACTACAAACCACAAACTACTTTTATTTAACAATGAGGGTAAACTTTTCATGGATGCGTTTTTCTTTTTCGACGTCTTTCATGTCGAGTTCGTTTTTCAGGGTGAGTTCCAGCTCACCATCTATGATACCGGCGTTGCGGTCTACGTGATCAAACCTTAGGTAACCTGCGGCCTTGAAGGCCTTGAACAGGACCAGTTGCGCACCGGACAGGAAGCACACATCCACTCCTTCAGCAGGCAGTTTCAATTGTTTTCCTTCTTCAGGAAATTCCTCCAGACTGATCAGCAATGTCTCCGAAGATTTGGAATCGGTGCGGAACGGGTTGCCGGATGACACGGTCGAAAACTGGATGATGTGGTGCGTTCCTTTTTCCAGGTAGCACCGGGTGATTTCACCGTGTTCCGTTACCAGGTCGCTGTTTTGATACAGATCTCCTTCCACGGCTTGCATGGGTGTGGTTGGAACGGAGTTGGCACCGATCGGTTTGAGAAGGGACATCATTGCCAATATGAGTGTTTGGGTGATCATCGGTTAAAACAAAAGCGCGAAATGTGCATAGCTGTCTGCGTTGTTCATGGCGTCTTTCGCACTCAGCGTTGGATAGTTGGGTTGCCATACATAGGCCTTGTCGTCCACACCGGCGTGCCTGTGCGCAATCTCATGGATCACGATCGCCTTCCGTGTGGATGCGCCGGAGTTGGTAAACAGGTTGAAGCACACGTGTACGCGACCTACCTGCCAGAACAGGAACTGCCATACATAACCTCCCACACCCGGGTCGCATGAAGTTTCGCATTCGAAATTGATGCCGCGCTGCATGGCATTCTGGATGTCGCGGAACCGGCGGTAGATGGTCATGATGTCATCCTTGTCGGTCGTATGGAAATGTGTGTTGAGTCCGTTCGACACGATGTTCGGCAACCGCGGGTGTGTGGCATAGGCGTTGGCCAGTGCGGCCGTAGCCCTGTTCACATGCCCGATGGCATCATTGAATGCACCCTGGATCTGCGCCTCCTGTCCGGCGGTACAATCGTTATAGGTATTCACCGGATGCGGTGGGGTGGTTTGTCGCTGCACCCGGGTCTTTTGCATCACGCCGGGTTGTTTGCTTCCGCCCTGCTGGATTGTATGCGTGAGTTCGTGCGCAAGGAGGTGTTGTCCTCCCCTGGATGCGGTGTCATATTTTCCGCTGTTGAAATAAATGTCGTTGCCCACGGTAAAGGCATGTGCCCCGAGCGACTTGCTCAGTTGCACCGCGGTGGAGTCGGTGTGGATGTTCACACCGCTGAAGTCGGCACCCATTTTCCCTCCGAACTGTTGCTGTACGCCGGTGGGCAGGGCTTGTCCTTTTCCGCGGGTGGATGCGATCTGTGATGTAACGGCGGGCGATGTATGTGCGGTTCCGTTTTCAGCCCGCATGATGGCGGGTTGCATTTGCTCTTCTGCTGCACATGCCGCACATTTGGGTTGCAGCATTTCCTCTTCATCCGCACCTTTTCTTTGCACCTGCATTTGCATGGATTCTTCCTCTTCTTCACCTTTGCGTTGCACCTGCATCTGCATGGATTCTTCTTCGGCGCATGCTGCACACTTGGCCTGCAGCATCTCTTCTTCCTCCTCACCTTTCCGCTGCACTTTCATCTGCATCGGTTCTTCTTCTTCCCCTTTCCTTTGTACCGGGGGAGCAGGAGGCGTTCCTGAAGAGATGGATAGTGCACCGCCTCTCACCACGTTATCGGCGACGGCATCGGCTTCGCGCTCATAGCGGTCGCCGGGTTGTCCTATCTCCAGTTTTGCCTGAAACGTCCGGGCGGGGTTGGTTTCACCCCGGTTTCCGGTTGTGTATGTTTGGGTCCCCATTGCTTGTTGCTTTAAGGGTTTTCAGGCGGATCAGGCCGTTCGTCCCGACTTACCAAACTCCTTCCTGATTCCGTCCATGATGTCTTTTTGTGTAATCAGATTGCTGTCACGGTTCAGGGCCATCAGGCACGCGTACTGGATGACGTTCATGATGGGTCCTCCCGACAATTCGTATTTGGAGGCAATGTCTTTCAGGTCCACTTTGGCGTCGAGCTCCACGTGCTCGCTGAATCCCTTCCGCCATATCTCGAGTCGTTCCGGGGCGGTGGGCATGGGAAAGTGGATGATGGATTGAAAGCGCCGGAGAAATGCGTCGTCCACATTGCTCTTGAGGTTGGTCGCCAGGATGATCAATCCGTTGTATTCTTCCATTCGCTGCAGGAGGTACGACACCTCCTGGTTGGCATAGCGGTCGTGCGCATCGTTGATGCCGGTGCGTTTGCTGAACAGCGAATCCGCTTCATCGAAGAAGAGGATCCAGTCTTTGTGTTCCGCTTTGTTGAACACCTTCGACAGGTTCTTTTCTGTTTCACCGATGTATTTGGATACGAGCCTGGACAGGTCGATCTTGAACACGTCCCTTCCGGTTTTCTTTCCGAGCAGGGCGGCGGTGAGCGTTTTGCCTGTACCCGGAGGTCCGAAGAACAGCGACTTGTAGCCCGGTTTGAGTTTGCGTTCCATGCCCCACTCGCGCATGAGTTTATGTTCATGCTGCAGCCATATCTCAATCTCCTGGTATTGTTTCAACGTACCCGGATTGAGCACCAGGTCTTCCCAGTCCATACTGGTAGACAGTTGTTGCGCGGGGAATTCGCCGCTGTATTTCGGACGTTGAACTTTGCCGGTGGTGAACATATCCAGGATATCCTGGGCCAGTACCAGGGCGCCGTTGGTGACGGGTTCTCCGTCGGTTACCTCTTCCAGTTGCAGGATGTTGTGCCGGAAAAACACGTGGTTGGAAGAGAACAGGTGGAGCAATGCGAATCGTTTCTCCAGGTCATTACCGGCAAGGATGAACATGGCGGTCTCTGCGGTGGGCAGGAAGCCGTTGTGGTATTTCCCGCGTTTGCCGCCGAACTCGGTGTACACCTGTTGTGTTTGTTCGTTGCGTACGAGAAACATGTCCAGCATTTCCGGTCGTATGTGCGGCACCAGGGCCAGCATCAGCATGAAGCGTTCTGCAAAGCCGAAGTTGTGGTTCTTCACAAAATCGTTGTAGGCAGACGGACTTCCGTTCATCACCGGCGCCGGCACTTCGAACACATCGGCATAGGCGCATTCCTTGCCGGCGTTAAGGGTGGAGCGTGTCCGTAGTACCTCCCTGAACCAGTTCAGTTCCGACTGGATGTCGCGTGCATTGTATGTAAGTGCCTCCGTTGTTACCATTCCACATTCAGTATGAAATCATTCCACGGCATCTTCACCATGGAGATACCCCATGGCAGGCGGTCCAGCAAGATGTCGAACGTGTTGCGTTCAACCACGAGTTTCCATCCGCCGCCGAATCCTTCTTTGGATAGCAGTCCTTCGCGGCGCACGAATGTTTGTCTGACAGAATCTGCCGACGCATTCTTGAGCACCGACCATTGGTCAACGACGTGCTGTATCAGCGCATCACATTCTTCCATCACATCCTTACCGAGATCCGCCCGGGTAGGCACGGGATCTTCGAGGTGCATGCCGCAAAGCAATTTGTTCAGCACCATGTCATCTTCGCTGAAAACCGTTTCACCGGTTGCCAGGTATTGCAAGATGTGCACCGCTTGTTCGCGGGCTTCATCATGAATAAACTTTTTGTTCTCCGCCAGACCAAGGCCTTCCATCAGGTGAACGATGAACGGATGAAAAAGGATGAGGCCGGCATTGGAGACGGGTGCTTCTTCCACTTCATCCGGCACGATGGGTCTGCGTGCAGGTAATTCCTGATCCACCTTCTCTTCCGCGACCCGCTTGCTGGCCAGTTCCGCCAGTTCTTTCTGTACCTTATTCGCGTTTGTACGTTTTTCTTTTCCATCAGGTCTTGCATCTTCTCCGGGCAGGCTGTCTTCCTTTTCGCTAGTTGAATGCGGATCGTTTTTCTTATCTCCCGGCGTTTCATTTTTCTCACCGGAAAAATCCATGCTATTTTGAACCTCATGGTCGGCAAGACGCTCTGTGGTTCCCGGTTTACGTGCTGGCTTCAGGCCTGCTGCATCGGTATACCCCCTTGTCATCAACTGCTCGGCCACAACCCGCCTGAGGTCATCCTTTCTTCCTTTCAGTACATCCGCCGATGCATTGGCCAGGTCTGCTTCCACGGCCATCCAAAGTGTTTTCTCCCATGGATTTTTTCTGGATGTCATGGCAACTGAAGTGGGCAACAGGTATGCTTGCAGCCCCACGAGGATCTTTCGCAATGCATCATAAGCGGCAGCATTGCTTCGCAGTGAAGCCTGTCCGGGAATGAATAATTTCACCACAGGATGCCACACGGTATAATGCAAACGGGTACGGCTGATCTTTGAAAAAGCCTTGTGCGTCACCAGTTGCGTTTCGAGTGCGTGAAAGATGCGGCTCCATGCGCCTGCCGCGGAGGCAGACACACCGGGCATCATCATTGCCAGCACCTGGCAGATGTTCATCATCAGGTCGGGTGTACACTGATAAATACATCGGCGCATGGCTTTCGGATCCTGCAGTGCATCCTTCAGTACGGGCACAAAACCGGTGGGATTGTTGATCAGGCGCTCTCTCAGCCAGGCATTGAAATCTGACGGGCGTTGTGCCGATGTGATGTACCAGGGCCATTGACCAGTGTAAAGGAAATAGGCCAGGGCCTCGATGTCGGAGCCCGCCATTTGCGCCACCCGCACCTCATGTTGATCAACACTTCCGGATGAAGACGACACCTTTCCGACATGCTTCAAACGTGCTTCCGGAATGATGTCACCCAAGGCTTTCCTGAGCGCCGCTTCCACCTTGCGCGGGAAGTCTTCACTGAGTATGTCAGCGTTGAGCTGGTTCAGATCCAGTTCAAGGCGTTCCATCCGAATGATCTCACCGGGTCTGCTGAACTGGTCCATGACTTTGTTCAGCACGGGGATCACCTGTGACTTATATATTTCTCCAATCGTATTCTGGACGCCGGGCGCCAGCCGGCTGTCCACACGGAGGGTGAGGTCGAGCCGCTGTGTTTTGATCATGTGGGGATATTCCGGCATAGGGTTTCACTGGGTTACTGGGTTTATAAGCTAAGCAGTTGGTCAATCAACACGGTCTTTTTGGCTGAGGAATCCAATCCGGCCCGTGTTGCAAGTTCCCTGATCGTTGCGTCGCTGAGCGAAGTCAGTTCCGTTCTGGTCAAGGGTGTGGTTGATATGCTTGACTTGAGTTTGGTCTGGAGGCTGCCACGGGTATCGGTGGCTGCGGTTTTCACTTTGCGTGTTTCCAGCAACAGGTTGAGTTCTTCCGCTGTCAGCAGGTCGAGGTTATCATTCACGAAATTGAGGTTCGCCTTTTGCACCTCGAAATTCACCAGCGGCGTGGAAGCCGTTGCACCTTCATCGTCAACGGCGCGACCGGCCAGGGTATAGGATCCCGGATTCAGGTCGGGCAGGGTGAATACATACTTCTTATCTTCCGTTGTTGCCCCTACCAGTTGTCCGTTCAGGAACACATCCACCCTAACCACCTTGCTATTGTCTGCTGCCTGGAACACGGCATTGATCGGTGCTCCGGCTGCAAAAATGGTTCCTGCTTTCGGTTCAACCAACGTCACGGTCGGCGGTTGGTTGGTGCGGATGATGTTAACGATCACGTTGCCCGTTGCCGCGGCGCCTTTGGTATCGGCCACACGGATGGTAAGCACGAACTGCTGGATATTACCGAAGTTGCTGTTGCTTGCCACCACCAATTGTCCTGTGGAGGCACCAATCTTGAATGCATTGCCGATGTTGCCAGCAGCGATGCTGAAGGTCAGCGGATCACCGTCAGGATCGAACGCCTCCACTGTGTTAACGACCGTTCCCGGTTGGGCCGTAATAAGCACATCAAAGGATTGATCCTGGATCTGCGGGGCTTCATTTTGGAGCACAACGCGTATGGTCAGTATGGCCGTATCGAACAATCCGAATGGATCCGTCACACGTACGCCCATCTGGTAAACACCCTGCTTCATGGCATCGGGGTTGATCACCCGTACCTCTCCGCTTTCCGGATCGATGTTATAAATATCCGTGGCCCCGCTTTCAAACACGTAGGTCAACGGCTCGTTGTCGGGATCGAATGCCACCACGGTACCGATAATGGCGCCTTGTTCCGCCACCGGTTCGGTGAGGATTTCCTGGTTGTCGATAACCGGACCGTTGTTGGCGGCCGGGTGAATGGTGATGGTGCCGCAGCCGTTGTTCTCCTGCCCGGTTGCCGAATACTTGAATGAATACGAATCCTGAATATCCTGGAGCAGTGTAATGGTCATGACTTCTCCCTTGTTACCGATTTCCAGCAGGTTCTGGTCTACATCCGGATCATTGAACAAATAGCCGGGGAAGTTTTCCAGGCTGGCTACCACGGTATCTTCCGCACGCATGGTGAAGTCGAAATCAACCAGCTTCACACACTGGTTGCGCACCAGGATGGTGACGATGCCTTCGTCTGTGAGTTTGTTGCTGATCTTTTCAAGTGTATACCTGAACTTGGCAATACCTGTGAATCCTTCCTCAGGGGTGAAACGGATGTGGCGTTCATCTTCCAATATTTCCACGAAACCGTTCTTGTCCATGGGTTCTACGCGCACCACACGCAGGTTGTAGGTCGACTTCACATCCTCCGCACAGTATTCTTTTTCGAGGTCATACAGTTCATGGTCGTTGAGGACCAGGTCCATTTCAATGGATGTATTGCGGAAGGTATAGCCGTAGTCGGGACGCGCATAGGGCGCCACCTGTATGTTGGCCCTGGCCTGTTCATCGTCGCATACCGGAATGGCATGCTCTTCTCCGCAACAGCGGTAAGGCAGGGCGAAATCCGCCAGCACACGCTGGCTCATTCCCAGGAAGTTTCCGTACAGCACAATGTATGTTCCTCCGGTGGGTGCACCTGCCATGTGCGCGATGCCCGGATGTTTGGCCACGTATTCAGCGAACGTGTAGCTGTGCTTGTTAAACTGCAACGCAAGGTAATACTCCCTTCTGCGGAAGGCATAATAGATGCGGTGCAAGCGGTTGTAGAAGAAATTATCAAAGATCTGCCATACCAGTCGTGTCGCTTCTGCAATCACATCCTGGGCCAGGTTGAGACCGGTCTTTTCATTCACATCGTTTGCAGTTTCATCCACGGCATCCAGTTCAAGGTGTTCGAACACCTTGTCGGTTACATATACAATGGCATCGGCGTAGCGATCTTTCAGTTCTTCGAAATTCTTGGCAAAATCCGGCAGGCACGGAGGGAGTGTGCGGCACAGGAACTCCACGATGCCTTTGTACACTTCCTCGATGATCTTACGCACTTCTTCCGGGATCGGATCTTTGTAATCCGGGTCAGTCTCCTGCAGCATTTTCTCAATGCGCTGGAACAGGTCCCATGCGCCGAGCGCGGTTTTGAACATATCCGCAATCTGGTAGCGGAATGTAACGTAGTCTTCATGCAGGTCGTGGAAACCCTTGTTGTAATCCACCACGCCATCCTTGAGCGCATCGGTGATAACGGGCAGGGTTGCTTCGTTAACACGCACGCCGATCACGTCCATGGGAATGTTGTACTTATAAATTTTCTCTTCAACGGTGTTCAGCACTTCATCCGCCGGCTTACCCAGCCCACCTTCAACCCTGAAGAAATCAAATGCATCCCGGTCGAAAGCCAACGGTTTGCTAACGGGGGTATCCACAGCCGGCCCGCCTGACAGGTCATCGAAGTTGTTCTCATAGCCGAGCAATCCGCCACCCACCTTGCACTTGCGTCTGATTTCGTAGCTCCACAATTCTTCCAACGTACCTTGTGTTCCTTTCTTCTTCACATTGAAATAGTAAGGCATGGCCCGCACGGACAGGTGAGATATCTTCTCGTGGCTGGGGGTGATCTTGATCTTAAGCGGCCCGTAGCTTTCCACGCTGTTCACACGCTTGGTGTTGAACTCCGTTACCATCTTGGCGGCTTTGGAAAAGAGGGATATGGTTTCCTTCAACAATTTTCCTTCCGCGTTGTACACGGGTGTTTGAATAAATTGCTGACGGTATTCACTTGGCGTGCATGATTCGATGACTTCACCCAAAAGCAGGTGTTTCGGAAACCGTTTGTTATCCGGGCAACATTTTGTCAACAGATCGAAAGATACCCGCCTGAACTCGTCATACGTCAGCATCAGGTCTTTCACAAAGTCATAGTAGTATTGAATACCCATGTATTTGGTGGCATCTCCGCTTCCGTCGAACAATGCTTTCCAGGCGGTCACCTGGGTCACCGGATCATTGAAAGGGTTTGTGGAGAATGCATCCTGCAAAACCGGTTGGTATGCATGGTATGCGTCTTTCAATGCCGTCAGCACCGCGGTCACCGGATCGGAGGTTGCGGCAAACAGGATATTTCCATACTGACCGGCTACTTTTCCGAAAGTATTGAAATCGGTAACGGGCGGACTGAAAAGCGGCATCTTAACGGCCACATCCGGCAAGGCATAGCGCTCGGGAAACAGCAAAGTTTCTTCATTCCCGTTCCTTACAAGCACCTTGTTTTCAATGTCGGTTTTGCTGATCAGCAGCTTGCGCAGCGTGAACCTGCGTTCGATACCGATGTCGTCGCAGCTTTTACTGAGGCACGACTTCAGGTCTTTGTCGTAACACTCCAGGAACAAAACAACCACTTTGTCCTTGAGAATCTCCGCATCCATTTGTTCGATGGGCTCCTCGCTGCCGTCATTCTCAAAATCATCGGTCAGGAGTTCCTGAATCACGATGTCCTGCTGCTTGGTGGCAGGGTTCTGGAATGCCGGATAATCCACATAAGGATTCAGCACGAAGTTCCTGTACTTGGTGATGGGGCACCCGCAAAAGCTAATGAGAAAGCCTTCGGATGATATGCCCACACCTTCGGAGATGTAAAGGGTATCCACACCTGTTTCGGCATCCGCCTCCGGCACGAACTTGAGTTCGAGTCCGCACACGATCCCGATTCCGATCAGGCTTGAGCGGGTGAGTCGGCCTTGTTCCTCAAGGTAGGACACCAGCTGGTTGAGCTGGGTGTTGGTGAGCACCTGGTTCTTTTCGAAGATCGGATAGGCATTGTAATTTGTTGCAGCCATGGTTGCGTTATTTATGCATTTCCCAAAATGGAGTTGTTCAGTATGATCGAGTTCTCGGTGGTGGCCGATTCCTCACAGTCGTGCAGCCTGCCTACAGGGTACACGTTGCGTATGCGGCTCATGATATCAATGAGGTTGTTCAGCGCGATGGAGAGTTGCACGGGATCTTTCACATCCCTGGCATTCTCCAGCAACCACCGTTTATACATTTCTTCAAATTCGGCCATGTGGGCGTTGCTCACCCAACAAATGGTAAGGAATATGTGTGCCGGTGCCTCGAGGCGGATCTTGCGTTCGAAGAATTTACGGAAGTCGGCATTGGTAAACCTTCCCTGCCAGTAAGGGAGGATAACACTGGCGATGTAGGTATACGGATTTTCCAGTTGGCAGAAGATGCAGTCGGCATCCAGGTTCACAGGCAGCAGCCTGTCTTCCACGAAACCTTCTTTGGAAGCCAGCACCACTTCGGTATCTGTTCCGGAGATGTTGGTGGTAGTCACTTCGAACTTGCCATCGTTGTTTGCATCCGATGAACCGGTGATATGCAGCACCGTACCTGCATCCATTGTTGTTTCACCTGTAAGTACCACCTTATGTTCGGCAGCAACTACATGATCCACGGGCAGGGTCACATGATAACTCATGTTGCCCTTGGGTTCGGTGATGGTTTCTTCCACGCTCTGGCTCACCTTCACTTCGGTGAGGTCGTCGCCGGGTACATATGTGGCTGACGTTACGGTATAACCGTCGTCGTTATCGCCCATGCCGGTCACCTGGATGGTAAGCCCGGCCATGATTTCATTTGTCGCATCGCCGGCCACCCTGAATATCTTGGTGGATTTCACGCACGACAGGATCGGGCGGATCCTTTCAAAGAAGGCCACACCTTCAACGGCCAGTCCTTCAATGAGTGTTTCGTCGGTCAGCGGGATGAAATGCCAACCGTGTACTTTCGGGCGAAGCAGGATGTGTTCCACCAGGTGGAATCCTTCGTTGCTGAAAAACACCTTCTTAAAAAAGTCAACGAGGTCTTGCAACGCCTTGCCGTCCAATCCGCCGTACACCGTCACCTTCGATCCGGTGATCTTATAGATATTGAATGCTTTCGGGTAAGAAAGGGTACCGTCGCTGTTGGACGAACCCAACGTTTCCTTCACGGTAATGGTGGTATCGGTTCCGTCGAATGCAACCTCCCTAATCTGGTATGTTCCGTTGTTGTATCCGGAGCCATCGATGGTAACCTCATCCACATTGTAGAGTACGGTGGTATAATCTCCGCTTATCACAAAGGCGTTGTTGCCGGTGTCTGCGGTAAAGGCAATGGCATCGGTGTAGGTGAGGATACCACCGGTTGTGGTAGCCGGCATAGCCGCCGGCATTTGCAGGTGCACGTAGGGTCCATCCGCTGATGCGGATGTAAACGCATGAAGCCCGTCGTTTGCACCTGCACCTGCAATCAACACTTCCTGTGTGGTAAGTGCATTGAAGGCATCTGCGGCGGCATCGTTGAAATCAAATTCCTCGCTGGCTCCGAGTTCTCCGCCGAGGCGTCCGGTCAGCAGCAGGCGATAAGGTGAGGTGAAGGGTGTTTCGGGTGGGTCGAAGGAATACTGGTCAGCCAGCACACCGTTGCTCACCACATCCCAGATAAAATCAACAGCACGCTCCTGTGCTACGTTCTCCACTTCCAGTTGCGTCATGCCTTCTTCCGCTTCACCTTCGTAGGTGCCGGTCATGATTACATCACCGGGGTCGGTTGAGAAAGCTTCGCTATGCAGTTTATAAGAGATGGTATATGTGGGAATGGTGGGCACCATATCCACGGTGATGTCCACTTCAAAATAGTTGTCTACCGGTGCGGTGAGGTTGTTGCGGTTCGACTCGGGGTTGAAATAAAACTCGTTTTCAATCACAGCCATGGCTGCAGCGATGTCAGCTTCCGCTGCCGCAACATCCGCATAATCGGTTTTCTTGCTTTTCGCGATCACCCCTTCATCGCAAGACAGGGTGAAGGAGATGGCGCCCGGGCTTCCGGAAATTTCATAACGCTCTTTCACCACGCCGTTGATCAGCACTTCTTCCAGGGCCAGGGCAGCTGCATCCCTGTCTGAAAACGGGTATGCGGTGGGGGCTGTCATCAGCACCGGACTTCCGATGGTGAAGCCGTAGTTGGAACCATTGGTGGTGATCTCGAATGGTGCGCTGAACTGGAGTTCGCTGGCAAAACGGTCGTCTACACCTACCGTAAGCGCCGCACGTTTCTCCAGTCCCGATTTGTTTTCGATGTGCCAGAGTTTGCAAGGTTCACGGTAGTTGAAGGCGGTATGGCGACCGGCACTGATCTCGGGATAGTGATTAAGAAACGTCAGCTTATCCTGCAACAGGTCTCGCCCTCCTTCCAGTCCGGCCAGGCGGTAAGTAAGCGTAGCGTAGTCGGTGAATTGTTCTGCGAAACGCGCCATCAGGTGGTTCAGGAACTTGTTGCGGCGAGCAACGAATGCCTCTTCCGTTTCGGTGATGGCATCCAGGTGTTCCGGATGTGTATCAATGTCGACATACAACGGATCGGCATTGGGCACGATGTCTTTCAGCACCTGCGTGAAATAGGTGCGGTTGATGATGTACTTTCCCTCTTCATCCTTTTCCGCGTTCATTGAGAAGAGGTCTTTCACATGGGCCAGTTGCGCCAGATAATCAGCGAACAGCTGATCGAAGAACATCAGGAAGCCCTTGAGCTGTTTGGCTTGCGCCTTGCGTTCGTCGCTGGCTTCCGACGGGAGACCTTCCGAACCGATGCCGTATGTAATGGGGAATTCTTCCTGGATGCTGGTATAGTCTTCCAGTTGCAGGTATTGACCGTAGGGAACCTTCAGGTCCAGCACCGGGTTCTGTATTTTTTGTGAAGCCTGTCCTTCCTGCAGTTCGGCGATGCGTTCATCCACCTCGGTCTGGTCGGCCTGGTAAGGAAGTTGGTCTTTATAATAGGTCACCTTCGAATCGGTCACCGACAGGCGTGGGATGTAGTTGTATTCGAGGGCCAGGTCCAGGCACCACTTCACGCTCTTCGAAGGAATGTTGTCATCGTTGTCCTGCGGGAAGTTGGCGATCTCGATCTTGCGAACGGCCACTACACCTTCCACGTCCATGATGATCTGGATGAGGTCGGATACGTGGATCACATCGCGGCGATCGGCGGCGATCACATCTTCATCCAACAGGAAGCCGTGGTTCAGGAGCGGGCCTTCATAAATATCTTCCACCGGTATGCCCTGGTCAAGCATTTCCTGGAGGGAATAGTAGGGCACGGTGGGCGACAGGAACCGTCCGATGTGGTAATAGATTTGTGCCTGCACTTCCTCCACATCCGCTTCGAGTTCCAGTTCTATATCAGCGCACAGCGCGATCTCCTCAATCTTCAACGCCTGAAACTTGTAGTAATCTTCACACAGGTTCCGGTTGGCGTGCAGGGTGGCCTTCACGGCAGCCAGGATCTTCAATATCTTGGCCACCTTCTTCTGGTAGCGCACGATGAGGCCGTCGGTATTGTTGTAGATAAAATCGTTCAGGTCGGCAGAAACCAGCACCATTTCCGGCACATCTTCCGGATCGGGCGTACCCGGCTTGGTGGCTTTCAGCACAACCGTTTTATCATCTTCTATTTTGTAAGAGAATTCGTAGCGACGGGGTTTGTGGTGAAACTGAACGGTGATGTTCTGAATGCCGTTCCGGATGCTATCAAGGTCTTGCCAGTCGATGCCTTCCTCATCCCACCGAGGGAAGTCCACCTCCACTTTCACGACCAGGCCTTCCAGTTTTTCATCTGCGGAATCCAGCACCGTGAAGCTGTCGGTCAGTTCATTTTCGTTGAGGTCGCCATAGGTGTCGCATGATTCGAATTCCAGCAACACGTTGTAAAGCGGCTTGATGGCAAGCGGCGCCTTGGCGGGATTCGACGGCGGTGGTTCGTAGCTCAGGATACTTTCATTGGTGTGCGCATACACCGGAAACTCATTGGTGTCGGAGATGCTGACCCATGCATTCTTCACGCCCACGAATTCACATCCTCCGTCGCCGGCGTCATAGACCGACACATCCATGATCACCTTGCGGATATCGGTGATGGTCAGCGGTCGCACCGGCAGGATTTTCGCAGCGGTGAAGAAGTTCAGGATGTCCTGCTTGTCCGGATCGGTGGGATCCTGGGCGATGATATCCCGGATGTCCTGGTTCACGCGATATCCAAGATCGGTAATGGCGTAGGCCAGTACTTCAAGGATGGTGACACCGGGATCATGCGTGTTGTAATCCGTCCAGATCTTTCCTGCCAGTTCCTGTACATGCTGTATGCCGAGGTCCCGGAGGGGGGTATACTGCATACTGGCCAGTTCAGGTAGTTGCTTTGATATTTTGATCGACTCTTCCACGGGGGTGAGCGTTGTTTGTTTTTATATCAATATGAGGCCGACCGGGTCATTGCCTCTTTATATTCCATTCACTAGTCACATCCGCAAGGGTCGGATGCCATTTCCTTCACACCGAACACTTCATTGTCATCACATCCGCAGATCTCACTTTCCAGCACATGCAGGATATGATCATTCGCCGACCCCAGCACCGACCCCAGCGTGGTGGCGCGGGCTTCGCTGCGATCCACGGTCGGATCTATCGCCGGGTTGTTGGGCACGATGTGGTACATCTTGAAACACGTCACGTAGTCGACATACGAGCGCTCTTCCACAAAATTCAGGATCATGGATTTGTGGATGCGGCCGCCGAAGGTGATTTCCGAACTGTCTGCATAGGCCCAGGGCGACAGGAACGACTTGATCTCGTCGTTCAGCACTTCCTGGTAATAACCATTATCAATACCGTCGATGAACTTCACATTCATCTCCACCTGTATCTCTTCATACAGCGGATTTCGCACGTGCAATTCAGGGCATTCGGCTTTCAAACCCGTCAGGTATTGCTCGATCTCCGTCAGCGTAATCAGGCTTGTTTTCGGTTTCAGCGGATCCACCGCATTCCTGTTGATGACGTTCGGTATCACGATCAGCGACACATGACCGGGAGCGATCTCATCATAGTCGGAAAGGGTTCCGTTGAAGATGGTATGATTGAGGCATTTCACCTTGTATACCGACGGGAACTTGGCAAGCGTCAGGCGCTCGTAATCCCATATGGTTACCGCGCGGTGTTTGTGCCTGAGGCGTTCACTGACACGCGTATAAAATGCTTCGCTGGTTTCCTGAAGTTTGCCGCCAAAGGAACTGAAGGGCTGCGTCACGGTATCAATCGCCGAATCACTTTCCTTGAGCTTCTTGATGGTCTCGGCGGGCAGTGCGGTTGCCAGGTGTTGCGGATCGTTATCCTGGTCTGTGAACGTAGCGGTCACGGCTTGCGCCATGATGTCTACCAGGTCTGAGATGGCGGGTGTATCTTTTTGCACGGTGGCGCGCAACCACACTTTTCCGCTGCCCAGCATTTCCTGGGTGACGCTTGCATCTTTCGGTACATTGAACTCGATGATGCCCGATGTGAGCAATTGGTTGGTGGAGTCTGTCAGGATCTTGCGTTGGTCGAATTCCGTCCATGTATTTCCTGACGTCAGATAACTCCACGTTACATCCTGTTGCAGGTAATCGGGATCGGCACTTCCCTCGGCCACCTGAAAAAGGAGCGATAGGTTGCGGCCGCCCGTGAAGGATTCGATGCCGATGTACAGGTTGCCTTCCGCGTCGAACACGGGCAGCAGGTTGTTGGTTTTTTCGCGCGTATCCGCTTCCGCTACGCCGAACGGGTATACATAGAAGTACTGATCCACGCGTTCGTCGTATGCATCCTCACCCATGCCTGTCAGGTCCAGTTCCACGGTGGAGGTATAGTCCAGCGCCAGTTCCTTGATCGTGGGCGTATAAGGTTCGTTGGGCAGGTTGGGCGTGGTGGCAGGATCCGCCGTAACCGCTGCCAGTACCTGCTGGGTATAAGATGTGGAGTAGTCTTTGTGACCGAAATTGGCACCCTTCATCCGCATCCGCAGAAATCCTTTCTGTGTGGTGGTATTGAGTGTGGTGAGGACTTCCATTTCCGGATCCCTGTTCACATCACCCAGTGACCCTGTTGCCCCGGTATTATCTACCGAGAGGAAGATCTCATTTTCGGGATTGATGATTTCCGTGTTCGTGTCATTGTCGAACAGCTGGTAGAGGGTTCCGGCTTTCACGGGCACCCATTCCTTCTCATCCAGGATGGAGATCTCTGTTTTGAAGGCGGTGTTCTGCCGGGTGCCGGCTCCCACGGTGTAATAATTATAGTAAGTACCGAAGCTTTCATTTTCGGGCAGTTCATGCCACTGGATGTGAATGCTCAGGTTGTCGAGGTTTTTCTGGAAGATCTCCTGGTTACCGATGTAGAAGGCCGAATCGATCACGGGTCGGTTTCCAAATGGCTGGAAAGGTTTGGCCGGATCCAGCTTGGCGGCATCGTTCTGAAGGATGTTGGTTTTAACGTTGTACACATTCACCGTAACGGTGGCATTGGTCACGTCGAGGTCTTTCAGGTATTTGTATGCGTACGGGTCGCCGGGGTATTCCTTGTTCACGGTCACCTTCATCACGGGCCATCCGGTTTTGAAGGGATCCAGCAACACTTCCTCGTTGTAGGCAACCACAGCGGGCTGACTTTCCTCCAGGGTGCGGATGATGGTGATGGTGTTCTTATCCGGATCGAAGATGGTGGCATTGGACACGGTGCGGAACGTATAGGCCAGGTCGTTGATCTTATCCACGCCCATGCCTTTTACATCGCGGAGTTGCTGCAGGGTTTTATAGGGTCCGTTGGCCGTGCGTGTATCCACGATTCGTTTGGCCACCAATACACCGATGTCATAGTCGTCGATCTGGTCACCGTAGCCGGTGTTGGGGTCATCCTCCACTTCTGTAGCAATGGCATCGATGCCACTGCCATTCACAAAGGCGAGGATCTTCTCCACCACTTCGGCGGGGAACTGTCCTTCCTGCACCACGTCTTCTCCTTCGGGTGATATCCACTCCTCCTCACCGCTGAACACCACATCAAATACCTGGTCGGCATAGGGTGGTACTTTTCCTATCGGCGTGGTCGGACTCACCTGCAGGGTCACCGTAACGGTCCGCCTTCCTTCTGCGAGGAGCAGGTTGGGCGAAGCGATGGCGAAGCCCACGTCTGCCTGGGCGCGATCGGTGTTACCGAACGTTTCCCAGCTCATGTCTTCGCTTTCGATCTCTGCACCTTCACCGTCGGCCGAGTTGGCAACGGGCGATGCGTACAGGCGGTGGTTGCCGTTGATATCCGCAAATACGGATTTGATCTCCGACACGGCACCGTGGTTCACCACGAGTTCATCGTCGGTGAGGTAAGTCAAGGGTTGACCGCTGTCGTCTTTTCCTGCTTTAAGTGCGGTACCTTCTTTAACGGCGTGTGATGTTTTCACATGTCGTGCCAGCTCGAAGATGAGGAACACCTGGTCGGCTTCGGCGGGTTGTTCCTTGAGGCGCAGTACATCCTTATAATAGAAATCAAGGTGTCGCTTGGTGATGGTGTTGAGGTCGTCCTGGGCTTTTCTGAACAACCACAGGAAAGCGATGAAGAGTGCGAAGTGCGGTTGCACGTATCCGCCTTTCTTTGCGATGTAATCGAGAAAATTCTCTTCGTCGGTGCGGGTCTCATCCAGCAGGATATCCAGGTCGGGATCGCTGTTGAAGAAATCCTGCCAGTCTCCCTGGTTGGTTCCGTCCAGCGCCACATAGTTGATCTCGGCGGCATAGTTTTGTGCGAATGTGATGAGGTCGCGCATGCTGCGTTCATCCACCGCCACGTATGACGGCAGCAGTGACTTCAGCAGGCGCTGTGCCTGGCTGGTGCCGTCGCGTTCGATCAGGGCTTTATTTTCACAGGTTTCCATAACGGTCACAAATCAGTCCCTTCGCTGAAATAGAAAGGATAGACCATGTTGGTGCGTGTATTGGTTGCGATGATGGTATAGTCCAGTTGGATGAGGATATACCCTTCTTCGGGATCTTGCTGATAGTTGACATCATTCACTGTCACCCGCGGTTCGTGAAACAGGATGGCGCGTTTGATGTCTTCTGTGAGACGGGATGCGGAATTCACGCGGAGGGGTTCGAAGATCCGGTCCTGCAGGTTGGCGCCGTAATCGGGGCGCATCACCCGTTCACCACGGATGGTGGTGAGGAGGATTTCCAGGCTCTCGCGGATGTCCTGTTCATCTTCCGACATCTCCGCCGACCGGCTCTCCTTGTTGAAGGTCACGGGCCAGGCCCATCCCCTTCCCAGGAAGCTGTTCAGTTGGTCGGTATCCACATTGGTCTCTGGCATGGCATTCTTTCTCTTAACCGATCATAACGGTTGGTTCGCCCACGGCAGCTGAAGCGCCGCAAATACAAACATCGCCCACACGGATGGCCGGTTTTCCACCGATCAATACTGTTGTGCTGCCCATGGGAAAAGGACTTGCTGTCGGCTGATGTGCATTCGGCGGCAGTGAGCACACGTGGTTATCTCCTGCCACACACGCCGGCATGCCACCAATCAATACGGTGGGAGCACCCGGCCCCACGATGGTTCCTCCGTGGTTGGTGGTGTCTGTTACGCGGGCTGCAGCTGGCATAGACGATTGTTATGATTCGTATTCAACATTAATTGATCTGCACGATGGAACCTTTGACAACCGTTTGTGCGCTGGACGATATTTCCGCCCCGGCGCTGCCTTCCGCCTTGAAGCTGGCATTGGCTTTCACGGTTACATTGGTGCCTTCGATGTTCACGTCGCCTGAAGCTTTCAGGTTCAGGTCTTTTGCGCTCTCTATCACGACCCCGTCGGAACTCAGGGTCACTTTGTTCCCATTCTCATCTTCGAATTGGATGCCACCCTCGTCGTCGGACAACAGGAGTTTATTCCCGTTAGGGGTTTCCAGGGTGATGCTCAGCTTGTCGTCATTGAAGGTGAGTTTCAGCTCACCGCGGGTAACGAAGCCCTTTTCGTTGTTTTCCTCTTCGGGGTCGATGGGAGAAGGTTTGGCGCTGCTATGCAGCATGCCAAGGATAATCGGATCCCTGGGATCATCATTCAGAAAGCCCACGATCACTTCGTCTTCCACTTCGGGGCGGAAGACCATGCCGCGGCTGTCACCGGCATCGGGAGACACCATCCGTGCCCACACCCCGTCATGTTCGGGGTCTACGACCGGAAGGCGAACCCTGATGCGGAACTCTCCGTCGGGATCCTCATGTATATTGGTCACAATTCCCACCTGGAGCCCGTGCACGGGTGGCAGCAGGCCGCCTGCGGGTTTTGCGATGATGTCGTTGTATTTGTCGGCAAACCATTCCTGGTCCAGTCCGAACTCAAGATGCGTAAACCAGGTAGAACCGGCAGCGATGTCATGCACCACGGAAGACACAAATGCGGGGCCGTTGAACCTTCCGCCTAGGCCTTCCAGGTTGATCACATGACCGGGTTTCACGTCACTGAAACCGACGATTTTCACGCGGCCTTTCACCTTGGCGAGACGGCTCTTCAGCAGTTTGGCATCGGCCCAGGCTTTCAGTTCGGTGTCTTCCACCTTGCCGGTGTGTTGTTGCAGGAGTGTTTCCACGCCCAGTACATCCGACAGGTCGGATGTGGTGAAATCACCTTGTTCATCGAGTCCGGGATCTTCCCCCTCTTCCTCGATCATTTCCTGCTTGCTGTAGTCCCACGATTTGCTGGTGGATGCCGCAAGCTGATCACGGGCATCCATGGCAGCTTCGAACTCCATGATGTTGTGTCCGTATCCCAGGTTCACGATGGGTTCCTGCGAAAGGTCGGGGGCTTTCACGGCCAGTTGACCGTCGTCTGCGAACACGAGCAGGCCGTTCACTTCGGCGCGGGACACCACAAAATCCCAGTCGGTCACATAGTACTGCACCATTTCCTTGTGGGTCACGGATGTACTTTCCACGTCGGTTTGCAGTCCGTATGCACCGGCCAGTTCCTCGATGATATCGCTGTCTTTTACTTCCTCGAAATACTTGTTTTTTCGTCCCACGGTCATCTTCACCGCATTGTCGCGAAGGTCAATCACGAGCAGCGGTGTTTTGTTTTCGAGGGTTTTGATGCCGTGTTTGATGATGACACCTTTGAAGATGGTGTCTTCGATGTTGTGGTAACCGCCTTTCACTTCCACTTCTTTTCCCGGCACGAACACATCACCGCTGCTGTTCTCAAAATCTTCCAGCGCCACGCTGCCGTCTGCAAGCATGATGCGGGCCTTGGGAATCTTGTTTACGGCCTTGGAGACCATGATGGAGATCAGACCGTATTGTCCGCCTATGTCCTCTCCGTCCACCAGCACCTTGAAGGTGGGCAGATCGGTTGCGGCCTGGGTCGGTATGGTGAGTGTTTCTGGCATCAGGAGGTTTTGTCTATGGGTGGCAGGATCAGCCGTTGACCCACTTTGAGGTTGCGAAAGTTGACCAGTTTGTTCACCCTTGCAATCTCCAGGTATAAAGCGGGGTCGCCGTAGATCTTTTTGGCGATGCGCGGCAGTGTATCGCCTGCATTCACCAGCCGGTAGTGGGTAAGGTCGGGAGAGGACTTCCTGTCCTGCGCTGCCTGTTCCTGCAGGGATGTGTGTTTGCGGAACGTGCAGTTGACGGTGGACCGGATCGGGTTTCCGTCGAGGTTGAACAGTTTGTGGGTGACCGTTGCCGTTTCCAGCAGTCCGCGGAATTCAAACGCACCCCAACGCAACTTCAGGAAGTTGGGCTGGTGGGTATCGCCGGAGCGTGTATATGTCACGCCGATAAAATCGCGGATGGCGTTGTCGGTCTGCTTGTCCTTCAGCACCTGATCGGCGATGTTGGACGTACCTGAAACGGACGCGCCGGTGGCATCGAACAGGAACTCGAACGTTACGCTTTCGGGCTCGGTATGGGTGAACACCAGCGTGCCGGTGTTGCCCTGCGTGGTGGGGCGTTCGTAATTGTTCCGGAACTCCTGGCTGTACGTATTGGGGTTGTACATCACCTGGAAGGTGGCCACCTCATCGCCATCGTTGTACTCCTCATCGGGGTACGCGTCGATGGTCATTTTGGCGAGGCCATCCAGTTCGCTGAATATGTCGGTCAGGGCCATTACCTCTCGTTCTTGTTTTCTTTCAACACTTCGAGCACTTCATTCACGATGTCTTCCAGTTTCCTGTCGCGCCGGTCATTGCCCGAGGGTGCGGCATCGCCTTCTTTCTTGCGCTGGCTGGCGTTGTCAACCACCGCTTTGATCACGAGTTCGCGGATTTCAATGGGCATGTTCGGTGCGATTAGAACGGCAGCAGATCGGTGGGATCAATGCGCCGGAAATACTGGTAAGAAAACTCTACGGTCTCAATGAGTATCTGCGCGTCGGTTGCATTCAACTCGGCGATCTGCCACTTCACGGGGTAAGCCTGGATGAAGTTCCAGGCCTGCAACGGAATGTGGTCGCCGTTCAGCAATACAACGGTGATATCCGAAGGTTCGAATGAGAAGTTCTCGGTGCTTTCCTTGAACCATTGCATCAACTGGGACCCGATGAGGAGTCCACGTTTCATGACCAGGTTCTGGTAAGTCGCCGGTTGCGGCAACCGATGTTTGAAACGGTTTTCGCCACCTTCATGATACTCTTCCGTAGAAATATCGGCATTGATCCCGCTGACCTCTTTGAAGCCGAGATCGGGAATTCCGATGTACTTGGGGTTGAGAAGCAACCCTTCAAAGCGTACCAGAAAGTGAAAACCTACGGGTGGATCAAACAGTGGCATGCCGCCTCCTTTCCTTCATCATTCTTCAACCGGTGGATTACGCAAATTCGATTGTCAGACCTTCGTGCTGGAGCTCGATGGATTCAACGGCCACTTCGTTGCCGGTTGAGTTCAGGCTGGGTCCTTCCACCTTTGAAGGCCATGCATCTTTCACTTTCCAGGTTACGATGGGGGCGTGCTCTTCATTCAGCAGGCTGATGGTGAGATCGCGTCTTTCGATGCTGTTCAGCTTAACGGTGTTGAGCCATTGGAAGAATTCATTGTCGCCCTGGAAAATACCACGCTTGAGGGTGATGGCGGAATACTTCGGGATGCCCGGCATTTTGGTCACCTGATATTCCAGTGATGAACCTTCGCGGTAGTCGATGGATTGCAGTTCGATCGACAGGCCTGACACTTCAGTGAAGCCGATTCGTTGGCCACCCCATTCTACCTGAAAATGGAAGGCGGTAACTGGATAATTGATTGCCATAATATTGCTGTTTAATGGATTTGAAAAAGTGGGTTTTTAGTTCTTATGATTGTTGCAGTTTGTGCGAGAATTTCAGCACGATGAATTCAGCCGGGCGCACAGCGGCGAGGCCGATCTCGATGTTCATGCGTCCTTCCAGGATGTCTTGCGCCGACATGGTCACGCCAAGACCTACCTTCACAAAGTACGCCTGATCGGGTTTGGCACCGGCGAGGGCACCGTCTCTCCACAGTTTGGAAAGGAAATTCTCGATCATGGTTTTCACGCGCAGCCAGGTGTTGGCATCGTTCGGTTCGAACACGGAAAACTCCGTTGCCTTCTTCACCGACTCTTCCACGAAAATGAAAAGGCGACGAACGGGCACATAGCGCCATTCGTTGTCGTTACCTGCCAGTGTGCGGGCGCCCCATACCAGGGTTCCTTTGCCGGGGAATGCGCGCAAAGCGTTGACGGATTTTCCCGAGGTGGCATCCACGTTCAGGCTCTCCTGCTGTTCTTTGGTGATCTTGATGGTTGGACCTACCACGGCGAACACTCCCACGTTGGCGGGTGCTTTCCACACACCGCGATCGTTATCTACACGTGCATAGATACCCGCCATGGCCGGAGATGGCGGCAGGGTCACCTGCAAGGCTGCCAGCTTGGCGATGATGGCACGGTAAACGTCCGGGTTGGAAGCTTTGATCGCTGCTACGGTATCTCCGTCGAGTGCACCTGTATTGGCAGGATTCACTTCGTTATGGGCAACAGTCAGCAGGCTTTCATCATAGCCATAAGACAGGGTTGTTTTCAGGTAAGGATAATAAACCGCACCATACTTCAGGTTATCGGAACTGATGCCTGAATTGCGGAAAGCCGTTCCGTCTGCGAAGGGATCACCGGTCTCGCTTTTGTAATCCATGATCACAAAGCGGTCTTTCAGTTTCTCGCATTGCGCCAGGGCTGCATCATACACATCCTTGTAGTTGGCCACGGTCGAATGATCCGGGAACACGTACAAGGTGGGTTCGTCGATCTTCTCGATGTCGGTCAGGCCGTTCATCAGTTTCGACTTGGCCACATTCACGGTTGAGCCGGAATAGTCGCCCACGCTCACGATGTAACACGGACCGCCGCCGTTGGCAAAGAAATGCTGCAGTGCATAGTACATTTTAAATGCAGATGCCGTACCCACGGTGGCCGTGATGGTGCGGTTCACCACTTCGGCACCGCCGTCCATGTCATCTTCGATGGTGACAGTGATCGCGGCATCCTCGGAGAAGGGGCCTCCGAAGTATTGCACATATTCGAGCATGTTGGTGATGCGGGTCGGCACGCGGTCGAGCGCACCGGCCACACCGTTCTTGTCGGCGACCTCGGTACAACCGATGAAAGCCGGTATTGCTGTTTCAACCGCCGCAACCGAAGGCGGCAGGGTACTCACCTCTTCGATGTAAACGCCGGGGGTTTTTGGGAAAGCCATAATGGATTGTTTTTATAGATGAGTAGCTATTATGATTCCTGTAATTTGTGAGAGAACTTCAGGATGATGAACTCCGCCGGACGAACGGCAGCCATACCGATCTCCACGTTCATGCGTCCTTCCAGGATGTCCACCGGTGTCATGGTTTCTCCCAGTCCGACATTCACATAAAATGCCTGTTCGGGCTTGGCACCGGCCAGGGCGCCTTCGCGCCACAGCTTCACGAGGAAGTTCTCGATCATGCCTTTCACACGTTTCCATGTGTTTGCATCGTTGGGTTCGAACACCGAGAATTCGGTGGCTTTTTTCACAGACTCTTCCACGAAAATGAAGAGGCGGCGAACGGGCACATAGCGCCACTCGTTGTCGTTACCTGCCAGCGTACGTGATCCCCAGACGAGGATGCCTTTTCCGGCGAATGTGCGGATGGCATTGATGGACTTACCGCTGACGGCGTTCACGTTCAGGTTTTCCTGCTCTTCGGCGGAAACCACTACGCTGGGTTGAACTACATTGCGTATGCTCACATTTGCAGGTGCTTTCCATACACCCCGCTCACGATCCACGCGGGCATAGATACCGGCGATGGATGTTCCGGGAGAGAGCTGCACCTTGGCCTGCTTGCTGATCTCGGATTTGATCACGTTGTATATTGCCAGGTTGGTGTTGGCACCTGCGCTGTCCAGGTCATCCAGCGCAAGGCCGTCGAATGCACCCGGAGGGTTGGTGTTGCCATCTTCCGTGGTGTGAGTGATGGTTACATCCGCATCGGCGTATTCAACGATGATGGACGAATTGAGATAGGGGTGGTACACCGCACCGTATTTCAGGTTGTCGGTACCAAGTGTGTTGGATGCATCCACCGTGGCCGCATCATTGGCATGTGCGTCAATGATGGTGAAGCGGTCTTGCAGCAGGGCACATTGGGAAAGCATCTGTTGTGCCATTTCGTAGTGATCGTCGGCATCAAGTCCTTCCGATGTTTCGGGCATCAGGAGAAGCGTGGCCTCATCTACTTTCTTGATGGCGGCCAGTCCGTCTTCAAAATCATCCTTGCTGAATGCAGCCACCGGGAACGCAAATGGTTCCGGGTTGATGGAAACGATCCAGCACGGACCGCCGCCGTTGGCAAAGTACATTTGCAGGGCATAGTACATGTTGTGGGTGGAAGGTGCCGACTGGCTCACGTTGATCACCCTGCTGATGAGGGTGCCGCCGGGACCTGATAGTTTGTCCTGGATGGTCACGTCCAGTGCTTCGGATTCGCCGCCGCCGAAGATCTCTTCGTATTCGGGGAAAGAAGTGATGCGGACCGGAACATTGGGGGCAAGCGTTTTGCCATCCTTCACCCTGCGCTCGGTATAACCGATGAACGCGGGTATGGCCGTGGCCACCGGAGCGACCGATGCCGGTAGTTTTGAGATTTCCTGGATGTATACCCCAGGGGTTTTGATTACTGTTGCCATGTGGATTTAGTTTGCATGGATGAATGAATGATCAGGTCGCTCAGGACTCTTGAAGTTTATGTGAGAATTTCAGGATGATGAACTCTGCCGGACGAACAGCTGCCATACCGATCTCGATGTTCATGCGTCCTTCCAGGATATCGAGTGCGGTCATGGTTTCTCCCAGGCCCACCTTCACGAAGAATGCATCTTCGGGTTTGGCACCTGCAAGGGCACCATCGCGCCAGAGCTTCACGAGGAAGTTCTCGATCATGGTTTTCACCTTCAGCCAGGTATTGGCATCGTTGGGTTCGAACACCACGAACTCGGTGGCTTTCTTGGTAGATTCTTCCACGAAGATGTAGAGACGACGTACCGGCACATAACGCCATTCGTTGTCGTTACCCGCCAATGTGCGCGCGCCCCACACCAGCACACCCTTGCCTGCAAAGGTGCGGATGGCATTGATGGATTTACCGCTGGTGGCATCCACGTTCAGGTCTTCCTGTTCATCGGAAGAAACCAGCACGGCGGGTTCTTTCACAGAGCGCAGACTTACGTTTGCGGGTGCTTTCCACACACCGCGGTCGCGGTCTACGCGGGCATAGGTTCCTGCAATGGAACTGCAGGGATAGACTTCAACTTTGATTTTGCGGATCTCGGTCACCAGTTTGCCGTAGGCTTCGGTGGCTGTTTCCCGGATGTCTTCCAAAGAATCCTGGTTGGCAGCGGATGCATCCAGGGTGATGACGGAACCGGCAAAATCCTGTGCAGCGTTGTAGCCGCCATTCACCGTGCGGTTCACTTTGAGTGCCGAAGCATCGTACGCAAAATTGAGTGTGGTTTCGAGCAGCGGGTAATAAGCCGCACCGTACTTCAGGTAGGTGCTGCCCACGTTGTTGTCGCGGAAATCATCGCCGTCTTCCTTCACGGTATTGGCGTTGTCTGCGATCACATCCATGATGGTGAAGCGGTCCTGCAGTTTGTTGCACTGTGCCAGCGCCGCATCGTACAATTCCTTGATATCGGCGTCAACCAGGGTCACTGCCTCAGGAATGGTGATAAGAGTGATCTCATCTTCCATTTCGGCTTTCTCAAGTCCGTCTTTCAATGCAGCTTTACCTGGAGAGCCTGCGCTTGTGCTACCTACGGAAACGATGTAGCACGGGCCGCCCCCGTTGTTGAAATACATCTGCATGTGGTAGTACAACTTATAGCTGCTTTCCGCGGGCAGGGTCACTTCGTACTCGCGAGAGGAGAACAAAAAGGTACCCGGATTATCAACATCTTCCACGGTGGTATCCTTTACCCTCAAGACGAAAGTCTCATTCTTAGGTCCGCCGAACCATTGTTCGAATTCGAGCAAAGAGGTCACACGCGTGGGTACATCTGTGATGTCTTCCCCGTTACGCAGGGCTTGGGCGGTATAGCCGATAAACACGGGAATGGCGGTCGCCACGGGGGCTATCGAGGCCGGAAGGGTGGAGATCTCTTCCACATATACGCCGGGCGTTTTGTATTCAGGCATGGTGCTGGTATTTGGTTTTATACATAGATGTAAATGTTCGATTCTTGTTCATGCTGTCCCGGCACGGCGGCATTGGGTAGATTGGAAATAATCACCGGATCGGTGGCAGCGGTATTTTTGAGTTCCAGGCTCAGCTTGGGGCTCTGGAAAATGGGAATGGGTCGTCGGGAATTGAAGGTGATGCTGTCGAGTCCGTTCAGGTCGGGGTTGCTTTCCAACAGCTTGCCTTTGATGAATTCGTAAACCAGGTAAGGATCTCCCGAGTCACCGCTTTCATCCTGTATTTCCAGTTCGGCATCGGTGAAGTCGAGCTGTCCGGATTTGTTGATCACATGGTATTTCCAGAAGGTTTCCTTGCGGTTGAAGACAAGGCCGTAGTATTCCGGATCGCCGTACATCTCGTCCTGTGCCGACTGGTACAGGAACTCCACAATACCCAACACGGGCTTCACGGCGAACTGGTTATTGAAATAGATTTTCTGACTGCCCAGGGTGGTCACCTCATCGGTGGTTTTCACGGTGAACTGGTACAAACCTTCGGGTTTGTTCTTCAGGAATACGGGGTGGCGGTATACGCCGTCGTTGCCGGGCTTGATGGTGGCCGTGTTGTCATCCGGGCCGGTGAGCATGAATGTGTTGCCAACGGGATCGGTCACCTGAACCACGGTATCCACGAAGCTGTCAACCGTGTAAGCGAACACGAACGATTCGGGTACGATCCGGTCGAGCAGGTCATGCACGACCTGCTCGGGAGCATCCGTATCATGGGAAGCCGAGGCCGGTGTATTTCTGTAATAGATGATTTTGCCCGACGTCCAGGGAACGATGTCGATCTGTGTATCGGCATACACTTCCACTTCTTTAAAACCGAATCCGCTGTTGTCATCGGATTCATCGCATTGCACGCGCACGTAGCGGGCGGGTGCCGCAAGGCCGGTCACATTATGATTGTTGGAATTGTTGTCGGTTTCGTGCAACAGCGACGCCCAGCGACGACCGTCTTCCGAAACCATCAGCTGAAACTCCTTTGCCTTTTTCTTCCATTTAAGCTGGATCTCAACGCAGCGGTACACGGCACCCAGGTCTACCTGCCACCATTGATCGTCTGCGTCGCCGCTTCTCCAGAACGAATTGGCGTTGCCATCCACGGCTTTATCGGCGGTATCGGTTCCGTTCTGCTCGGAAGATGCGGTAGCGGTTTTTCCTTCCGCCTGATTGGTGGCGGGGTTCACCGGCGTTTCCTGTCGCACGTTCAGGTCGGTGACGCTGAGGAAATGCGGGTCTTCGTTGAACAGGCCGAACACAAACAGCTGGTCGCGTCCCATGTTGATCACGGGATCTTGTGTATCGGCCGGACTTTCATACGTGAGTTTGAAACCGGTGGGCCACTTTTTCCAGAGCATCCTTCCGTTGCGGAAAGTCAGTTGTGTATCACTGTGCGGCACCAGCTGGAGCCCGCGGGCATAGCCGTCGGTATAGTAGCTGTGTTGCAGGTCGGCCCTGAACAATGTCCTGTAGACGCCCATTTAGCTTCCGAGTAAGTTGAGTGAAATATCGGAGATCGGAGGGCCCTGTTCCTTGACAGCCGCTTCCTGTACACGCACCACCCGAACCCGGTACAGGACCGAGGGCAGGTACTTCGCCCCTATCACGGTCCACAGGTTATCCTGCTGTTCAAAGCCGTAATAGTAAAGTTCAACGATCAGCTTTTCCAGTTCGCTTGCCGCCATGGTTGGCGTGTTGGCAGGGGTGAACACATGCTTTTGCTGGAAGAAAGTGATGATGTGGGAAAGCTGTTTGAGTCCTTCCGTATATTTTGAACTGGTTGCATCGGTATCGCCATTGGGAAAATTGGCGGTCACCAACACATAGAGATTGAACTTGAGTTCGGGGTTGTAGAAATCGAACTGACCCTTGCTGTTGCGGTGGGCCATCTTCTGGTCTTTGAATACGCGCTCCTCCTCCACCTTCACCAGCGACATCCCGAGTTTGTCCTCGGGAATCGCCCATCCTCCGTTCTCGGTGGCAACGTTCGACAAGACGATTTTGTCTTCCGTTACACCATTCTTCAATGAAAGGTAGGCATTCGCTTCACTCCTAAGCGTAATAAGGGCTTTGTCAATCATGTAATCACCTCCAGAATTGGAAGGCCAAATTACTTGACAAGAGTGTGGGCTTCAAAGTACAACTTGGTCACATCGATGACAGCACTCAACCATGTTCATAAATTTTATTTCCCCTGATATCAACCTTCTTGAAGGCTTGTCGTTTCTTTTCGCTTGACACAATTGTTTTCCACATACTAGCAAAAGTCACAAATTGATAAAGCTTGCGGAATTGGTTCAGAGGGAAACTACTAGGTATTAATCTGCTGAAATGTATGGTCAGTTGCCAAACCACTCCGATGTTGTGATCAATTCAAAACCAAGCGGGTCCCATGTCCACTTCCTGTCTTCACCGGATGCGAGTTTATGCAGATCATCGGTGCTGCTTTTGGTTTTCGGAACACCGTATCCGGCATACCTGATGATGGCGGTCATTCTGCGGGCCATCAACCTGTAGCGGTGTACCCATGGATCGTTTCGGCGTTTGAGCAGTTGCTGGAACGCTTCCAGTTTGATCTGGGCCAGGTCCCATTTGGCCGACCTCATCAGCAGAATGATCTCGACGTGGCGGTATCCTAGATCGGCACCGTAGGTCTTATCGGCAAGCATGCGTGATGCACGTTGCAGAGATTGGGTAGCGCTGTAAAAATCACCGTTGCCGGCATGCCACACCGCCGCATAAAACTCCCAGCGGTGAACAGGAATGCTGGCTATATGCTGTGCCTCCTGAAGTTTGCCTGCAACCAATTCCCATGCCTGACTTCGATACCCGGCAAAGTAAAGTGTGCGAAACAGCAATTCACTCCACGCATGCCCGACCGCATCTTCAGGGTCCATGGCGGTAAGGAGGTGGTGCAGGTGGTTGGTGGCCTCCGGCCACTGATGGCGTTCCATCTGAAGCAATGCCAGGTTCATGTATGCCGATCGCCTTCCGGTTGCAGAGAACTGCTCGGGATATTGCCACACCATGCGTGCTGCTTCCAGGGCCTGATGGTAAGCCAGGTCCAGGTTGCCTTTCAGCCGCTGTGAAGTGATGGAGAAGTTAAGGTACCAGAACCGAAGTTCTTCGGTCGGATGTTCTTCAAACGCCTTCCTCAGATCAAACTCAATCTCACGGATGGTTTGCAAACGATCCGCCAGTTCACCCAGGTTCTCGTAAAAGGCAGCATGGTTGTAGATGGATGACTTGAAATAGATCCTGGCGATCAGCAGATGGGTCAGGCCCCGTACATTTTCCTTTGTGACCTCCCCGAGCAAATTGCTGACCGTCTCACCCGGAAAATATTCACCCAGGAACTCTTCCACCAGGAGTTGCTCGGTGGAAAGCCGATGTTTCCATGCGATCTGTGCAGCTACCTTAAGGTTGCGGAGTCCCTCCTGCATGATGCCTTTTCGGATGAGCACTTCGCTCACCACCATCCGTTTCCTGCAGGCGGTACGGAATGCTTCATGCTCTTCAGCAGCCAGCTCACCCGCATTCATCAACATCACCTCGAGGATGTCTTCCAGCAACCTCGACTTCAGGTGGGAAAATGCCGAATTGGGCGCACTCTTATACAACATGTGCGCCGCCTCCACGTCGGTATGTGCCTTTCCTTTCCGGACGAGTTCAAACAACTCCCACCGACGAAAAACACTTTTATCCTCGCGACTTTTATAATACGCCCGAATCTTAAGTATATCGGCACGATTGAGCGCGCTTATCACCTCCTTTAAACGCTCCATACAATGGCTTAAAACAAATCAGCAAAGTCGTATTGATTGTCGCCGAAAAGAAGTGAAGATCCAAAACACCAAGCCAAAAAAGACCTTTGGCTTACCTTCAATGACACCTCCTTCATTGAGATACGCTAGCTACAAGCAAAAAGAAAAACTCAAATCAGTCCCCTGCCACACCATTCCCTTTCAGGGGACCTAAAGGTAGAAAATTTTCTTATCCCGCCCGGTGCATCAATGCCTCCCGTATCTTCATGCCTGGGTTTCTACGTAGCGGTGGGTATTGGATGTGAGATGTGAGACTTTAGATCTTAGACATTTGATGTGTGACACCAGATATTAGACGAGACCCTAACTTGAGACTTGAGACTTGAGACTTGAAACTTGAGACTTGAAACTTGAAACTTGAGACTCCCGACTTGAGACTCGCCATAGCCTTAGCGAAGGCGGGAGACTCATGATTCCCTAACTTTGTACCATGCCTGAACGCTCATACCGACTGGCCATTTTCGGAACCGGTTCCCTGGCTTCGTTGTTCGCCGTGCGCCTCAAACCGCATGTGCAACTCACCGTGTTCGGCACCTGGGAAGCGCAGATGGATGCCATGCGGAACGGCCTCACGCTGCAAGAAACAAATGGGGAAGAACATACCGCCGCCATCCATTCCGCCTCATGGAACACGTTCAAAGGCGCACCTTTCGACATCATCCTTATCCTTACAAAAGCCCATCAGACCCCGTCTCTGGCTGCTCATGCGAAACGATGGCTGGATCAAAACAGTCCGATCGCACGCGTCGTAACCCTGCAAAACGGAGCCGGAAACATAGAGATACTGGCGGAGGCTGTGGGTCGCGAATATGTGGTTGGCGGATTCACAACCCAAGCCGCCATGATGGTTGAACCTGGATTCGTGCAGAACACCGGCGACGGAAAAATTGTGCTGGAAAAAGACGAGCATACCCCGCGAGCAAGCGAAGAAATTGCAGGTTTGTTGAAGGCCGCCGGGTTTCCGACAGAGGTAACCGGCAACTTCAGTACCCTCTTCTGGCGCAAGCTGATCGTGAATGCCACTGTGAACCCGCTCGGCGCCATTCTGGGTGTACCCAACGGTTTCTTTGTTTCGGATAAAGCTCCGTCGGATGTCATGCGCCATCTTACCGCCGAAGCACTTTCGGTTGGCAGGGCCATGCATGTTGTCCTCCCGGATCCTGCTTCCATGGAACAGGAAATCCATGACATCTGCAGCGCATCTGCAGGCAACCACAACTCGATGTTGCGTGACATCCTGCGTGGCGCAGCAACCGAAAACGAAGCCATATCCGGTTACATCGTGCGGCAGGCAGAACGGCTTGGTATTTCCGTTCCGTACACCCATCATGCATATCAACTGGTCCGACAAGCAGAAAACGGTCAACTACAACCCGGCCCGGGGCACCAACTGCACCCCACCACCTGACACCGATTGCCTATATTGCGGTCCGAAAACACCAAACCAAATGAAATCCTTTGGCCGAATTGAATTCAAGTGGGCGGTGATCTTCTCCGTCTTCTCCATCGCGTGGGTGTTTTTTGAAAAGTCCATGGGATGGCATGACCGGCTTATTGACCGCCACGATTCCATGACCCTGCTTATTGTATTGCCGTCGGCCCTCATCTATGTATTGGCGATGCGCGACAAAAGAAAACGTCATACCGAACGGGAATGGGGATGGTTGTATGCGTTCCGGTCAGGACTCGGACTGACGGGCTTCATCACACTCCTGACCCCCCTGGTGGGTTGGTTCTGTTTGACCTATGTGTCTCCTGATTTTTTTGCCAACATGATTCATTATATGGTGAACGAACAAGGTCAGGACCCGGATGACATGGAACGGTATTTCAACATGTCGGCCTATATCACGATGTTCATGGTGGGCCGGGCCACCCTGGGCATCGCCGGATCCGCGTTGTTGGCGGTATGGGTGAGAAAATAGACGTTAGATGTTAGACCTTAGAAATTAGATTTCGGATGTTAGACTTGCCTGCCCGCCATAGCCCAAGCGAAGGCGGGGGACTTGAGCAGGCAGATGTTGCCATCGTGGGAGGAGGCGCTGCCGGCATCTTTGCAGCCATTTGTTACGCCGAGAAGCAACCCGGGCGCAGCATTTGTGTATTGGAGAAATCGTCCAACCTGTTATCAAAAGTGAAGATCTCCGGTGGCGGTCGCTGCAATGTAACACATGCCTGTTTTGATCCGCATGAATTGGTGCGTTCCTACCCACGAGGACATAAAGAATTGCTGGGTGCATTCCATCGGTTTCAACCGGAAGACACCGTACGATGGTTTGCCCGCAGAAATGTAAAACTCAAAACCGAAGAAGACGGACGCATGTTCCCGGTAACGGATCGTTCGCAAACCATCATCGACTGCTTCGAAACCGAACTCCGCAACCACCAGGTGCACATCCGGTACCGGGCAGACGTAAAAGAGGTCACGCCCACAGGCGATGGTTTCAACCTCCGGCTTGCCGACGGAGTCCACATCCGTTGCCGGCAATTGCTGATCGCGGCAGGTGGCCATCCGACCACGTCATCTTACGACTACATCACGCGACTCGGGCACAGCCTCCATGCACCGGTACCATCCCTGTTCACCTTCAACTTGCCGGGAGACCCCATCCTCGAACTGCAAGGGGTGTCATCCATGGTACATATTGAATTAATGGATGCGCCGTTTACGTCCAGCGGGCCGCTGCTTATCACCCATTGGGGCATGAGCGGACCGGCCGTACTCAAACTGAGCGCATGGGCGGCCCGTTACCTGCATGAAAAAAACTACACGTTTTCATTCCGCATCGACTGGCTCCCGGGCACCGATGCAAAAGAACTGGAAGCATACGTACAAACGCTTTTCCAGCATGCGGGCGGGCGAAATGCCGGGCAGGCGCTCGAACTCGACCTGCCAAAAAAACTCAAGCACCACCTGTTGCTGAAAGCGGGCATCGATCCAGAACGACGATGGGCTGAAATCGGCAAGAAGCAAAAACTGTCGCTTCTGCACCTGCTCAAATCGGACACCTATACATCCAAAGGCAAAACCACCTTTAAACAAGAATTCGTTCAATGCGGCGGCGTTGCCCTGAACGAAATAGACATGACCCGGATGGAAAGCAAGGTTGTACCCGGCCTGTACTTTGCCGGCGAAGTGCTGGACATCGACGCGGTTACGGGCGGCTTCAACTTCCAGGCAGCCTGGACCACCGCCTGGATCGCAGCCGAATCCATGGCATCGGATGCGTGATAACTTTTCGTAGGTTTGCCGCATACCTGCATCCCATGATTTTCACTGCACTCGACTGGATCATCATCGCCGCTTACCTCGCATTCGTCCTTTACATCGGACTCAGATACAAAGGTGAGGCGAGCAAAGACCTCACTTCCTTTTTTCTGGGAGGAAGAAAACTCCCGTGGTACATCGCCGGCATTTCCATGGTGGCCACCACCTTCGCCGCCGACACCCCGCTTTGGGTAGCCGAAAAGGTATCCCAGCATGGCATTTCCGGCAACTGGCTGTGGTGGAACATGCTCACCGGTGGCATGCTCACCGCCTTCTTTTTCAGCCGGCTGTGGAGAAGGGCGGGCGTAGTCACAGAACTGGAGTTTATCGAACTGCGGTATTCCGGGAGGGCTGCCGCCTTGTTGCGCGGTTTCAAATCGGTATACATGGGTGTGTTCCTGAACGGCATCATCATCGGCTGGGTGAACACGGCCATGATCACCATCCTGCATGTTTTCTTTGATATTTCACTTTCGGAAGCTTTCTGGTATACGGGCGGACTGATGCTGCTTGTGGCGGTGTACTCAACCTTATCGGGGCTGATCGGGGTAGCCCTCACGGATGCCATCCAGTTCATGATTGCCATGGGTGGGTGCATTGTACTGGCGTTCGTTGCCCTGAATCAACCGGAAGTGGGTGGACTGCACGGACTCGTGGAAAAACTACCTGCCTGGCGTTTTGATTTCTTTCCCCGGATTCAAACCGATGGCAGCATTGCAGACACCATCGGTACATACAGCATCACACTGGGTGCCTTCCTTACCTTCATGCTGGTGCAATGGTGGGCGAGCTGGTATCCGGGTGCAGAACCTGGCGGAGGCGGATACGTGAGTCAACGCATGATGAGTGCGAAGAACGAGAAACATGCCGTGCTTGCCACGTTGTTCTTTCAGGTGGCCCACTACTGCCTGCGTCCATGGCCGTGGATCATTGTGGGATTATGCGCATTGCTGCTCTACCCTGATCTGCCGGTGGCCGATGCAAGCAAAGGTTTTGTATTCGTAATGAAAGACCTCCTGCCGTCAGGTCTTAAGGGGTTACTGTTTGTTGCATTCCTGTCGGCCTACATGAGTACCATCTCCACACAACTGAACTGGGGAGCCAGCTACCTGACCAACGATCTGTACAGGCGTTTCATTCGCCGTGAAGACTCCTTTGAAAACCAGGAAAAGGCAGATACACACTATGTGAGCATGGCCAGGTACTTCACCCTGTTGCTGGTGTTGCTGGCTTTCGGGATGACGGCGATGATTGACACGATTGACCAGGCGGCCACATTTTTAATCGAATGCGGTGCAGGACTCGGACTGGTTCTGATCCTGAGGTGGTATTGGTGGCGCATCAATGCGTGGAGTGAAGTGACGGCAACCATCGCTCCTTTAGGTGGATGGGTGCTGGCAAACAAGGTGCTTCATCTGGACTCACCACAAAACTTCCTGGTCACCGCAGGTTTCACCACGGTGGCCTGGTTAACGGCTACCTTCCTCACCCAGCCCGAATCCAGGAATCACCTGCAGGCATTCTATGACAGGGTGAGGCCGGGAGGCGCTTGGAAACCCTTTCGAAATGCAACCAATCAACCAGATGGCAACGGATGGGCGTTGTTAGGAAGCTGGCTCACAGCTACCGTTTTCACCTATAGCCTGCTTTTCCTCATCGGAAGTTTGCTTTTCAGGCCATTGGCACAATCATTAACGTATGCTTTCACGGCCTTAATTTCGCTGGCCGTTTTCTTCTGGCTAACCAAATCATCCAAATTGTTTAGCGACTGATTTTCAATGCATATGGCCAACCACAGGCATTATTTTCAAGTTTTGTGAATTCGCGAAATTTTGTTTACTTGCAGCCACTTTATAAAACCCGCATGATATGAATAGCTTCAGGAACCGGGAAGCCTCCATCTTGACTCTCCTAATGCTCGGAACAACAGTTTGTCTGTATACCGGTTGTGTTGACAGTGGAACCAATGAGACCGATGTTGCAGATGAAGAACCTGCGCAGGATCAGTCCACGGTATTCAAAATCGACAATTCCCTGTTCAGCATTCCCTCTCCTTTCCAAACAGCTCTTCTGATCAATAAGATCGAAGCGGGATACAAAAAGGACATCCTGAACAACACGTCCAATCTCACCACGTATTCGACCAATTTCAAGAAAGCCTTGAACCTGGGTGTTTACGGTGCGGATCTTGGCTACATTACGGTTTATGATGTACCCCAGGATGCTATCTCTTACCTGAATTCCGTTCAGAAACTGGCGGATGAACTGGGTGTTTCTTCTGCATTTGACGAAAAGACCATCAAACGTTTTCAGAACAACATCGGCAATCGCGACTCATTGCTTACCCTGATCTCCGTTGCATACAGGGCATCCGATGAATACCTCAAGAACAATGAGCGCAATGATGTGGGTGCACTCGTACTCACAGGCGGTTGGGTTGAAAGTCTCTACTTCTCCCTGAATGTGGCAAAAACAAATCCCCACCAGGAATTGCTGAACCGCATCGGTGACCAGAAGCACACGATCGACAACCTCATCAACCTGCTCAGGCGTTACAACGATCAGGAAGACATCAGCAAGTTGCTTAACAAGCTGATAGATCTGGCCTACGACTTCGATGCGGTTGAAATGCAGTACACCTATGAGAAGCCCGAGGTGAATCGCGACCAAAAAGTTTTACATGTAAAAAGTAAGAGTGCCGCAATTGTTAGCCCTGAACTGTTGACCAAGCTTACGGAAAAGGTCACGTCCTTAAGGGGTGAAATTATCGGATGATATCATTTACAACAAGAAAACAGCGTTCATGAAAAGCATAGCAAAGCGGATTATTTGTGCAACGGGATTCCTCTTTTTGTCCATAGCGGGTTATAGCCAGTGCGATTCCACGGCAACCATTTGCTCGAAACACATATCAAACGGGTTTATCTCGGATGGTCAGATTTACAGGGCTTTGTTGCTCGACAAAGAAGTAGCGGAATTTCATGCCACCTTCTACGGCGGATCCACCTATCGCATTGCAGCATGCACAGGTCTGGAAGGAAAAGACCTGGAGTTCTCCGTTTACGACCCACAACACAATTTGCTTTTCACCAATTCCGAGTTTGAAGATAGCCCCTATTGGGACTTTGTATTCGATTATACTGTTAATTGCACCATCGAAGCCAAGCTTGGGCATAACAACTCAGCAGCCAGTGGATGTGCGGTTATGCTGATCGGATTCAAACAGTAAATCCAATAAGGTTTTGTATCTTCCGGCAAACATGGAGCCTTCTCCTTGTTTGTATGGCCTTTTAAAGGGAACGCAACGTAACCACCCCGGTCCATGAGTGAAAGAATACTGAAAGCCCTGATGCAATTGTTTGCAATCATTGCAAACGTTGAGGGAGGGATTTCCAGCGATCGCCGGAATGTGGTACTGTTGTTCCTGAAACTTCAGTTGAACCAGGAGCAGATTGACGAATACCTGCGGATCTTTGATGAATTCGTAGAGACCCACAGCGCCCTGTTCAAGGGAAAAGACTCCACTGAAAAAAAGAAAAGAACTTCGCTGAACTCAGTGAAGGTGCTTAAGATCTGTACGCAGATCAATGAGGAACTGGCGCAAAAGCAGAAGGTGGTCGTATTGATCCGTCTGCTGGAATTCGTGAACATCGGTGATTCCATCTCCGACCAGGAAATGGAGTTCGTAACCACGGTGGCCGACACCTTCAACATCGACAAAGAAGAGTTCGATCGTTGCCTGCACTTCGTACAAAACAAAGATGTTTACGAAGGTCCATCGGGCAAAATTTTGATTGTTGACAACAAGCAAAACACACCGCACCCCAGCATCAAACACATCTATTCCGAGTTCATTGAAGGCGAACTCCGGGTGATGTTTATCGCAAGTGTGAACATGTACATATTCCGGTACCTGGGAGACGGTGAACTTTACCTCAACGGGCAGGTCATTGACCCCGGTCGTATCTATGTGCTGACCAACGGTTCGTCTATCCGTAGTTCCAAGGTCAACCCCATCTACTACAGCGATATCGTCAGCACCTTCCTGAGCGATGCCCGAAAATCCAAAATCGTTTTCGCCGCCGAGCACATCGAGTACAAGTTCAAGGGCGGAAAAACAGGATTGCATCAACTCAACCTGCACGAAGAAGGTGGTAAACTGGTGGGCATCATGGGGGCAAGCGGCGCCGGTAAGTCGACCCTGCTGAACGTACTGAACGGGAATGAAAGCCCTACATCCGGAACCGTAAAAATCAACGGCACCGATATTCATGTCGACAAGGATCAGATCCAGGGTGTGATCGGTCACATCTCACAAGACGACCTGCTGATTGAAGAATTGACGGTTTTCCAGAACCTCTATTACAACGCCAAGCTCTGTTTCGGAAACCTGAATGAAGCGGAGATCAAAAAGCGGGTACTGGA